>JAAZEM010000058.1 GCA_012512265.1 Armatimonadota bacterium | reverse complement strand
GCGATGGCCAGGGCCGGACGGTTCGCCTGCAGCACCCGCTCGGGGTGGCCTTCCACGACCGCTCCCTCTACGTTGCTGACACCTACAACAATAAGATTAAGCGCATCGATCCCGCGCGCCGGACCGCCGAGACGTTCGCGGGCACCGGAGAGGCCAGCCACCAGGATGGCCCTGGAGATGAGGCACGCTTCTGGGAGCCGGGGGGCCTCAGCATCGCGAATGGCCGGCTCTACGTGGCGGACACCAATAACCACGCGATCCGCGTTGTCGACCTGGACAACCGGGAGGTGCAGACGCTCTCGGTGGGCGAGGCTTGAAACACCGCGTTCCGCTTTCACCGCAAGAAGTGCTTGACAGCCTAACAGGCTGTTGGTATAATGCACGCATCCGGGCGGGGCACCCGCCCGAATGGAGTGATTGAGTGAACGAACAGGCAACAGTACAGCGCGTGATGACCGGGAGCAACTCCTGGTGGTGGTGGCGACCGTTCGCCCGGTCTGCCACCCGTGCGCGCATCTCTGGGGCCTGGCAGACTTAACAGCCGGAGGGCTGCGGGCGAACGGTTTCACCGCCCGCGGCCTCATCAGAGAAGTGCTTCCCAGAGCCGTGGGCGTGTGAGCCCCGGCTCTTTTTGATTCCACACCCATCGCCGCCGCACGCGGCGATTCTGGAAGAGTGAGGAGCACCCTGATGATCCGGCCAGACCGCCTAGAGTTTCGGGCCCGAGCGGCCCGGGGAAACCTGATTCCCGTCTACCGGGAGATCCTTGCAGACATGGAGACGCCGGTCTCCGCCTTTCGAAAGGCAACCGGCGGGTCACACGCCTTCCTCCTGGAGAGCGTCGCTGGTGGAGAGCGCCTGGCGCGCTACTCCTTCCTCGGCGCCGCTCCCTTCCTCGTCCTCCAGACACGCGGCCGCCAGGCGACGGTCACCGAGGCAGGCCAGACGAACACGCTCACCCTTGCCCCAGGCCAGGATCCTCTCCACTTGCTGAAGGAGATCGCCGGGCGCTACCGCTACGTGCCCGACCCGGCGCTGCCCCCCTTCTGCGGCGGCGCCGTGGGCTACCTCTCCTACGACCTGGTTCGCTTCTTCGAGCGGCTTCCCGAGGAGAGCGAGGACCCGCTTGGCATCCCCGATTGCCAGTTCGTCTTCACCGACACGCTGCTCATCTTCGACCACGTGAAGCACAAGATCCTGGCGCTGGCCAACGCCCGCGTGGAAGGAGACCCAGACGCGGCTTACGACCAGGCCGTCGCCAAGATCGACGCGCTCGTGGATCGACTGCGCCAGCCCCTCCCGGAAGAGGCCCCCGCACATCCAAGAGAAGTCGCGCCTGCTCCGCTGCAAAGCAACCTGACGCAAGCAGAGTTCGAAGCGGCGGTACGCCGGGCGAAAGACTACATTGCCGCGGGCGACGCGATCCAGGTGGTCCTGTCGCAGCGCTTCTCGCGCCCGACGCGCGCCGGGGGCTTCGACATCTACCGCGCGCTCCGCTCGCTGAACCCCTCGCCCTACATGTATTACCTCTCGTATGGCGACCTCCAGATCATCGGCTCGTCGCCGGAAGTCCTGGTGACGCAAAAGGCGGGGCAGATCACCCTACGTCCCATCGCCGGCACGCGCCCCCGAGGCCGCACCGAGGAGGATGACCGCCGCCTGGAGGCCGACCTCCTGGCCGACGAGAAGGAGCGCGCCGAGCACATCATGCTCGTTGACCTGGGGCGCAACGACCTCGGGCGCGTGGCCCAACCCGGAAGCGTGTGCGTCGACGAGCTGATGGCGGTTGAGAAGTACAGCCACGTGATGCACATCGTCTCCAACATCGTCGCGGAGCTTCGCCCTGATAAGGACCAATACGACGTGCTCCGCGCCTGCTTCCCCGCCGGCACCGTCACCGGCGCGCCCAAGGTCCGGGCGATGGAGATCATCGAGGAGCTGGAGCCGCACCGGCGCGGGCCCTACGCCGGCGCCATCGGCTACTTCAGCTACAGCGGCAACATGGACACGTGCATCACCATCCGCACGCTGGTGCTGAAGGACGGCATCGCGCACCTCCAGGCGGGCGCCGGAATCGTCGCCGACTCCGTGCCTGAGCGCGAGTATCAGGAGTGCCTCAACAAAGCGCGCGCCCTCCTGCGTGCCATCGAAGTGGCCGAGACGGGCCTTTAGAGGGAGGAACCGGATGATTCTCGTTGTTGACAACTACGACTCGTTCACCTACAACCTGGTGCAGTACCTCTCGGAGATGGGCCAGAAGCTGACCGTCTTGCGCAACGACCAGTTCACCCTGGACGAGATCGAGCGCCTCTCGCCGGAGCGGATCGTCCTCTCGCCGGGCCCCGGCACCCCGGAAGAAGCGGGCCTCACCGTCGAGGTGGTGCGCCGGTTTGCCGGGCGCGTGCCGATCCTGGGGGTATGCCTGGGGCATCAGGCGATTGGCTACGCCTTCGGCGCAGAGGTTGTTCGCGCGCCCCGGCTGATGCACGGGAAGACGTCGCCGATTCACCACGATGGCAAGGGCCTCTTCACCGGCATTCCCTCTCCTTTCCAGGCAACCCGCTACCACTCGCTGATCCTCCGGAAGGAGACCCTGCCCGCGTGCATCCAGATCACCGCGACTACCGACCAGGGCGAGGTGATGGGGATCCGCCACCGCGACTATCCGATCGAGGGGGTGCAGTTCCACCCGGAGGCGATCCTGACGCAACACGGCAAGGAGCTCCTCTGGAACTTCCTCGCCGGTGCCCCCGCGAATGCAGAAGCCCGGCCACCGGAGCGCGTACACCCTCCCGCGGCACGCCCGGCATCGCCTGTGGCTCCCACCGGGGCGGCTCCCGAGCAGGGCTCCCCGGCCGTCGTCGACGCCGTCCGCAAAGCCACCACCGGCATGGACCTCACCCGCTCGGAGGCGGCGGCGCTGATGCACGCCATCATGACCGGCGAGGCCACGCCCGCGCAGACCGCGGCGCTCCTCACCGCGCTCAAGATGAAGGGCGAGCGCGTGGATGAGATCACCGGGTTCACAGAGGCGATGCGATCTCATGCCATCCCGGTGCGCCCGCAGCGCCCCGACCTGGTCGACACCTGCGGCACCGGCGGCGACGGCACCGGCACGTTCAACATCTCCACGGCGGCGGCGTTCGTGGTCGCGGGCGCCGGCCTCGGCGTCGCGAAGCATGGAAACCGATCGGTCTCCTCGCCCTGCGGGAGCGCCGACGTGCTCGAGGCATTGGGAATCAACCTGAAGATGACTCCCGACCGCGTCGCCCAGGCGATCGACGAGATTGGCGTGGGCTTTCTCTTCGCTCAGGCGTTTCACCCCGCGATGAAGAACGTCGCCTCGGTCCGGCGCGAGCTCGGCATCCGGACGATCTTCAACATCCTGGGGCCACTGGCCAATCCCGCCGGCGCGCCGGCCCAGCTTCTTGGCGTCTTCCACCCCGCGCTCACGGAGATCCTCGCCCGCGTGCTTGCCAACCTAGGCATTCGCCGTGCCTTCGTGGTGCATGGGCACGGCGGCTTGGATGAGATCAGCACGACGGGCGAGACGCTCGTTTCCGAGGTGCGCGATGGCGACGTGCACAGCTACCGGATCGACCCCACGGCGCTCGGCTTCCGCCCGCCCCATCCCGACGAGCTAAAGGGCAGGGATGCTAAAGGCAACGCCGAGATCCTACTGCGTGTTCTGGATGGCGAGCCGGGCGCCCGGCGCGATATCGTCGTCCTCAACGCCGCCGTCGCCCTGGTCGCGGGCGGCAAGGCGCCCGACCTGGAGACAGGCGTCGCTCTCGCCCAGGAGTCGATCGATTCCGGTGCGGCACGCGCCAAGCTGGAAGCCCTGCGGCGGGTGAGCCACCAGTAAGGCCACGGGAGATCTGGATAGGAGAAGGCCCCATGTTTCTCGATGAGATCCTCGCCTGGAAGCGGGAAGAGGTGACACGGGCGAAAAAAGAGACCCCGCTCGCAGAGCTACGCGCGCGCATCGATAGCCTGCCCCCATGCCGCGACTTCACAAGCGCCGTGGGTCGGCCCGGACAGGTGAACCTGATCGCCGAGGTGAAACGCGCCTCGCCAAGCAAAGGCGTGATCCGCGCCGATTTCGACCCGGCGGCGATCGCCACAGCCTACACCGAAGGCGGTGCGGCGGCCATCTCCGTGCTCACCGACCGGCGCTACTTCCAGGGGGAGCTCCGCTACCTTTCGCTCGTCCGGGATGCCACGCCGCTCCCGGTGCTGCGCAAGGAGTTCATCATCGACGACTACCAGCTCTATGAGGCGCGCGCCGCCGGGGCCGACGCGGTCCTCCTCATCATCGCGGCGCTCCCGGATGGCGAGCTGCGCCGGCTCCTGGATCTGGCCGGCGAGCTTGGGCTGCACACGCTCGTGGAGGTACACGATCGGGCCGAGCTGGAGCGCGCCTGCGCCACCGGGGCGCGCGTCATCGGAATCAACAACCGCGACCTGCGCACCTTCCAGACCACACTGGCGACGACGGAGGAGCTGGCGCCCCTGGTGCCCGCGGATCGCGTCGTGGTGAGCGAAAGCGGGATCTTCACGCGCGCCGACGTGGAGCGCGTGGCAGCCGCGGGCGCGCGCGCCATTCTCGTCGGCGAGGCGCTGATGCGCGCGCCACGGATCACGCCACGAGTGCGCGAGCTGGTTGGAGTGGCGCGATGAGAACCAGGGTCAAGGTGTGCGGGATCACCCGGGTGGAGGATGCCTTGGCGGCGGTCGAGGCCGGCGCCGATGCCCTCGGGTTCGTCTTCGCGCCAAGTCCCAGGCGCGTGACACCCGAAAAGGCACGCGAGATCATCTCGGCCCTGCCGCCGTTGGTGACTCCTACCGGCGTCTTTGTGAACTCTCCGGCCGCCGAGGTAGCGGAGATTGCGCGCGCCACGGGCTTGCGCGCCATCCAGCTCCATGGCGACGAGCCGCCGGATGTGCTCCGCGAGGTGCGTGCCCGAACCGGCGCGTGGATCGCGCGCGCGTTCCGCGTCCGAGGCGAGGAGACACTCGCCGAGATCCCGCGCTACCTCGATTATTGCGACGCCATCCTGCTCGACGCCCACGTGCCAGGCGCGGCGGGAGGCACCGGCCAGGTGTTTGATTGGACGCTCGCGGCGCGGGCCACCGCCTTAGCCCGCATTATTCATCAGAATAATGAAAAGAAGTCTCTCTGCCAGGCGTGGCGCGAGTTCGTGGACACTGCCCCCGAAAACACCCTGCCACTGGGCGCTTGCAGCGACAACGGTATATCACCAGACAAGGGACTTCTCTTGAAGTATTCTGGTGAATACTTCGGGTTAGGCCGGCCCATGTTTCTGGCGGGCGGTCTCCACCCCGGGAACGTGGCGGAGGCGGTGCGCCAGGTCCGCCCTTACGCCGTGGATGTCTCGTCCGGCGTTGAAGCCGCGCCCGGCGTGAAGGATCCCGAGCGCCTCCGCGCCTTCATGGCCCAGGTTCGCGAGGCGGATAACCTGTATCGATAGTGACACGCGCAATCGGCCCGCGCCGTCGTGGCAGGGCCGCGTAGAAAGAAGAAAGGAAGGTCATCGTGGCGGCGATTCATCAACCCGTGCCCGACGAGCTCGGGCATTTCGGCCGGTTTGGCGGGAGATACGTGCCGGAGACACTCATTCCGGCGCTCGACGAGCTCTCCCAGGCGTGGGACGCGGCCCGTCGCGATCCGGAGTTCCAGCGCGAGCTGGAGTACTACCTGCGCGAGTATGTCGGCCGGCCAACGCGGCTCACCCACGCGGCCCGGCTCACCGCGCACTGCGGCGGGGCAAAGATCTATCTGAAACGCGAGGATCTCTGCCACACCGGCTCGCACAAGCTGAACAACGCCCTGGGGCAGGTCCTCCTCGCCCGCCGTCTGGGAAAGAAGCGGGTGATCGCCGAAACCGGGGCCGGCCAGCATGGCGTGGCCACGGCGACGGCGTGCGCCCTCTTCGGACTGGAGTGCGCGGTCTACATGGGCGAGGAAGACGTCGCGCGCCAGGCGCTGAACGTCTTCCGGATGCGCCTCCTGGGCGCCGAGGTGGTGCCCGTGAGCAGCGGAACGAAGACGCTCAAAGACGCGGTGAACGAGGCGCTCCGCGATTGGGTCACCAACGTGCGCACGACGCACTACGTCATCGGCTCGGCGATTGGCCCGCACCCCTACCCGATGCTCGTGCGCGACCTGCAATCGGTGATCGGACGCGAGGCGAAGGCCCAGATCCTGGAGTATGAGGGCCGCCTGCCGGACGCGATCGTCGCCTGCGTCGGCGGCGGGAGCAACTCGATTGGGATCTTCTTCCCGTTCATCGACACTGGCACCCGGCTGATCGGCGTGGAGGCCGCCGGGCGCGGGCTTGATACCGGGGCCCACGCCGCGACGCTGGTGGCCGGCTCGCCGGGCGTGCTCCACGGAACCCATTCCTACCTCCTGCAGGATGACGATGGCCAGGTGCTGGGCACCCACTCGGTCTCCGCGGGTCTGGACTACCCCGGCGTGGGCCCGGAACACGCCTACTTCAAGGAGCACGGGAAGGCCGAATACGTGGCCGTCACCGACTCGGAGGCGCTGGCAGCGTTCCAGCTTCTCTCCGAGCTGGAAGGGATCATCCCCGCATTGGAGAGCGCGCACGCCGTGGCGCACGCGCTGAAGATCGCCCCTCAGATGGGCAAGGACGCCGTGCTCCTGGTAAACCTCTCCGGGCGCGGCGACAAGGATGTGGAGCAGGTTGCCCGCATCCTGGCGGCGAGGAACGGGAAAGGCAAGGGAGAGGAATGACGCGCATCGAAGAGAAGTTTCAGGAACTATCGAAGCGAGAGGGCGCACTCATCTGCTTCCTCACCGCGGGCGACCCGAGTCTTTCCGCGACCGAGGAACTGATCCTCCAGGTGGCGGAGAGCGGCGCGGATCTGATTGAGCTGGGCGTTCCCTTCTCTGACCCTGTCGCCGATGGTCCCAGCATCCAGGCGTCCTCATTGCGCGCCCTGCACAACGGCACGACGCTCGCGGGCGTGCTGGAGTGCGTGGCACGGGTACGGCGCAAGATCCGGGTGCCGTTGGTTCTGATGAGCTACTACAACCCGATCCTGCGGTATGGCCTGGCACGCTTCGCCGCCGATGCCGTGGCGGTCGGCGTCGATGGCATCATCCCCTCGGATCTGCCCCCTGAGGAGGCGGACGAGTGGCTGGCACGCGCCCGACGTCAGGGACTGGATACGATCTTCCTACTCGCGCCGACGAGCACGGACGAGCGGATCCGGCGCGTCGCGGAGAAGGCGAGCGGGTTCATTTACTGCGTCTCGCGCACGGGGGTCACCGGCGCGCGCGAGGCGCTCCCCGACGACCTGCCCGGCCTGGTGCAGCGGATTCGCGCGCATACCGAGAAACCGATCGCCGTTGGCTTCGGGATCTCGACTCGCGAGCAGGTCCGCCAGGTGACGCGACTGGCCGATGGCGCCGTGGTCGGGAGCGCCCTGGTGAACCGGATCGGGCGCGCTGGCGGGGCAACATCCGAGATCGCGGCGTTTGTACGCGGGCTAAAAGCGGGCACGCTCCGATAAGGACTCGAAACTGGGGAGACGAGCAGGAGGCACCGTGGTCGAATCGTGGCAACAGGCACAGGCGGACAAGCCGCGGGCGCGTGGCGCGCTTCTTAGGGACGCGCAGGCGATGGTGCATGCCACCCGGCCTCTCGTCTCCCCAGCTTTCGGCGGGAGGGCGTCATGCTCGCGCGGGTGATCCTGCTCCTTGGGCTGCTGTCGATCTTGGACCTGAGCCTGCTCGTCCTGCTTGGGCAGCGCATCGGGCTGTGGCCAACGCTCGGGTTCATCCTCTTCACGGGTGTCGCGGGCACGTTACTTGCGAAGAGCCAGGGCCTACGCGTGATCCGCCGGATCCAGGGTGATCTGGCCGCCGGGCGCGTGCCCACGTACGGCCTGCTCGACGGCCTGCTGATCCTGGTGGGCGGCGCGCTCCTCCTCGCTCCGGGAATCCTGACCGACGTGGCCGGACTCGCGCTGATGTTCCCGTTTGTTCGCAACCGGGTGAAACGGCGGATCCGAGAGGCAATCGAGCGCGGGATCCGGAGTGGGCGCTGGCGTGTGGTGCGTGTCGGACCAGCCCCGGGCGAGGAGCCCCCGCCCTCTACCCCGGAGTGGCGCCGCCTCCGGTAGCCCACCGGGTGAAGCACCCGGATGCCTGCGCGGTGGTTCAAGACGACAGCGAAGTCCGGAAGGTGACCTCGGAGGGAGTGAGCCAGCGCACGGAACCATCGGTGAGGCGCAGGCGCAGGCGCGCATCCTGATCGATATCGACGGCGAGACCGTTGAAGCGCTCCAGCCCGGCCTGGAGCGAAACGTGCTGGCCGAGCACCGTGTCACACGCCCGCCAGGCCGCCGCAAGCACACCCGGATCCTCATTTGCTTGCTCGACACGCCGCTCCAGGCACTCCAGCAGGGAACGGATCATGCCATCGCGCTCGGGGAGCGGCGCGTGCTCCTCCATGCTGGTCGCCTGTGCTTCCAGGCCAGGGGGAACGGCCTCGCGCCGCAGGTTGATCCCGATTCCGATGACCACCCACTCCAGGCGCCCGCCGGCCACGTAGGCCTCGGGGAGCACCCCGGCCACCTTCTTCCCAGCGATCAGAACGTCATTCGGATACTTCACGCGCGCTGAGAGGCCGCGGGCGCGCGCGAGGAGATCCACCACCGCAAGCGCCGCGGCCATCCCGACCCGGCCGACCGCACCCGGCGGAAACGCCGGGCGCAGCACGGCCGAGAGAAGGATCGCCGAGCCCGGAGGGGCCACCCAGGAGCGACCCCTCCGGCCCCGGCCGGCGCTCTGCCAGTTGGTGACGACGACCGTGCCAGCCGGGGCCCCGGCACGTGCCAGAGCGATGCAGTCGTCGTTCGTCGATTCCGTCTCCTCGCGCGTTTCCAGCCGGTGGCCCATCCATCCGGTATGCAGGCCGCGGAGGATCTCTTCCGGGTTCAGGCGCTCCCCCATCCCCTGCTCTCCTGCCTGAGAGGTCTCCTTGCCACCTGAACGCCTCAAGCCTGCGTCAGCTCCACACCGCGCAGGTTCATCACCGCGCCGTTCGGCATCTCCAGCGCCTTGATCACCAGGTAGCTCTTGCCCGCAGGCAATGAGAGCCGGCCCAGGCGCAGCCGCTGGAAGTCGGTTGCGGATGCGGTGGCAGCGACTGTTCCGGTCACCTTCGGCGCGGGGTCATCGGGAATCTCCTCCGGCCCGCTGCGGCCCAGGAAGCGCTCGTCCGGGTAGCTGACCGCGGCCACCGTGGCCCCGGCCTGCTCGGGCGGGCACGCGTAGTTCAGGATCACCTCATACTCGCCAGCCTCAGGCAGCTCGAAGTCCCACGCGGCCAGGTCTCTCGGGTTGATCCAGTTGCCCACCTGAACGACGCCATCCACGGCTTCCAGGCGCGCGCGCTGGCCATGGGGCCCATGCACATCAGCATAGAGAGCGGGCAGGTTCACGCGACCATCGGCATCCGGCTTCAAAACGAGCTGCTCCACCACGGGCTCGCCCGCGAGTTCGACGGCCACCACGCTCGCCACCGGGTCCGGCGCGCTCGCGGGCACGCGGATGCACAGGGTATCCCCATCCCGGTCGAGCGTCAAGCGCACGTCCGGCTGCGCCAGCAGCCAGGCAGCGGTCGCCTCCGTCTTCAGTCCGACCAGTCGGAGCACGCCATCGCGCGGCCAATCGAAGACGTGAAGGTAGAGCCGGTTCCCCTTGCGCGTGACGCGCCCGAAGAAGGGCAGCCGGCGGAATGGACTGGCGTTCGTCGCGTAGATCGCCTCGCCGTTGACGCACATCCACTCGCCCAGAGCGCGGAAGACGGCAACGAACTCATCCTGGATGGTTCCATCCGGCTTCGGACCGACGTTCAGGAGCAGGTTGCCGCCCTTGCTCACGACATCGATGAAGATGCGGAGGACTTCCGCCGGGCTCTTGAACTTCGTCTCGTGGGCATCATACCCCCACCAGTGCGAGGTGATCGTGAGGCAGGCCTCCCAGACGCGCGGGCTGCCATCGGGGTTGGTCAGCCCGGTCGCGGGAACGCGCTGCTCGGGGGTGCCAAAGTCCTCCGGGGTCATGGCACGGTCGTTGATCAGAATATGCGGTTGGATCTCGCGCACCATCGCGTTCATGCGAACGGAGTCCATGTACTCCGGGGTATGCATCCAGCCGCCATCGTACCAGAGGCAGCCTACAGGGCCATACTGAGTGAGCAGCTCGCGAAGCTGCTCCTTCATGTACTCGCGGTAGCGGGCCATATCGTAGCCATCCGCAGGGCGCTTGTCCCACGACCGGCGCGGGAGGTAATCGGGATGGTGCCAATCCATGATGGAGTAGTAGTAATGCATCCGCAGGCCCTGGCGGTGGCACTCCTCGGTGAGCTCGCGCACGATATCACGCCCGCAGGGCGTGTTCATCACGTTGTAGTCGGTCGTCGCGGTGTTGAAGAGGCAGAAGCCATCATGATGCTTCGTGGTGAAGGTGATGTAGCGGCAACCGGCCTCGCGGGCCAGATCCACCCAGGTGCGGGGATCGAACTTCTCGGCGGTGAACTGCGGCGGCAGCTTCTCATACTCCTCGCCTTGGATCCCCTCGACCTCCTGGATCCACTCTCCCTTTTCCAAGAGCGCATAGACGCCCCAGTGGATGAACATCCCCAGTTTTGCTTCACGGAACCAGCGCAGGCTCTCCTCACGGCTGGTGTAGCGAACGTCGGACATGGTCGCTCTCCCTTCACGGGCTTCACGGCTTCCCGATCCGGTGGTTTCTGTGGCGGCTGCCGGCTTCCTGCAGGCATCGGCGCTCTTCGCTGCCAGGCGCGATACCGCGGAGGGTGAAGAGGTCAGACAGAGAGAGGGGCCGCCTAGCCGTGCCGTTGCACGCGCCGGCAGCCCCGCGAAACGTTAGTCCTGAGCCTGGCTACCACACGTTCCAGAAGGTCTCCTTGGGCGGGTGGATGGAATAATCATCGGAGTACGGGGCAGCCCAGGGCGCAGGGATCGGCCCTTTCTCGAAGCGGTACCACTTCACGTGACCGTCGAAGAAGCAGATGTTGCCGCCATCCATTCTCAAGAAGAGGGACTACGCGCGGGCCAACAGGCACGCCTGCAGGCCCGCGCGTCAGAAAAGCGCCATCCCGCCTGGGGTGGCGGCTAGCCGGCCACCTCCTCCTGGATCTTGCGGAGGAAGCCTTCGACGCTCATCGCGCCGAGATCGCCGGCATCGCGCGAGCGAACGGAGACGGAACGCTGCTCCACCTCGCGATCGCCCGTCACCAGCATGTAGGGGATCTTCTGAAGCTGCGCTTCGCGGATCTTGAAGCCCGTCTTCTCCGAGCGGTCATCGACCTGCACGCGCAGGCCGGCCGCGCGCAACTCGGCGGCCACCTGGTGCGCGTACTCGCCATGCCGCTCCGCGATGGGCAGGAGGATTACCTGCACCGGCGCCAGCCACGTCGGGAAGGCGCCCGCGTAGTGCTCGATCAGCCCGCCGACGAAGCGCTCCATCGAGCCAAGCACCACGCGATGGATCATCACCACGCGATGCTCGGCGCCGTCTGGCCCAACATAGTTGACATCGAAGCGCTCCGGCATGTTGAAGTCGGCCTGAACCGTCGGGCCCTGCCACTCGCGCCCAAGGGCGTCATACAGCTTGATGTCGATCTTCGGACCGTAGAAGACGCCTCCGCCCGGATCCACCTCGTAGTTGAGCCCGCGCGCATCCATCGCCTCAATCAGCGAGCGCGTGGCGTGCTCCCAGACCTCGTCGGAGCCAATCGATTTCTCCGGCCGGGTCGCCAGGTAGGCCTTGTATGTGTAGCCGAAGCGGGCCATGACGTAGTCCACGAAGTCCAGGACGCCAATCACCTCGCCCACCAGCTGCTCGGGCGTGCAGAAGATGTGCGCGTCATCCTGGGTGAAGCCGCGCACGCGAAGCATCCCGGTGAGGGTGCCCGAGCGCTCGAAGCGGTACACCGTGCCCAGCTCCGCATAGCGTATCGGCAGGTCGCGATAGGAGCGGAGGTGAGTCTTGTAGATCATGATATGCCCAGGGCAATTCATCGCCTTCAGCCGGTAGGGCTGGCCCTCGATATCAATGGGGGCATACATGCTCTCGGAGTACTTCTCCAGGTGGCCACTGATCCGGAACAGCTCCTCGCTGGCGATGTGCGGCGTGTAGACGAACTGGTAGCCACGCTTGATGTGCTCTTCCTTCCAGAAGCTCTCGATCAGGTGGCGGATCATCGCGCCCTTGGGATGCCAGAAGATGAGCCCGGCGCCCACCTCCTCATGCTGGCTGAAGAGATCCAGCTCCTTGCCCAGGCGACGATGATCCCGGCGCTCGCGCTCCGCCAGGTTTGCCAGATAGGCATCCAGCTCTTCCTGCGTCGGCCAGGCGGTGCCGTAGATGCGCTGGAGCATCGGGTTCTTCTCGTTGCCACGCCAGTAGGCCCCGGCCACCGAGAGGAGCTTGAACGCCTTGATCTCGCCGGTGCTATCCACATGCGGCCCGCGGCAGAGGTCAACGAAGTTGTCCTGGCTGTAGAAGCTGACCGTCTCTTCTGGGATCTCCCGGATCAGCTCCACCTTATAGACCTCGCCGCGCTCCTCGAAGTAGCGGATCGCCTCTTCGCGCGACCGCTCGGTCCGCGTGATCGGATGGTCGGCCGCGATGATCTCGCGCATGCGGGCTTCAATCCGCTCCAGATCATCCGGCGTGAAGGGACGGGGGACGTCAAAATCGTAGTAGAAGCCATCCTGGATTGGGGGGCCGATGGCCAGTCGGGCTTCGGGGAAGAGCTCCTTCACGGCCTGGGCCATGACATGCGCCGTGGAATGCCGCAAGCGCTCCAGGGATTCCTGTTCCATGTGATTATCCTCCGTGCCGGCGCGATACAGATGCGCCGCCGGCTAAAATGAGGGGGCCCTCACCGGCCCGCGAGACGGACGCGCTTACGGGGCACATCACTCCTCGCGCACCTGAGAAGACCCACACGCCAACAAGGGGTTGAAACGACAGCCTCGGATAGCAGGCGCCGACCGTTTGCGCCGCCAGCACCTGGCTCCGTGCCACTTCTCCCCGGCTCTATTGTAGTATTCGGCAGACGGGAGAGTCAAGGAAAGAGATGGGATTCCTGGGATTCCGACATATGGAGAGGGCCGCCCTCACGCGCAGTGCTTCGAGCACCGCGCGTGGGGGGGCGCGCGATGCAGGGGGAACCGAGTTGCGCCCACGCGTTGCCCGGGCCGGCAGCGATCCCGCGGCTGGAGGGAACAGACGCGGGTGGGATAGAGGTCCCGAAGGGGCCGGCAGCATGCGCCCCCTTCGGGATCGAGGCATGGCGCAGGCAGTTAGCCCTTCAGGCCGTTGAGCAGGCGAACAGCGGTCTCCATCCAGAGGGCATGCGTGCCCTTGGGAGCGCGCACATGGCGGCAGAGGCGCGTCTCGTAGCTCCCCTCGTCCATCGCCTGGTCCGTCGCCACATAGCCCACGGTGCCGTTGGCCAACCCGAGGAGCATCGTCTGCGCGAAAGGCGACGCCGCCTTGATATCGAGGCCGATCTGGCTGAAGACCTCGCCCGGCAAGCCCACCAAGCCCAGCTCGCCGATCCGCATCGCGCTGATCGGCACTTCCCACTCGGAGGGCTCGGATTCCATCAGGACCAGCTCGCGGGCGTAAACCCACTCGTGGTCGTTGGGATCGTCACCGGCCGCGAGGCGCGCCTTGGCCTGCGCCAGCTCCTCGGGCGAAGGCACGCGCGCCTTGAAGGGAACCATCTCCAGCTGGGCGCCCAGGGGCACCTCGTCGCGGAAATCCTCCTCGCGGAGGATGTTCCACACCTTCCACGCCTCGGCCGCCACCACGTTAGCCACGCGCCGGATCTGGAAGTAGGGGTCGGGGCTGGTGCGCGCCGGCCTATCGAAGTCACAGTTGTTGATGTCGCCGAAGCAGCCGTTCGCGAGAATCGCCTGGAAGCGCGCGCCCGCGATTCGCTGCAGCGCCACGCCGAACTCGGCGAAGTAGTCGGCGCTGACGGCATCATGCACGCCGGCGCCGACGTAGTGGAGCCCCAGATTGGCGAGAACGCCGAGCGGCTCGCGATCCGGCGACCGGAAGATGAGGACGCCCAGCTCCGGGTCGGTCGGTCCGGCGGGGCGCACCATATCCGGGTGCTGGTAGCCGGGATTCATGCGCACCGAGCCGTCCTTCATGACACGCCGCCGGTTGTGCACTTCGGAGGCGCAGTTGCCCCGGGTGAAGGCGACCTGCGCCGGGCGAAGCTGGCGCGACGCCTGGATAAACGCGTCGGCGATGCGCGGAGCCACCCACTCCGCGTAGCCCTCCGTGGCGGGCGTGCCCAGCGAGCTCTTGATGGACGGCCCCGTGTGCGTATGCGTGGCGCAGATCATCACGCGCTCCGGCGGCACCCCGGTCTCGCTGGCGATCCGCTCCTTCGCGGCCCGGACAACATCGCCGGGCACGGCGATCAGGTCGCAGACCACGATGCCGATCGTCATCTCGCCATTGCTGATGGCGAGCGCCTTGGCGTGGAGCGGGTCGTGAATCGCCGTCGCGATGCGGTCGTTGAAGTAGCCGATCAGATGGCAGCCGAGATTGGGGGTGATGTCGACCGATGCTGAACCTACCTGAAGCATGCGAGAGCTCCTTTCGCCCGTCGCCTCTCCTGGGGGCGGGCAACCGCCCTATTGTAGCCCCGGCGCGAATGGGAGTCAAGCAAGATCCAAGGCCCGGAGGCGGCCTGTTATAGCGCCCGCGGCAACCATGCGCTCACGATGTGATGAGGCCTCGCGCCGGTCAATGAAGCGGCTTCCTGGCGGTTGCGTATTAGACGAGGGGTTGTGCCCCCCCCACGCGAGGATTCTTCTCACTCAGATTTACAAAATGCTCGCTTGAGGTGTTGACAGATCTCTGATGATGCGCTATAATAAGCGTGTCGTTGGGCGGGGCTGTAGCGCAGTTGGGAGCGCGTCTCAATGGCATTGAGAAGGTCAGGGGTTCGAATCCCCTCAGCTCCACCACAGGCGAGTCGGCAAAAGCAGGCTCGCCTTTTTCATTTTCTGGAGAGAGATGGAGCCGCACGCCGATAGCACCGAGGAGTTTGTCGTTGTGATGGAGCCCCGAGACTCCGTCGCGGCGTCACTGGCCAAGGGGATCCTGGAGAATGAGGGAATCCCCGTGCTGGTCGAGTCGTACCAGATCCCCTGGTACGACGGGATCATGACGCCCGCGACCGGCGCCTGGGGCCGCATCCTGGTGCCCGCGCGCCTCGCATCGAACGCCAAGGCAGTCCTCTCGGCCTACTTCGCTGAGCAGGAGGATGAGGCCGCGCCTACCACCGATCCAGAGTGAGCGCCTAGCGCCAATCCAGCGTGTCGAGGCTCAAGCCCGCGAGATGGATCAGGGGGCCCGCCTTGCCAAAGGGATCCTGGCGGGCCGCGGCACGCAGGTAAGTCGTCGCCAGGTAGAACGGCACCGCGGCACGATCGATGCTGACGCGCTCGCAGTAATCCTCCACCGCCATGCGCACGGCGCGTGAGTACCAGTTCTCCTCACGGTAGGCAAAACGCCAGGCAACGCCCGGGTCCATAGCTCCACCACCTGCCAGCAGCTCCCCGAGGGCATGGGCAAATCCCAGCAGATCCATGAGCGGCAGCCCCTCCAGAGCGAGATGCTCCCATCCCGTGACGGCGATCCCGTCCTCCTGGAGGAGGATGTGGCACGGCCGGAGGTGATTGTGCGCCGCGCCCAGCCACAAGCCCGCTTCCGCGATGCCGCTCGCCACTCTCTTCACGAGGGGCCCCCCCGAAGCCGCGCCGGCGGCGGGAACCAGCAGTGGCCCGACTTTCTCCAGCACGGCTTCTCCCTCGAGCCACGCGCTTGCGCGCGTCTGCTCGTGGAGCTCTGCCAGCCAGGTGGCGACCGCCTGGAGCGCGTGCTCCGCTACGGCCCGCGCCTGCCTCGGACTGGCGGCCACCACCTTCTGATGGAGGGGTACCCCGGGGATGTAGGCGTGGGCCGCCGCGTGGTGCTCTCGCACCTCACTGGCCCCGAGTGGCTCGGGAAGCGAATCGCGCAGGCGCCCCACAACGCGGCTGCGCAATTCTGCCAGTCCCGCCTGCCCGTCACCAACCGGTGACGCCTCGCCACGCCACCGGCCGGCGCGCAGGATGCAGGCCGGATGGCCCCAGCCCGCCGGCACCACCAGCAGCGCGGCATGATCGCCCTCACCCGCATGCGGACGAGAGAGCACGAAGTTGAGGTCGCGTGCCCTCAAGGCCACGCGCGCCCGCTCCGTCGCGCTCCCCCGGCGCCACTCCCCCGAGCGCGGACGTGCGACAATGCGCCGGACCATCTCTTCGGCCATGGTGGCACGCATGCATGCCGGCGCGCGCGCGATTACCCAGAACCCAGGACAGATCCACCGGGCCGCCCGCCATTGCGAGAGCGCAGTCGTGGCATAGAGGAGCGTGCTCCGCGAGGCCGTGCCTGGTCGGAGGCACCGACTGATCAGGCACCCCGCCACTCTTCCCTGCCCTTCCCCACCTACGGGGAAAAGGATCTCTGGCTGATGAGGGTCCGGCACGGCCGCCAGGATTTGCGGATTCGGGAACCCTACCGCCTCAAGCATCCGATGGAGACGACGCGCGCCATATTCTCCCCACCACGGCGACCGCGCGCCACGCGCTCGCGTGCCCGGTTGCAACGGCGTCACGCCTTCAGGCGGCTTACCCGCAGCAATCGCCAGGCAGCCCTGCGGGGCAACGAGCTCCGCCAGCCGCTCGACCGCCTGCGCCGGCCTCAGGCCAGCGAGCACACGCCGTGGGTCACGCACCACCACCAGATCGAACCGCCGGCGGGCGCTGATGAGCGTATCCAGGTTCCCGCGGCACACGTGGAGGTGACTCAACCCCGCCGCCGAAGCCCGTCGCCGGGCAATCTGGACGTTCGCGGGATCCGGATCTACAGCCACGACCTGGTCGCAGTAATGGGCCAACTCAAGGGAGAGCGCGCCATCGCCGCACCCGAGATCCAGGCCGACGGCTCCCGCTCCGAGCGGCAGCAAGAGGAGCCAGTCGCCACTGGCCACGGCTGGCGGGTCTGTGGGGGCATCCCGCCCGGCGAGATCGACCTCCGCGTTCCAGCAGGGCACAGGGGAGTGTTTCTCCCGCCGGCGTGAATCCGACATGATCCGCTCCCTCCCAGAAGCCCCTGGGCTGCAGGATGCATGCCACCCTGCAGCGATACCACGGAAAGGGAACGGACATGGATGCAGAGGGCACTACACAGGGGGGGGCGCCATCATCCCGGATTTCGACAATGAGGCTTCCGCGAAGCGCGGGCGGAGGACCGCGAAGGGGCCGAGGCACAGCCACGCGCGAGACCATGAAGATAGGCGCTTGGCCGAGCGGGAAAGCCGGCATCCAATTCCCCTTTCGGGAGTGATGGGACCCTTTCCACCTCAAGCGCCTCACCCACATAGATGATAGCACATTGCGCTCGGAAGCTCATGTCGGAAGAGGAAAAGGCCCGGATCTGGAGTCGGGAGCCTCTAAGCCCAGGAGCGGATTCCCTACCTCGGAAGCCCGGCCGATTAGCTGGGATTCCGACATAAGAAGAAGGCCGCCCGCACGCGTGGAGCTCGAAGCTCCGCGCTGCTTCTTTGCAAAGCCCTTTCAGGGCTTCTCCTCCCAGCCACCGACGTTTTGAGACATCTGGGAGGAGTATCCCCAACCCAGCCCGGCAGGGCTTCGCTCGCAAGCAGCGCGGTGATTTACCGCCGCGCGCCGGGTTGCGCGCTGCCTCCGAGGCTTCGGATTCCCTACCTCGGAAATCGGGCCGATTAGCACTCGCCTTGCCAGAGTGCCAACGGTTGTGCTATACTACGGGTGAGATATTCTCCAATTCAGAGGGGTGGTGTGTCGTGCCAACCTACGACTACTATTGCAAAGCGTGTGATACCCATTTCGAGGTGATGCAGCGCATTACCGAGCCGCCGCTGACCCAGTGCCAGCAGTGTGGCGGTCACATTCAGCGCCTGATCTCTCCGGTTGGAGTCATCTTCAAGGGCTCTGGATTCCACGTCAACGACTACCGGAAGCCCGAACCGGCGAAAGACTCCGAGAGCAAGGCGGATTCCTCAGCCACATCGGCATCCAAGTCGTAAACGCTTGCCGAATCGCGCGCGCTTTAATGAAGGGGGATGGGCAGATGCCCATCCCCCTTCTGTTGTTTCGCCCGGCCGTCAGTCGACCAGCATCGCCGGGCGCACGGCACGCACCGTGGCGCCCTCGCCCGTCGTCGCGGTGATCTCCACCAGGACCATGCCTTTCACTGGAACGCCCCGGAAGTCGCGGCCATCCCAGTAGGCCTCGTTCCGGCCCTGGCTCACCGCACGCCCGGTCACCACACGCGAGAGCGTCTGGCCCGAGGGCGACTTGATGGTGATGGAGACGGTCGCATCGGTGCTGGCCACGTAGCCGATGCTCCTGCCTGCCCCGCGCACCGGGGTGAGCGTGATCCCGGAAATGGAGATCAGCGCGCCCGTTGCCTTCTGCGCCTCGATCCGGAAGCGATACGGCGCGGTGCGGGCCCGGAAGGTCACGCAGGCCGTCGTCCGCATTTGCAGGCGCCGCCCGGTCTGCTCATCCACCAGGACCAGGCGCACGTCTCGTGGCACCGTCCCAAGGCCGGGCCATGCCACGGTGACTTCCTCGCCCTCCGGCACGCCCGCGGTATCCACCTCAAAGCTCCAGCTCGCCGGCGTGCCCTCTTCGAGCACCGCGACTGCGGCGCGCTCGCCACCAGGCGTGGTCAAGCGCACCTCGGCGTGCCCGCTCGGCGGAGGCGGCGCATCGATGGTGTAGGCCGTGGGGCCCACCCCGAATACGCACGCGCTGTGCGCGCGCCCGGCCACCCGAGTCTCAACCCGCGCCCGCCAGCCTGCGGAAGCCGAGCGCTGCCGGGCTTCCATCGGCGGCTCGCTCGCGGACGGAGGCGAGAAGACGAGCCACACTCCATCCACCAGCGCACGGATCCAGTAGCCCTGGTAAGGCGCGATGGCGGCCGTCTTTCCTTCGGGCGTCGCCGATACGAGATCGTACGTCGAGCCGTTGTAGGTCCACAGGTAGCTGCGGACCAGGTTAATCGTCGCCGGGTCACCGAGCGGCACTGGCGTCACAGAACCCGGGAGGAGCACCTTCACCTGCGAGAGCGGGATGCTCCCGGTGATATAGGGGCTGCCGATAATCTGCCATCCCTTTGCGAGTGGCAGCATGAAGGGCTGATCCTGCGGCGGCAGGATGGCAGGCGCGGCAATCTCATACGGCGTGCCGCCACGGCGCGGTTTCGCCCAGAAGCCGCGGCCCGGGGCCGCCGGGGGCACGCCATCGATGCCGGCGATCCGGTAACGCTTCGCCGCGGAGTCATACCAGTAGACGACCGCGTCCGGATCTCCGAGGACCGTCTCCACCGCGCCGTCGCGGAAGGCGAACGGCACCGTGATCATCGCCAGGCCGGGTCCAGGCGCAAGTTGCGGCTGTGGCTGCAGCTGCACCGATAGCTTCAGAAGCGCTGATCCACCCTGGTTTGTCAGTTCGAGATCCGGAACCAGCACCGGAACCCATCCGGATCCGGCGGGCGGCAAGACCACGAGTTCAAAGGCGTCCGTTATGTCGCTGATCACGGCACCCGTTACGTGGCTGATCACACGGAAGGTCCCATCGGCATTGGCCGTGGCCGTCGCGTGCACAGCGCCACTGGCGTCGCGCAGCTTCACCTCAATGCCCTCCGGTAGCGCCGAGCCATCCGCAGTGACAATCGTGCCCTCAACCAGCACCGCCGGAGTGAGGGGGATCTCGATGCTTCCCGTGGCGGCACCCGCTGTGGCCGTGATCGTGGCCCTGCCGGTGGCCAGCGCGGCGGTATAGGTGACGGTCGCCTTTCCGCCCGCAGTCGTGGCACTCGCCTCAATCACACCGAGGCTGGCCGTAAACTGGACGGGGGTTCCATCCGGAACCGGCTGCCCCAGCACGTCGGTCACGGTCGCGGTCACCCGGGCAGTGCTCGTTCCATCCCCCAGGAGAGCTGGCGGCAGAGCGACCACCCGAACCGCCGCCGGCACGCCAGGTTGCACGAGGGCGATCTCGACAGTCGTCGAGGCATCCCCCGAGGTCGCCGTCACCTGGGCAGTGCCCGGCTCCGCGCCCGCCGTGAAGGTCACCTTGACCGCGCCCGCCGTGGTGGTGAGCGTATTGGGAGCCACCGTGCCCAGGGTGGCGGCCACCGTGACGGGAATGCCATCCGGCACCGGGCGGCCCGCGCCATCGGTGAGCGTGAAGGTGACCTCCGTCGTGCTGGTGCCATCGCATGGCAGAAACACCGCCGCAGCCTGGCCCGCGATCTGAGCCGTCGGGTTCTTCAACGTCAGCTGGATGCTCTGCGTCGCCTGCCCTGCCGTGGCCGTGATCGTGGCCGTGCCGATTCGGGTGCCCGCAGTGTAGGTGCCCGTGGCCTTCCCTTCGCTCGTCGTGACGCTTGCCGGCACCGAACCGCTGTCGGTCTCCAGCGTAACCACCGTGCCATCCGGAGCGGGTTTGCCCTGCTCATCCACCACGGTGATCGTCAGCGTGGCGACACTGGCGCCATCCGCCGGAAGCTCCAGCGGATCGGCAGCAAGGGTGAGGGCGAGCGTGCCGCCCTCTCCTTCCTCGACGAACTCCACCGTCGCACTGGCGCTCTTGCCGTTGGCGGTCTTCGCGGTGATTGTGGCAACGCCAGGAGTGGTGCTGCTTACCGTTGCCCCTGCCTGGCCGGCCGCAGTGATGGCTGTGGCCGGCGTCACCGTGCCGAGGTCTGTCTCGAACGACACTGCCACGCCATCCATAGGCCGGCCCAAGAGGTCCGTTACCGTGGCGGTGAGCGTGGCTGTCCTGGTGCCGTTCGCGACCACCCGCGTTGGCGTGGCCGTCAAGGCAATCGCCGCCGGCGATGCATCCAGTACCTCCACATCCACCGTGGCCTGGACATGGCCAACCGTCGCGGTGACCGTTGACGTACCCGCGTTCGGTGCCGTGAACACCGTCGTGGCCTCGCCTCCCGCGGTCAGCGCCTGGGCGGGCTGAACGGTTCCAAGGCTGGCTGTGAAGTCGACCGGCGTTCCATCACCCACCGGTCTACCGTCAGGAGCCATCACGCGAGCAGTGATCGTCGCGCCTTCCATCCCGTTCCCCAAGATCTGCGTGGGGTTCGCGGAGAGCGTGATGACCGGTTCGGGACCGCTCCCGATGAACACGGCGGTGACGCGCGCGCCCAACGAGCCGCCGCTGGCATCATGCACGCCCGCCACCGTTACCTGATAGCGGATGCCGATCTGCGCCGCCGTGGTCAACACCACGCGGCTGGGCTCGCTGCTTTGAACAGCGGCAGAAATGGCGAGCGCCGGCGTGATCGCGTAGTTGGCAGGATTCTCGACACTCGCCTTCTCCATCGGGCGGTCGAAGATGACCTCAACCGTGGTCTCGCTGAGACTGCGCGCCCCAACGACACCCGCCGGAGCCGCCGTGCCGTTGAGTACCACGTTCTCCAGGGCAGCACCCGAGGTGATCGCGACCGTCATCGGGCCGGGCTTGGTGCCAGCGCGCACCGTGACGGTGGCTTGGCCGCCGGCTGTGCGCGCGCTGGCCGGAACCGAGGCGTTGTAGCCGTGGAAGCTGACCAGCGTGCCATCCGGAACCGGCGTACCGCTCGCATCGGACACGGATGCGGTCACGACCGCCTCCGAGAAGCCATCCGCAGGCAGTGTGGCCGGAGACGCCGACGCCTCGATCCTCGCCGCCACAGAGAGCGGGCTCGTGAGGAACTCGAAGCTGCGGCGCATCAGAAGCGCGCGCTGCTGCGCATCGGCAATCGCCTCCAGGCCAAACGCGAGATAGACAACCTTATACCGCCCGTTGTCCAGTCTCAACCCGCCACAGAGCGGCCCATCGCCCTTCGCGGAGAAGGCGCGGCCCGGCTTGCTCCGCGCGCGTGCCTGCGGGAAGAGCACCCGCACGTTCCCCCGACGCAGGGCTGGGGCGCGCGTGTGTGCCGCGGCGTCATCCTCATAATGGAAGATCGGCTGTGCGGGCGGCAGCGCCACGATCCCATCCGGGCTGGACTGATTGTTGGCGCCATCGCCGCCGCTCACGCGGAAGCGCAACCCATCGGAGAGGGGGTCGCCCTCGCGCCCAGAGAGTGCGTAGGAGGCGCTCCCGGTCACCAGGCCCGCGCTCAGATACTCGCGGAAGACCGGGTCGAAGCGGTACAGATCGTCGCCCTCGGCATCCCAGGCGACATCTTGGCCGGAGAGGAAGAGCCGTCCGCCGGCATCCAAGAAGTGCGCGAAGATCCCCCCATCCAAACTGGGGATTCCCTCGGGAGTCTGATAGGGCCAGGCCACGACGACGACGCTATCCGGCCCAGCGTAGGCGCCCAGCGTCTGCGCATCAATCGGGCCGCGGCAGATCGTGCGCCACACATCGAACGTCACCCCCGCCGCGCTCAGCGCCTCCGCGTAGTAGCACTCCACCGACGCGGCATCCCTCACCGGAGCCGCGTACAGCTTGCCACCCGTTGCGTTGCCGAGCGTATCGATACGGAGCTCAGCCAGATCGGCGGCGACGTTCAGGAGCAGCACCGGGGCCGTCTTCTGGAACGGCGCGGTGGTGAAGCCGGCGCAGTTCACGCGGACGGTCCAGTTCCCCTCGGCATCCTTCGCGCGGAAATCCACGACGTAGTCGCCCGCTGTCGTCGGCGCCACGAAGGTGGCGGCGTATAGGCCGTCGTTCGCGGTGCCGTCGTTGCGCGTGCCGTCGTCAGCGAGCTCCACGATGCCCATCGAGGCGCCGGTCGCAGCGTCGAACACCTCCGCCTCAACCCGGTCCGCGCCTATCGCTGTCACTGCCAGATGGAGGGTACCACCTGGGGCCACCTGCTGCGGCGTGACGCGCCCCAGCGACAGGTCGAGCTCGGCAAACGGCACCTGGAGCACGATCTGCACGCCGGTCACAGCCGACCCGCCGCGCACGAAGACGGCGTTCGGCTTCCCGAACTTGCCCACCGGCTCGCCGGGATCAACCTGGTCATTTTGGTTCAGATCCATCACGGCGAAGAGGTGATACTGCCCGTCCGGCACGCCCTCCAGCGTGAATGGACCCGGCGCGTCAATGCGACACTGCGCGAAGGGCATCTCCTTGCCAATCACGCTCTCATCGATGGCGACCCATCCGCGGGTGGCGGCAGGGGCGGTTCTGCGCAAGCCGGGGCTCGCCTCGGTATCCGGCTTCGCCTCGAAGAGTGCCACCAGGATCGGACCTGTCAGGGTGCCCTTGAAGCGGACTTCTCCAGAGATCGAGCCGGTTGCTGCGGGAAGCGCGAACTCCCTGCGCAACGCCTCGCCCGGCGCCAGAACCAACTCGTCCTTGATGGCGTTGAGCCGGTCGCCCCGGCCCGGGTAGATCTCGATCTGGAACACCCCCGCCGGAAGGTGCTCGAAGAGGAAGCTCCCATCCGCCGCGGTGGCGCGAGACTCATCCTGACCCAAGCCGCGCAATCGGACCGTCGCGCCTGGGAGCGGGCCATGCGGGCCACGAACCACGCCCCCGATGGAGCCGGTCGTTGCCAGCGAGATATCGTGCGTCAGAGTGGCACCTTCCGCCACATCCACCCGGTAGCTGCGCGTTCCCACGCCTTCGCCGTAGGGCGCCCTGGCCGTAACCGTATACGTGCCCGGGGCCAGCCCTGCGAAGTCGTAGCGGCCGCCCGCGTCCGTCGCCGTAGCCACCGCGACACGCGGTCCACTGATCATCACCTCGATGCCGGCGAGCGGAGTGCCCGCCGTGCCGCGCACCACGCCGGTGATCCTGGCCGCCGGCGGGGTCACAACGGTCACCGCCGCCGTGCCGCCGGGCCCCAGATCCACCTGTGCCTCGCCGGGGGCCAGCCCATCCAGCGGTGGTTTCTCGGCGACCAGCGTGAAATGCCCTGCGGGCAGGCCGGTGAAGACAAATCGGCCATCAGCCCCGGTGATCACCCGATCCCATTGGGTTTCGCTCGCCTGTGAGAGGCTCGCGGGCGTTACGGCCGGGACCTCTTCGGGCCCGCGCGGTATAGGCGTTCCAGATCCGTGGAGCTGGACAGCCACGCCAGCGACGGGCTCCCCGGTCTTGCTCTGTACGACGCCCTCGATGCGTCCGGCAGGCGCCAGTTGAACATCGCGAACGCTCGATGCCGCGGCGGTGATAGTCACCCCGCGCACGATCTGGCCGACGACCGGCAGATCGACTGGTGGCGCGAAGTAGAGGTCATACACGCCCTCGGCGAGACCCTTGATCTGGTAGGTCCCTTCCCCATCGGTATAGACGCGCCCCGTGTCCGCACCGCGGAAGTTGACACAGACGCCCCCGAGGGGGTTACCTTCGCCATCCGTGACACGGCCCGTGAGCACGGCGCCAGCAGCCAGCTGGAAGTCGACCACCGTCTCCTGACCGTCCACGACCGTCGCCGTCTTCACCTGCCGGAGGAGGCTCGACCCATCCAGCGGCTCGACGACCACCGTGTAGTTGACGCCCGGTGGGATGGCGGTAGCGCGGTAGTTCCCCGCAGCACCGCTCAGCGCCTCAAAGGCGCGCTCTGGACCGCGAGCCGGGTGGATGATCCGGACGAGAGCCCGCACTCCATCGCCCGAGGGGCCCACGATACGCCCGCTCACGCAGCCGCCAGTCGAGAGGATGAAGTCGTGCTCCACCACTTGGCCGGCGGCCACCGTGACGTGCGCCTGCTGCGACAGCAGCGGCTCCGAGGAGTAGGCCTCCGGCCGAAGGATGAACGTGCCGGCAGGAACGCCCACGAGAGTATAGCGGCCGTCCGGGCCAATCTCGGCCGTGAGTAACAGCCCGCCCTGGACGGGCGCTCCGGTTGCATCAGGGCCTACGCCGCTCAGGTACACCGTTCCGGAAAGCGGGTTGCCCTCATGATCGCGCACAACGCCCGTAATCGTACCTCCCTCACTCAAGGTGAAATCGAGGCTTTGCGTTGCGCCCCTACTGATCACGAGGTTATGCTCCGTTTTGGGGAGGATCTCCGGCCGGCCTGACGGAGGAGTCGCAGTCACATCGTAGCGCCCGGGGGCGAGGTTGGGCACGATGTACCGACCCGCCGAGTCGGCCGTCACCAGCATTCCGGTATTGCCGCGCTCGGACGGAATCACCCAAATCCGGGCGCCATCCACGCCGGTCCCGGTGCTGTCTTTGACCGTTCCACTCAGCATCGAGGTCGGGTCGAGAGTGAAGTCCGCGACCGCCGTCTGCCCGGCGATCACCGCCACGCCGTCACGGCGCGCGGGAAGGAGGTTCGCGCCCTCGTGAGGCGTCACGAGGAGACTCTGCGAGCCCGCGGGCACGCCGCCCATATGGTAGTAACCGTCGCTATCGGTAATCGCCAGTTGGACTTCGGGCACCTCGACGATCGCGCCACTCACCGGCTCGCCCGCGGCGGTAGTCACCCGGCCCTTTACCTCGCCAGCGCGGCGAAGCACGAAGTCCCGCGTGGTTGTCTCTCCAGCGGTCACCATCACAGCGGTGATCCGCTGCCGCGCAAAGGTGCTATGCTCCGGCGGCGAGAGGGTGAGGTCGTACGTGCCGGTCGCCAGACGCTCGAGGCGATAGGCGCCTTCCGGATCGGTGACGGAGCAGTTGCCCCCGTCGGCCTCCACGAGCACGCCAGGAACGGGCTCGCCCGTTTCATCACGGATGACGCCCGCGACCACGCCGCCCGCGGGCAGCGCGACGTCGTGCGTGGCCTCTTGCCCCAGCGCTAGCGACAGGCGCGCGCTCACGGGTGCCAGGTTTCGGTAATCCGGACCGCGGACAACCACCAGGTAGGAGCCAGGCGCCACGCCAGCGAGGAGGTACTTGCCGGTGGAGTCCGTCACCGCCTGCGTTTCCGGAGTTCCCGATGAATCGGCATCGCGATAGAGCGCAACCACCGCTTCGGGCACCGACGATCCGGTAGCCGCGTCGGTGACCGCGCCGCTCAACATGGCGCCTTGATCGAGCACCACGTCGCGCGTGACCGACGCACCCGGCGTGACCTGGACGCCGGTGACCCTCCGCTCGAGGAGGAGCGGGTTCGCATCCCTCGGATCGAACACGAGGGTGTGCGTTCCGGCGGGAACCCGGGAAATGTGATAGACGCCGTTGTTATCCGATTCCGCGGCAAGCGGCAGCTCCGGAGAGTATGGCCCTTCTGGGTCTGACAGATCCACCTCCGGCAGACGGACAAAGACGCCGGCCACACCGGCTCCCGTCGCGTCCTCGATCCGACCCGTGATCGTTCCCCCGGTATCCAGGGTGACGGTAACTACCGTCTCCTGGCCTGCCTGCACCCGAACACTCGTGATCTGGGCGGGCAGGAGTTCCCCTTGCGACCGGGACTCTACCGTAACCGTGGCGACGCACGACGGCAGGCTATGGGGTTCATAGCTATCCGCGAGATCATGGACCTCAGTAAAGCGTACATTCCCGCTTCGATCAGTGTACCGGTATCCCCAGGCGGCCTCGAATGCCTTCGGTTCCTGGATCGAGAGCTCGACATCCGCTTCTGGCACCGGGTTGCCAGCCGCATCAACCACCTTGACCAACACAGTGCCGCCAGGTGGAAGCACCAGCTCCTGAGAAGCAGTCTCCCCCTCCCGTACCAAGACCGACGGCACGAACGCAGGCGCTGGCCGGTTCGCCCCGGCCTGGGTTGGGAGCGCCACCAGGTCATACCGGCCGGTGTGCAGTCCATTGAAGGAGTACTCACCGACAGCGTTGCCAACCACGGTGCGCGCCTCATCCCTCGCGGTGAGCAGCTGCACTTGTGGATAGGGGACGGGGGAGCCATCCGCGGTGCGCACGACCCCCTGGAGAATCCCGCCGCTCGGCAGGGCAATGTCGCGGGTGGCGTTCTCCTCTGGCCGGATGCGCACATCCGCGATCGCGACATCCAGGAGGTTCAGCTCGGATGGCGGCGAGACGGTCAAGCGGTACGTGCCCGGGCGCAGGCCAGGGATCGAGTAGGCGCCGCCCGCCCATGTATCACCAGAGATGCTGGTTCCATCGCCGTGCCGGAGCGTGACCCGCGCGCCAACGACAGGCGTGCCGCTCGCATCCGTCACGCGCCCGCTCAGGCTCGCGGCGGTTGCCAGGCTCAGATTCTCCTCCGCAGCCTCTCCGATGGTGACGCGCACCCCGGAAACGCTGCGCGGCAGCCACCCGCTCTCCTGGCTGGGCACCGCTGCCACCTGATAGAGACCGGCCGGCAGCCCGTCGATCCGGTAGTTGCCCGCGCTGTCGGTGATCGCCTCGCCGCTGCCCATCGGCCCCGTGACCCACACCGGCACGCCAGGTACCGGTTGGCCCGTGGGAGCCGTCACCTGACCGCGGATCGCCCCGGAGGCGCCCAGCGATACCGTGCCGAGGGAAACCTCCTGCCCGCGCGGCACGCGGATGCCAGAGAGGGTGCGCGGCTTCAGTTTCCTTGCCACCGCATCCGGTGGTGGCGCCACTTCGAGTTGATAGAGCCCGGCTGGCAGCTGGCCCATCCGCGCCTCTCCCTCGGGGTTCGTCACTACGGAGCCCTGGAAGTAGTACATCGGGAGGTCCGAAGCATGCAGCCGGACCACTGCCCCGGCCACCGGAACGCCTGTTCCATCGGTCACCTTCAGCGTGACCACCGCCTCGGGGGCAAGGATCAGGTCGCGCGAGACGAGCCCCGCCAGCGACACGCCATTGACGACCAGGTACTCCAGGCTCCGATCATCGGGAGGCTGCACCTCAATGGTGTATGTGCCCTCCACGAGGCCGTAAAGCCGGTAAGTGCCATCCGCCTCGCTGGTCGCGGATGCGATACCGTTGCCATTGGCCAGGAGGCGCACCGTCGCCTCGGCCACGGGATGGCCGGTCGAGTCCATCACCTTGCCCGACAGGCTGGCCCCACCCGGCAACTCGACCGAATACTCCGTCTGCTGGCCCGCGGTGACGAGGATGCCGGTAAACCGCTGTGTCAACAGGTTGCGTTTCGCCCCATCATGCGCGATGACGACCAGGGTGTAGCGCCCGGTAGCCAGGTGCCCGATGCGGAACCGCCCCCTGTCATCGATATCCGCTTCGCCCCGCTCCTGATCGCGAGCGTCAAGGGCTCTCACCATGCCATAGGTGACCGGCTCGCCAAAGGCATCCACGACGCTTCCCGCCAGCACGCCCTCTACGGGGAGCTCAATACCCCGCTCGATCCCGGTCTCGCCCGGCTGGATCGTCACGTACTCCTCATAGTAACCCGCGTCGATATCGGAATCGTAGGGGGGATAGACGGCGAGAAGGTAGGTGCCGGGCTTCACGCCCACTAACTCGAATCGGCCATCCCGATCGCACCTCTGCTCGTTCTCGCCACCCTCACCGAAGCCATCCAACGCCTGGAGCATCACCCAGGCGCCCGCGATCGGCACCCCCTTGAACGTCACCCTTCCTGCGAAGAGGCATCCGTTCTGGAGCACCACCTCCACCTGGGTGGTGCCCCCGGGAGTGAGCTGGACGCCTGTCAGGTAGCCGGGCAGTAGGTTCATCCCATCGGGCGGCGTCACTGTCACCTGCGCCGTGCTTCCAGCGAGGCCCTCAAAATGGAAGAAACCGGCCTGATCAGTCTCCGAGTAACTGTGGGCATCCCCCGAGGTGACACGCACCTCGGCTCCGGCAACCGGCTTGCCATCCCTGTCGACGACACTCCCTTCCAGCACGCGCCCCGCGGGCAGCGCGATATCGTGCTGCGTGACGGTGTCCTCCGAGAGGACCACCGTCTGTTCGAGGACCGGAAGCAGGTTCCTCCCGGCCGGCGCCCACACCGAGACCCGATAGCTGCCCGGCATCAGGTACCGGCGGATAAAACCGCCCTGGCTATCGGTCGAAAGGGTCTCTGTTCCTTCTATCCCCCTCAACTCAACCGTCGCGCCGTCGACCCCGCGCCCACTCGGATCGGTGATGACGCCGCGCAGGGTTGCGCCCGCGGTGAGCTGCACATCCTGCCGGACGACCTGCCCGCTGGCGACCGTGATACCCGCGATCCGCTTCCGTGCAGCGAAGGCAGAGCCAGGCCGTACCAGCATATCGTAGACGCCTGCGGGAAGCGACGCGATACGATACAAGCCATCCGCGTTGGTGAAGACGGTGTGGGTCGCGCCACTCCCAGAGGAGGCCGTCAGAGTGACGTGGCTATCCCGGATTGGAAGGCCAAGCGCATCCGTCACAACGCCTTCAACGGCTCCGCCCTTTGGCAGATCGAGGGTGACCTCGGCGGTTGCGTCGTAGGCGACCACGATTCCACCCAGCGTGCTCTCAAGCGCGCCCGCGCCCGCTGGAGGTCGCACGGTCACGTGATAGGTGCCAGGCGTCAGGTTTCCCAACACCGCGACGCCCTGGGAGTCCGTGGTCGCGCTCGCCAGGGGATAGTTCGGCCATCCCGTCCGATAGGCCTCCACATTCGCGTTCGCGAGGGGCGCGCCATCCGAGGTCACCGTGGCGCGAATACTCCCCCACTTCGGCGCTTCCTCCAGGGTAACATCCTGCCGCGCCTCGGCGCCGGTCGTGATCATCACCCCCTGGATCGCTCGCGTGAGATAGGCCCCCGTGGGCATCACTTCCAGATCCACCGGGCCCGCGGGCAGTTGCGGGAACCGGTACTCGCCGCTCGTGCCGGTCGAGGTCTCTACCATGTGAGTCCTGTAGTTGCGCACATAGTGCGCGCGCACCACGGCCATGTTCGAATAGGGCTGGCCATCCGGGCGGTAGACCACGCCGGTCAGCGAGCCGGTGGGGGGAAGATGCAGGGTGTGCGTGACAGTCACGCCGGGCGTCACGCTGATATTGCTGAGCACGGCGGCCATGCCGTCGGTTGCCTCGGAGAGAGGCCCCTGCCCCCCGGCGAGCACCGTGGCGCCGGTGAATGCGGCGATGAGCTCATAGACGCCTCTGGGCACTCCGACGAAGCGGAATCCCCCATCCGCCTCGCTCGATGTCTCCTGGAAGAACTCCGGTTCCAGGCCTCTCAGGGTGACTTTCGCGCCATGCACCGGGTTCCCCATCGCATCGAGCACAGTCCCCGTGACGACGCCGGAGGGCGCCAGCGCCAGTTCGACCACTTGCATCTGGCCCGGACCCAGATAGATGTTCCGGGCGTTGGGAAGCAGGGGGGCACCATCCGGAGGCTCGACGCACACGCGATAGGATCCAACCGGCAACTCTGAAAAGCTGTACATCCCATCGCTGTTGGTGAACTTCACCTCGTAGGTTTCACCGAACAGCACGACCATCGCGCCCGCGACCGCGTCACCGTTGGCGTCCGTGACTCGGCCCGTGATCGCGCCCGCCCACTTCAGGGGCGCGTCCACCGTCACCGTCTGGCCCGCCTGGACCGCGATGCCATCCAGATAGAGCGGCGCGAGGCCGTGTTCACTGGGCGGCCCCACCCGGATCCTGACCACTCCACTCTCCAGTGGCCCGAGCGTCGCGATTCCATCCGTCCCGGTCTGCGCGTAGTCGCCACCAGGATAGACCTCGACCCACGCGCCGCTGACCGGCTCGCCATCAGCTGTGACATTGACTTTGAGGGTAGCGCCATCCTCCAAGGAGGCATGGTAGAGTGTCACATTGCCGGGAACTGTGGAAACCGTACTGTGCCAGCCGCTGAGGAGCTTCCTATCCGCCGGTGGGTCGATGCGTATCCTCCACATGCCCTCCGGCGCGCCTGCCACCCGGTAAAAGCCTTCGCCATCGGTGTAGGCAACCAGCTCGCCAAGCGACGTGTAGAGTGTCACCTCCGCGCCGTGGACCGGGGCACCCGCGCGATCCGTGATGAAGCCCTCGACGACGCCGCTCTCCTCCAACAGGAAGTCGGCAGTGGCTTCCCCGGCATCCGGCACGATCACACCGTTCCGCTGCGTCGGCAAGAGCGTGCTCTCCCCGTGAGGCGTCACATCCACCCGATAGGTGCCACCCGCGAGGCCTTCGAGACGGTAGTTCCCTTGCGTATCGGTGTATCCGGTGATGTTGGAGATACCGGCGATGTGGCGAGCCCTGACCAACGCGCCCGGGACCCCGTTCCCATCCACATCGCGCACTGCGCCCTTGAGCACACCAGACTGGGGCAGTACGAACTGCAGGTTGTACGTCTGGTTGACGGCAAACTCCGCTAGCAATGACTGCTCTCGGAGGTGCGGCATCTCCGCGGGGGCCTCGACTCTGACCTCATAATCCCCGCTCTCCACCCCGCTAAAGGTGCAAGTCCCCTCGGTATTCGTATAACGCCGAGCGACGCTCAAGGCACCGTACAGCGAAACCCGCGCGTTCGGCACCGGATTGCCGGCGGCATCCTTCACCGTGCATTGGACGACCGCCCCTCTGGCGAGCATCACATCCTTGGTAACCGTCTGCCCCGCCACGGTTGCCACCAGGAGGCTCTGCTCTACCAGTTCCGTTCCCAAACTGGGCGTGACATACAACAGCACGTTGCCGCCCGGCATGCGGGGGAGAGTGTACCGCCCCTGGGCATCTGTCGCAATCTCGGCGATGAGCGTTCCGTTCAGGCGGCAGGCCGAAACCATAGCCCCCTCGACAGGAGCCGAATCGGGATCGCGCACGACGCCCTCGAGCACTCCACCAACGGGCAGCGCGAAATTACGCGTCTGCTCCTCGCCCGCGGCAACGCTCACCGAGACCTGGGCCTCGAGCAGGTTCTCCCCAAACGGCGGGTAAGCCGTGAGCTCGTAACTGCCCACTGGCCCGAAAAGCGTATAGTCCCCTTGCGAGTCCGTAACCGTTTGAGTCTGCCCGGTGGTGACCGTGGCCCCGCTTACCGGGTCGCCGGTGGCGGTGTTCGTCACCTTCCCGACAAACTTCGCGCCATTCACAGGGCCGGCAAACGGCACGTTGCCCGTGTCCTTGAGGACCACCGGCGTGGCCACGTATCCGTCGCTCGCCTCGAAGTGGAACGAATGGAACAGCGGCGCCAGCGTAGTCTTGCCGGTGAAGAGAGAGCCGGTCTCATAGGGATTGGAATCCGCCCGCGTGAGCAAGAGTTCCTGGCCGCCATCGATGATGGCGCGCACGAAGTCCGGCGCGTGGCCATCGGCGTCGGTGTAGGTGACCCGGTACTCGAAGAGGGTGGTGCTGGAGCCGCTTGCCGGCGTGACGCTCCCCCCGGAGAGGGTGGGGGGGTGTTGACAAGGGGGCCATCAAGCGGGCCAAGGGTGACCGTCGGCCCCCCATCGGACGCAGTGAAGCGGTGCTTGTAGGAGCCGGCGGGAAGAGAGACCGTCGTGCTGAAGACGACTCCCGTACTATAGACGGGACTGGAATCATTGGTAGACAGGGTGAAGGGCGATCCCGGGACGGGCGATCCGGTCGTAGTCTCGATGTGGAGCTGCACACCCGGCGTGATAGGGGGAAGGTCGTCCGGGTGAACATACTTCACCGAAAAGGTGTACTCTCCCGGCTGGCCGGCGGCAGGGGTCACCGCTGGCTCCACCAAGCTCACCGTCGCCTGCGCCCGCAGCGCGGTCCAGGCTGCGGCGATGCCGAGGAGTAGCATGAGAGCGAGCGTTCTCTTTTTCATCTCGATTTCCCCCTCCCGCCGGGCTCACGCCCCGTCCCGACGGCCTTTTTGGCCCCAGAGGCATCTCCGCCCTCGCCGGGGCGGCCCGTCCGGCGCGCTCCGGGATCCGGGAGCTTGCACAGGTCACCCATGGCCAGTCCCAGGCGCCGCTCAATCTCGCGCCAGCTCAATCCCTGTCCTCTCAGCTGGAGCACTTGCGAGAACTCCTGTCCAGAGCGCGCGGCCGCGTTGGCGGCGATCAGCAACTCCATCGCGGGCACCCCGCGGTTCAGCGCGGCGTCCACATCCCGCGGGCGAACGCCGTAATACCCTGTCAGGAGCGCACGGGCATACGCAGTGGATTCCGCCGTATCCGCGCCGCCCGCGTTCCTCTCCGCCGCCCCACGACGCGCAGCCGCGCGTGCGGAAGCCTCCTCAGCCATCAGGCGCCGGCCCACGAAGCGCGCCCCCGCACGCTGCCAGCTCTCGCCCTGCTTGCGCGCGTGGAGCGTCTCGGAGACGGCGGCAGCATCCCCACCGGCGAGGACCGCGGCGACCACGATATCGGGCATGGCAAAACCCTCGCGGCGCAGCCGGGCAACTTCCAGCTCTCCGAGCTGGAAGTTGCGCGATAGGAGCTCGCGAAAGAGCGCCTCATCCTCTTGTGAACCGGGCGGCCGAATCGGCTCCGCCAGCATCGGAGGCTCCAGGCCGAATCGCCGGCCGATAGCATCCCACTCCTGCCCGGCCTTCCGGCACTCCAGGATCTCGGCGAAAGGACGCCCCACCCTCGCCGCGATGTTCGCCGCCAGCGCGACCTCGGCGGGAGAGAGCCTGTCGCGCGCCGCCTGGGCGAGCGCCGGCTCAGGAATGCCGTACCACTCCCCCACCAGGCGCAGGAGCAAGGCGTCCGGCGCGTCATCCGCGCGTCCGGCGGACTTCGTGGTGCCCCGCGTGTCGGCGCCCACAGGCGCCCACCACTTCGAGCCCGCGCGCTCGCCTTGCATCCCAGCCCCGCCCAGCACGTAGGCGGCGCAGGCCAGGGCGGCCACTCCAACGATCACAGCGTAGTGCGCACGACGCATGAGCGTCCTCTCTCACTTCCAGGATGCCAGCGCTCCCGGTTGTCAGAACTTCTGGCTGATGCTCCCCGTGAACTGCCCTTCGCTGTAGGAGCGCGCGCCATTCTCCTGGTCGTTATCCGAGAAGCGATAGGAGATCCGCGCCAGGCGGTTCCCCTCGCGATCCAGCGCCCGGGTCAGGTCCACGTTCAGGATCCGCCGGTCGTAACCGCCGAGATCAGTGCGGCTGTTATCCAGAAGCTCGTAGCCCAACTCCACGGCCAGCCAGTCCTCATCGCCCAGATCCACCCCGATGCGACGCGACGTGATCCGGCTGGAGACCGGCCCGGCAGTGCCTCCGGTGTAATTCTCACGCCCGGTGCGGTAACCAAGGACCGGCGAGATGGGGATGTTCAGGAAGCCGCCCCTCGGGCGCCACCGCAGGCTAAGGTCCGTCGCATGGCCACGCCGGCTCACCCCGCTCGAGTTGTAATCGAGGTCGCGGATTTCATCGCGTCCCAGGGTGAGGAAGAAATCCCCCATCCGCTGGATGAGCGAGACCGAGAGCGTCCGCGCCTTCTTGTTGACGGTGTGCTGCTCGTCATCGCTATCGCGCTCCGTCTCTCGCAGCAGGAGATCCACGGTGAGGTTTCTCAGGAAGCCATCACTGAGTATTGGGTAGAAGGGGCTGATGCTGAGGCCGTAGCGCGGCATATCCAGCCGGGTGGTGAACGCCTTGTTGCCAGTGAGGTTGTCACGCGTGTGCAGGAAGTTCACATTGGCGCTCAGCCACTCATTGGGCCGGTAGCGCAGCCAGAAATTCGTCCGCTCCTGGTCGGCAGCAGCCGAGCCGCTCACCGTCGTGAACCCGGTGCCCACGCGCTCGCGGTCGAGGATGAGGCGCAGGGGGCCCACGCGATACGCCGCGCGGAGGAGCACGGCATCGCCATTATAGTCGCGCTTGTTGTCGGTCGCTCGCGAACGGGCCAGCTCCGCCATCAGGCTCAGGCCGTTCTTCAGGCGCAGCGAGGCATCCATACTCGCCACCGTGCTGTGCAGGTAGTCTCCCCGCTGGCGCTTGCCGCGATAGGACTTGACCAGGTTGAGGCCCACCACCATATCCTCGATGTAGGGCCCCAGGTCGCGCAGCTCCTCCGTGGAAAGCCGGATTCCGGTGACGAAGCCATCCAGGCGGAAGGCGGAGCCCGCCTGCCAGCGCGGCCCGATGGCGGTGGAGAGGCGCGCGGTACCAACCGGTCCCAGGGAGAAGTTGCGCCAGGCCGAGAGGCCCAGGATTGTCCGGTTGAGCGTATAGGGGGTGAACTCGCTGGAGATGTCTCCCAGGGTGACCTCAAACTGGTTAGGCATGAAGTAGCGCACGCCAAACCGGTCCACGATAGCGGTCTTGCTATCCAACTGCCGATCCGTGCTCAGGCGTGGGGCGATATAGGCTTCGACCGAAGCGCCATTGCTCAGGTTGCGGTATGTCTCCGCGCGGAACTCCGCCACGCTCTCCACGCCGCCGGGGATAAAGCGCTGGTGCCCGGACGCGGTGCGGTTATACACCTTCGCGTCGAAGGTGATCGCCGCCCGGCTGGGCCAGCGCCGGCCACGCGAAAGCGCCGCGCCATCCGGGTTGTAAACCCAATCGAAGTGAAGCTGCTCTGCCGTGGTGCCCGCGCGCACCCGGATCTTGGCATAGCCGCCGCCGGCGAGCTGAACGACCAGCACCTGCCCGGGCACCAGGGAGTCGAGCGGGATCAGATCCAGGGTGTAGCCGGTGGCAGGCGCCTGTACGACACCAGCAAAATCGGCAACCCCCAGGTCGGCCGCGAGGCCATCCAGGTCGAGCCGACCGCCCGACACATAGAGGTCGCTGGGGCCGGCCGTGACGGCACTGGTTGCGAAGGTGAAGCCATCCCCGTCTCCAAGGCGCTCCCCTCTCCCTGCGAGCAGCGGCGCGCCCGGAGCCGGTTCATAGACGATCTGGCCCCCACCCGTATGGATCGTCTGCCCGGTATCCGTCACGCCGGAGATGACGGGCGGCCCCCCATCAGGGCCCGGGTTGATCGTCGCCGTGACCAGCGAGACCATGTTCCCTTGCGCGTCCGTAAGAATGACATCCTGAAGCTGGACGGTGCCCCCGGAGACGTTGAGCGCTCCGGCCTGCATCTGGGTTCCGTCCACATTGACCTGGACCCCGGTCGCGTTAAACGTGCTCGAGTTCTGGATGGAGACGTTATCGGCCGTCACCTGCGCGCCGTTCACGGTGAACGTGGCGTTGGTGGCGACAATCGTGCTCGTGTTCCCCACCTGCACCGTGCTCCCCTGGCTCGCGCTCGTCTGGACCATGACGCCGTTGACGGGGATCTGCACAGTGGCGTTCGTCAGCTCCACGCCGGTGTTGCGTACCGCCGCATCCGCCTGGGTCACGATCACATCCGGGGCATCGCCTGCCGGCGGGGTAAGCACCGTGGGCGTCGCGATCAGCATCTCGTCATCGGCGCCGGGTTCCGGCTTGAAGCGTCCGAAGGGGAGGTCGCCCTCCCAGCGTATGACGCGCATATCGGCAGCGACCACAAAGAGCGTTTCGCCGCCCTGCTGGAAGCGGGCACCGCTGGTGAGGATGGCATCGATCACCCAGCGCTTGCGCAGCGAAACCTGGTCACTATCCGTATAGAAGCGGCGCGAAGTACCGGGCTGGAGGACGAAATGGATATTCGCCAGTTGCTGGAAGTCGGCCTCGCAGGCAAGCAATACATCCATGCGATTTCGCGCCAACCCCGGCACGTCATTCGTGACGAACTCATCATGGATGAGTGCCTCTACCCTCGCCGATTGCTCCTCGCTATACGCCTTGAACAGATCCTCAATCACCCGCTCGGCATCGTTCATCCGCTGCTCTTCTGGCGAGCCGGTGCCCGAAACGGAGGCGCCATCAATCACGACCGTTGTCTCGGATTGGCTGAGCGAGGCCTCCAGGTTCAGGAGCTGGTTGAGCGCGTGCGTATTATCGCTCATCGGCGTCGGCGGCGGAGGAGCCTCGCCCCTCTGGACGAGAGTCTCGTAGCCGGGATGGAGCAGGATCTGCTGGCCGGCCGCATCCACATAGACCAGGCCCTGGTCACACCACATCAGAGAAGAGGTCGGGCTGACATCCGCGCCGGCGGACGACCCGCGCACGGCCAGGGTGGCGCTGGGCGTGACCACGCGCACCTCGCTTCCCCTGCTCTGCCGCGTATTCACGAAGATGCGTCCAGCGGTCGCCTGAAAGACGCTGCGTCCGGCGGCGTCGCGCGGCGTCTCCACCGTGAACTCCGCCGGCCCGGCGAGCTTGATCGTGGTGCCATCCGCCATGCGGATCGACAGCTTCCCCCGGCGCAGGACAATCTGATCCCCCGCGTTGAGGTTCATCCCGCTCTTGAGGGCCCTCTGGCCTGGGTTCACATAGCCGGTGCCCGTAAGCGAGCCCAGAGTAGCGGCAGGCGGGCGCGCAGGCGCGGCGACAGTGGGCCGTGATGGGATCAGTGGCAGGAACAGCAGGCCGAGCCACACCGGCCATACGCGAAGTGGTGAAATTGCCATCGTCCATCGCCCTCCGAGAATAGGGTCCCTATCACACGCCTAGACACGCCCCGAGTGTGGATCCTTTGGCTGCCGCGCTCGCGTGGGGCATCCTCGGCGCCGCGGGTGAGCGCTCCATCGGCAGCGCTCACAACAAGTGACCTCACGCAATCAGAATCCGGAGATCGGGAAGCATGGAGCACGCAGTTAGCCAGCGGTCATTAGAATCCTGCTGCAGCCTGGTATGCAGCATACCGTTTCCATTCTGCAGGCGTGGCCGGGCTCCTCCTGCCTGGTTGGCTGGGGGCCGCTCTGCCCAGCCATGCCCCACCGGGCTTTCGCCAGGGGTCGTGGCCCCCATGGCACTCAGCCAATCGTGGCAGGCTCTTCCGTCTCGGACCGCGCGGCGTCGGGCTTGGCCCAACCGACGAGTTCGTAGACCTGAACCGCCTCCGCCTTGCCCTTTACGTGCTGGGGTGGCAGGCGGCGCACCTCGAAGAGGCCCAGATCGCGGACCTCGTCGTAAGTGCTCTGGCTGATCAGCACCTTGGTACCCAACTCCTTATTGAGGCCCTCCAGGCGGGACGCCGTATTGATTGTGTCGCCGATGCAGGTGAACTCCATCCGCCCATGGTGGCCGATGTTGCCAACAATGGCGTCACCCGTGTTGATCCCGATCCCGATATCGATTCCCGTCTGGCCCCGCGCGGCCCACATCTGCTGAAGGGCCGCCAGCTCCTCGCGCATGCGAACCGCCGTGCGGCAAGCCCGCTCCGCGTCGTTCCCGTAGCTCTTCGGCACGCCGAAAGTGGCCATGATCGCGTCGCCGACGTACTTGTCCAGCGTGCCACGGTTCTCGAAGACGCACTCCACCATCCTATCGAAGTACTCGTTCAGCATGGCGACTACGTCCTCGGGAGGCAACTGCTCGCTGATGGTGGTGAAGCCACGAATATCCGAGAAGAGGCAGGTCACCACGAGCTTTCGACTGCTACCAAGCTGCGCCGCGCTCTCATCCTCCATCAGTTCGCGGGCCACGTCGCGCGAGACGTACTTGCTGAAGAGCGTGCTAATACGCCGGCGCTCTCGCCCTTCCACAAGGTAGCCATAGATGATACCGCCGATGGTGGCCAGCGTCGCGCCCGTCAGGGGAACCACCACCGGAATCCAGATTCCGGCAGCCGCGAAGAGGAAGGCAGCCACCACGGAATAGACGGTGACCAGCACCAGCAACGAGATGGCAGTCCACTGGGGCCGGCGCGTCACGCTCGCCACGCTCAATCCAGCGGCGAACACTGCAGCGAAGAGGAGACCAAGACCAGCCGGCAGCCGTCGGATCGGCTGGTTTCGGATCAGCATGCTCGCGATGTTCGCATGGACGGTGACCCCGGGAAAGGTGTTCTCGTAGGGGGTATCCACCACATCCTGCTGCAGGGGATCCGTCACGCCAACGAAAACGACTTTGCCCCGGATGTGCTCGGCCGGCACACCGACGGCTTCTCCGGGCGGGGGCAGAAACTGATAGTAGGAGAAGGTGCGCACATGCCCCTGCTGGCCTACGTAGTTGATGAGGAAGCGCCCGGATGAATCGAGCGGGATCTCCGTCTCTCCCACGCGCAAGGTGTTTCCGGTGATAAGCTTCGCCGTGTCCACGCCCAGGTAGCTCGCCGCGGCATGGACCGAGAGGAGGGGGATCTGCATGCCGGCCACCTCGTGGCCGGCGCTGGCAAAGCGTACCTTGCTATCCTCTTCCTTGGTGAAACTCACCGTGCCGAGGGCGCACACTTCGCGAAGCTCTTCGAAGGGCATCACAAGCATCATCCGCCGGTGCCCCCCGATGGGATCCTCACTGGAGTCCACCTGGGCAGCCATGATCACGTTCCCGGCACGGCGGCAGGCGTCCACCAGCTCGCGATCATCCTGGTCGCCACGGCCAACATCCATGACGATATCGAAGGCGACCACCTTCGCGCCCATCGCCGCCAGCTGGTTCACAAGGCGAGCGTGGTAGGAGCGCGGGAAAGGCCACTGACCCAGATTCTGCACAGAGGGGGGATCAATGGCGACGACGACCACTTCCTCGGGCGTAGGGAGCGGGCCCCGCCCCCCGAACAGGAGTGTATCACACGCGGTGTACTCTAGCTTCGTCAAGACCACCGCTGTTACGTGCAGCCGTCCTGCTGCCCACAACAGCGCCACGGCAGCTGCCGTGATCGCCAGGGCTGCAACCGCGTTCCTGATCTGGCGCTTGTCCATGAGGCAGTACCTTCCGATTGCGAGGCGCCATCGATGCCGCCGACAATCGCCCGGACACTAGCCCCGCGGGCGTCTCATGAGGGGGCGCGACCGCCAGCAAGGGAAGTGTGTTGGGTGAGAGCGGGGAATGCACGCTCCCGGGCGTACCGCCAGCCAGGGACGAGGTGACGCTCGCTCGCTACTCGCTATTATCGGATCCCTGCCGCAGATCTTGAGGGACAACGGGATGAACGGGCTGCGCGCCGGTGGTGGCACCGTTGATACCACGGATGAAAGGGGCACACGCAGATAGGCCGGGGTATCGACGGTGCCGCGCGCCGCCTTCTCCCATTCCTCTTCCGTGGGCAGCCGGCAGCCCGCCTACCGCGCGGAGGCCATCGCGTCGTCCCAGGAGACGCCCACGACCGGCAGGCGGCCATCCGTGCCATTCCACCGGCCACACCGGCATCGATGCCGTCGATGTGACAGCGGCAGCCCCGCGGGGCTCCTCCCGCGGGGCTGCAAATACGGGCTCTCTCCAGCTTAGTTCAGGACGCGCGTGATGTTGTCGTGCCCATCATAGGTGAGAAGCACAGGCTCGCCATCGACCACGGTCTCGAGGTGGACCGGCCTTCCCCACAGCGTGTAGACGTGTTGCAACGCCTTCTCCGCGTAGGCGATATCCAGCTCCCGGCCCTCGTAGGCATGGACCAGGTAAAGCTCGCGATTGCGCCGGTAGTCGCCATCATGAACCTCGATGACCGGGTAGCCCATATTCGTCATGCTGGCGACGAGCATGTCGCGCGTCTTCTCCCAGTCCTTGTCCGTAATGACCCACTCGTCGTCGCGCAGCTCGTAGACGTACAGGTCCAGCTCCTCCACCAGCTCCTCGGTCAGGTAGTTGCGGAGGAACGACACGTCGTTGTCCAGCTCGCGAACCTCGAACAGCTTCTCCATTCCCTTGCCTGGCTCGCGACCGAACAGCTTCCGCTCTTCCTCGGTGGGCGAATCCCACCGACGCAGAATGTCCTCCCAGATCTTGACCCCGACGTAATAGGGGTTGATCTGCCGGCGCGACGGCGAAGGCGAGAGAACGCCCGCGTTGAGCTGCGAATACTCGATGAACTCGTCATCGGTCAGGTCGAGCTCACGCATGATGCGCCCGTGCCAGAAAGAGTTGTGGTTGATCAGGCCATTGGCAACGTAGGCGTGGGCCACATCCACCGTGATATCGAAGACGTCGGCGTTTCCCGGCTCGATCGCCACGATCTCGTCGGTCGCCTCCTCCTGCTGGGAACCGCTGCAGCCCTCTAGGTAGGCATCCAATGCAGCGCGCTTGCACGGAAGCTCGTGCCCGATGGCATCACGGAACAGAGCGGCAGAGGACCCCGTGATCTCCAGGCGCGCGCTTCCATCTGCCTGGACGCTCCGGGCACTCAAGATCCCGTAGTTCAAGAGAAGGATCTGCGCGCACTGCACCAGCTCGTCACTTCGAGTGGAGAGCGTCACGCCCTCCGCGCCCGGGCACCCACTCGCATCGAAGCAGCCTCTCAGGAACGCCGAGACGATATGCCGCGGCGAGCGCAGGATCGCGTCCGGCACATCCCTGGAACCGGCGCCCGCTCCCAGCGTCTCGAAGAGGCGCGCCACCTCTCGAGAAGAGAGCTCAATGCACCAGCGTTTCCGGGTAGGCGCTCCATCCTCTCGCACGGGCGCCGGCACGCCGAGGGCCGTCTCGACCAGGTCGCCCAGGTGGCGGGCGTGCGCCTCATCGTCGCAGGTGAACGACACGCCCGACTCCGTCACCGTGCCGGCGCCCGTGAAGTAGCCGAGCAAGTAGGCCAGCGGCGCATTGAGCGTTGCCGGCGGTCTTGCCTGCGGGCCCCCGATGGTGCCGGGCGTCTCTGGCTGGTACTCGATGGGCACCTCTTCCGCAGCCCAGACCTCAATGCCGCGCGCCAGCGCCACCCGGTCACCCTGCCTGAGATCACGCAGGAACGCCCACGAACCATCGGCCAGACGCACGCGATGCTTCAGGGCGCCTTCCAACGTGTAGCCCCGGCGCGTGGTGATCCGCAGCGTCGGCACCCCCTCCTCCTTGTGGAAGGCCGTGATCGGATGGAGCGCGCCAGGCTCCCCGCTGCCGATCGTGATCCGCATCTCTTGCTCATACAGATCGCGGAAGCGGATGAAGCCGCGCGAGGTGGCGAGGAGCGCATCCCCGGTCGCACACGCCCAGCCCTCGTTCATGATCTTCGTCTGCATCTGCGGGAGGAAGTAGAGCATCTCCTCGCGCACGATGCTGATCACGTCGCGCTGCCAGTCATCTAGCTCGGGGGCGTGCTGGATGAGGAAGCCGAGGATATCCTTCTCCGGCTCCTCGGGGATGCGCCGGCGGGGCCGCTCCTCCTCTTTCGGAGGCTTGCCGCGCTCCTCCAGCTTCCAGAGGTCATCATAGGGTCCCTCGGGTGGCCGGCGCCGGCGCTCGGCCTCAATCTCCTCGGGAGAGGGATGGCGCGTGCGGAGGTGCGGGTCGATATGCTCCTGGATTGCCAGGACGGCATCGAGGAACTCCTCCACGACGCGCTCGCCATGCTCGTACTCGTACTTCCGGATCCGCTCGGCGTTCACGCTCGCTGTCTCGATCATCTGCCGCGAGGTGTGTTTGAAGTAGACATTATTCTTGAAGAAGTCACAATGGCCCATCACGTGAGCGACCACGAGCTTATTCTGGACCATGGAGTTGTTCTCCATGAGAAAGCCGTAGCACGGGTTGGTGTTGATCACCAACTCGTAGATCTTGCTCAGCCCGTAGTCGTACATCATCTTCATCTGGTGGAACGCCTTGCCATGCGTCCAGTGCGAGAAGCGCCCCGGCAGGCCGTAGGCCCCGAACTCGTACATGATCGTGGCCGGCACCACCTCGAAATGCGTCGGGAAAGGATCGAGTCCGAACCCCCGGCCGATCTCCCAGATCCGGTCAATCGCCTCACCGAGCTCCTCAGTCTCACGATCCGTCAGCACTTGCGCTCCCCTCCTTTGGCTCGCTGGCGGGTGCAGAGACATCCCGTGGCGAGAAGAACTTGCGCAGCGCAGCGTAGACGTCCTTCTTATCCTCGATCGTCACGCCCACGAAGCGCGGGTCGTCTATCTTGGAGAAGGCGGACATCAGCGTGCTGGAATGCGCCCAGCGATACTCCTTGATCTCTCCGTAGCCGAAGAGATTCGACTGGGCGATGAGCTGCTTCACCAGTTCCACGCAGAGCTCATTGTCCGTGAGCTGGTTATCGCCATCCGAGAAGTGGAAGGGGTAGATGTTCCACTGAGCGGGGTTGTACTTCTCTCGGATGAGATCGAGCGCCAGCCGGTAGGCGGAAGAGGCCTTGGTGCCTCCGCTCTCGCCCTTGGTGAAGAACTCCTCCTCGGTCACCAGGCGTGCCTCGGTATGGTGCGAGATGAAGACGATCTCGACGTTGTTGTACTTGGTGCGGAGAAACCGGACCATCCAGAAGTAGAACGAACGCGCGATGTACTTCTCGAAATCGCCCATGCTCCCGCTGACATCCATCATGGCGATGACGACCGCGTTCGATTCTTGCCGGATATCGGGTTCCCACGTCTTGAAGCGCAGATCCTCCGGGCGAATGCCGTAGAAGCGCGGGTCACCGCGGGCCGCATTGCGTTTGATATTCTCGCGGATGGTCCGCTTCTTATCAAGGTTGCTCAGGATCCCGGTTTTGCGAATATCTTTGAAGCGGATCCCCTCCGCTTCCATGCTCTGGTGCTGCTTCTCCTGGAGGTTGGGGAGGCAGAGATCCTCGAAGACGAGCGCGGCCAGCTCTTCCAGGGTGACATCGGCCTCGTAGTAGTCGATGCCGGGGGCGGTGCCCGCTTCGCCCTGGCCCTGGCCGGCCTGGCCCGGGGCCTGCTGGCCGATCACATCGCCCACTTTCGAGCCGCCCTGACCCTGGCCCACGTTCTTGTGCCGCCGTGGGTCGAAGCGGAACTTGTACTCCTCCAGCGAGCGGATGGGGACCTTGAGAACCTTCTTGCCGTCGCTGAGGATGATGCTCTCCTCGCTGACAATGTGATTCAGGTTCTTCTTGATCGCCTCGCGTATCTTCTCGCGATGCCGCTGTTGGTCCGCCGGCCCCTTGCGATGCAAGGACCAGTCATTTCTCGATATCGCCGCTGGCATACCCGGTCACCCCCTGCCGCGTGACTCGTGGCGCCTCTCGCCGGCTGTCGGCCTGCCCGGCCTGCCGCCGGGCAGGTCCGACCACCTGGACTCGTGGGTTGCGCCCCCACGCGCCACACCTTCCACCCCACTCATCCCACACCGCGCTCCCCTGCGCTGGCGGGCGCGCTTTCCTCAACGGTTGAGGAGCGTGCCCACATAGCGAAGCAGATCGTTCGCGCAGACATGGCAATAGCCGTGCTCTGCCACCAGGCGGTCGATGACATCGTTGATCCGCTTGAGCTGCTCGGCGTCCGGCGTCTTCGTGCTCGTCGTGATCTTGACAACGTCCTTCAGGTCGGCGAACAGCTTGCGCTCAATCGCCTCCTTGAGCCGCTCGTGCGAGCGATAGTCAAACGGCACGCCCTTGCGGGCCAGCGCCGAGATGCGGATCAGGATCTCCTCGCGGAACGCCTTCTTTGCATTCTCGGTCACACCGATCTGCTCTTCGATGGAGCGCATCAGCCGCTCGTCCGGCTCCATCTCCTCGTCGGTGATCGGGTCGCGCACCTTCGTGCGGTTGCAGAACGCCTCGACATTATCGAGGTAGTTGTTGAGCAGGGTGCGCGCCGACTCTTCGAAGGAGTAGACGAACGCCCGCTGCACCTCGGTCTTGGCGATCTCGTCATACTCGCGGCGAGCCTCATCGATGAAGTTGAGCAGCCGCTCGTAATCGCTGCGGTTGATGCTCGTGTGCTGGTCGAGGCCATCGCGCAGTGCGCGCAGGGCCACAATCGGCGTGAGGCAGGTGATCCCTTCCCGGATCAGGGCGTTGGAGAGCCGGTTGATCACGTAGCGCGGGCTGATCCCATCCATCCCCTCGCGCTCCGCCTCCTCCTGCAGCTCCTTGACGTCCTTGGCCTTGAAGCCATCCACGTCCTCGCCGTCGTAAATCTTCAGCTTCTTCATGAGGCTCATGCCCGCCTTTTGCGACGGCTCGAGGCGGGAGAGTACCGCGAAGATACTGGCCACGCGCAGCGTGTGCGGGGCGATGTGGACGTCGCGCAGCGCACTCTGGCGCAACAGCTTCTCGTAGATGCGCACCTCGTCGCTCACCCGCAGGTTGTAAGGCACGCGCACCAGAATGATGCGGTCTTGAAGTGCCTCCGACTTGCGGTTGCCCACGAACGCGTTGTACTCGTTCTCGTTGGTGTGCGACACCACCACCTCATCGGCGTAGATCATCGAGAAGCGCCCCGTCTTGATATTCTGCTCCTGCGAAAGCGTGAGGAGCACGTAGAGGAACTTCTCGTCGCACTTCAACATCTCGATGAACTCCATGAGTCCACGGTTCGCGATGTTGAGCTCGCCGTCGAAGCGGTAGGCACGCGGGTCCGACTCCACCCCCACCTCGCCGATGGTGGAGAGGTCGATGCCGCCGACCAGCTCCGAAATATCCTGCGACTTCGGATCCGAGGGCGTGAAGGTGCCGATCCCCACGCGGTGCTTCTCCGAGAACGCCAGGCGCTGGACCGGAACGCGCTCGATCCGGCCGTCATACTGATCGCGGACGACCATCCGGCAGTGGGGGCAGAGATCGCCCTCAATGTAGATGCCGTGCTCGCGCTCGATCTCCGGCCTCAGCGTCTCCGGAACCAGGTGAAGGGGCTCCTCGTGCATGGGGCACCCCTTGATGGCGTAGACCGCGCCCTCTTCCGTGCGCGTGTACTGCTCCAGCCCCTTCTTCAGAAGGCTGACGATTGTTGACTTGCCGCCTCCGACCGGCCCCATCAGGAGGAGGATACGCTTGCGCACCTCCAGGCGCTGTGCCGCAGAGCTGAAGTACTCCACGATCTGGCGCAGTGAGCGGTCCAGACCGAACAGCTCCTGGCTGAAGAACCGGTACTTGGGTTCACCGTCGGCCCCCTGCTCTACCCCTGCCGCCATGATCATATCGAATACGCGAGCATGGGAAAGCCGGGAGATCCGCGGGTTGGCCTTCACCAGCTCGAAATACTCTTCGAACGTTCCCTCCCATCGGAGCTCATTCTCCTGGGCCCGGTACTCCTCAAGCCGAGCGAGTAAATCCATCATCCTCCCTCCCTTTCTCGTGGTACTCATGCAACCGGCAACCGACACCGGAACCTGCCTGCACAAGAGATGACAAAGGGCAGGGCACCACCCTGGTCTCTACTAGAGATAGAGTCGAAGGGGTTCCCCTGCCCTTTCTTTTCCATAGAAGTCGGTTACAGCGTCGCACCGCTCTCGGCGGCCGGCGCGCGGTATCACCGTTTCAAGGTCCAGGTCCCTCCTGTGTATGCACCATCCGGGCTTTTGCCTCTTGCAGGTACCCCTGGCACTCGCCTCCCGTGCCCTTCTCTGGGAGCCTTGGTTGCTCTTACATCGAGCAAACTTTCCAGTACGCCCGAAGTATACCCACAACACCTAGGCACCAAACTCGCTGCTCAGGCCCGTCGCTGCTAGCCTGTTCCGTGCGAGTTCTGTGCCAATTCGGTTGCCCCACCCGCATAGTCCGGAACAAGTAGCCGCGTTCCTGGATGGAGCGTCTGTCCCGGGCGGATCCCGTTCAGGCGCCGGATCTGCGCGGCGACGGCGCGCGGATCCTGGCTCGGCGCGCCGTAGCGTATCGCCAGTCCCCATAAGGTGCCGCCGGCCGGCAACACCACCTCGCGCAACGCCGGGGTCTCCGCCCGCGACCGCTGCATGGCACGGCCCAGGCCCAGCACACCTCCCAGCACCACCAGGGCCAGCGCCCCGATCCAGAGCACTGCGCACGCGGCATCCCGCCACCGCCGCTGCGCTTTCCGCTTGCCTCGATAGCCTCGCATCGCAGCCCTCCCGAACGCAAACAGCGTTTGGATTTGCATTCTAGCACACACCTGTGTGCTTGTCAAGCGTTTGCACACCAGCGGTGATATTGCAGTGGAAGGGAACGGGCGGGAATGGCGGGGTGCTCTCCTATCCCCGGTCCGTTCGTGGGTGGCCGGCGGCCTACCGGCGCTGCCCCGATTGAGACCAATAGCGCTCCCGCGGCGCCAGGAGGATGGCGCCTGCTTGGCACAGAACACCAGGGATAACACACCCCCAGGAGAGATAAGCAGACCATGCCGACTGAGGACTCGTACCGCGCCGTCGCGTATCCCGCGCCGGAAGCGATGGCGCGCATCCGGATCATCCTCGTAGAGCCACAGCACCCCGGAAACATCGGCGCGTCGATGCGCGCCATGAAGACCGTCGGGATGAGCGACCTGGTCCTCGTCCGGCCGGTGCCGTTCCGTGAATCCCAGGATACGTGGAACCTGGCCAGCGGAGCGCGCGACCTGGTGGAATCCGCGCGCGTGGTGGATGACCTGGACGCAGCGGCGGAGGGGGTCCACTGGCTCGTGGGCACCACCAACCGGAAGCGCGATAGCCTTCTCGATGCGCCGGTACCCGTGCGCGAGGCCGCCCGGCGTCTCGCCAGCATCGCCACCGAGCGTCGCGTCGGGATCCTGTTCGGGAGGGAGGATTACGGCCTCTCCTCGGCAGACCTGGCGCGATGCAACCAAAGCGTCGCCATCCCCGTCGCCGAGGGAATGCCTCCTTTGAACCTATCGCACGCCGTTCAGGTGGTGGCGCACGAGCTGTTCATGGCAGTCCTCGGCGCGCCGCCGCCAGCACCAGTGAAACAAGCCACTGTCTCTGAGGTGGAGGCGCTGCTGGGCCGCTTCTCGGAGCTGTTCGCCCTGCTGGGGCCGGACGCGCTCTCGCGCCCATCGGCGCAGGTGCTCGCCTCGCTCCGCCGGATTTTCAGCCGCGTCGGCCTGGAGCCGCGCGACGTGCGCACCCTCCACATGATCGTGCGCGCGGTGACACGCCGCCTGCGCGGCTCGGGGTAGTTCAGGACCGTCCGCTACTTCTCCGCGGCCGCGGGGAGGGCGAGGCAAAAACAGGCCCCGACACCCTCCGTCTCTTCGACCCATAGGCGTCCGGCCTGCAGGCGCGCCATCTCGCGGCACAAATAGAGGCTGAGGTGGGGGCCGCGCGAGGTGGCGCGGTTCTTCCCGTGCATCCGATGGTGCCGGTCAAACACGCGCTCCCGCTCCTCCGGGGCGATTCCCGGGCCGAAATCGCGGACTCGCCACCACACTTCGCCCGCCGCCCCACTCGCTTCAACGGCGACCTCCGCCCCCTCCGGCGAGCACCGCAGGGCGTTGTCGATCACCTCAAGCAAGATGCGCTGGATGAGGCCCGGATCACCGAGGACCGCCGTGGTGCCCGAGGCCACGGAAAGGGTGACGAGGGGAGCCGGGCGCCGGGCCTGGAGCACCCGCGTCAGGGCTTCGTGTATCTCATCAGGGTAAACCACCTGGATATGGGGACGCATCGCACCGGCGTCGAGACGCGCCAGATCAATGACATCTCGCGCATACTTCCCAACGCGCTCCGCACTGCTCGCCACGACCTCCAGAATCTCACGGCGGCTCTCGGCGTCCCATTCAACATCGTCGGCCAGCAGGCTCTCGATGGCGGTGCGCAGCGTAGTCATGGGGGTGCGCATGTCGTGCGCCAGCGAGGAGTAGAACGCGACTTCGGTCTCATCCGCCTCGCGCGGTTGGGCGGCAGATACGAACGCCGATTCCGCAGGGCTAAGCGCCGCTTCCACGCGCTCGATCAGCGCGTGACAATCGAACGGCTTGCAGAGGTACCCCTGGACGCTCATCTCTTGCAGGTCTACGCCAGCAGGCCCGTCGCTGGAACAGACAATGATCGGGAGCTGAGCACCCGAGCGTTCGCAAGCATAGCGGGCAACCTCCCAGCCACTACCATCCGGGAGGATGATATCCAGAATGAGGAGATCATGCGCGGTCTGGTCCAGGATCTGGCGCGCCTGCACCACACTCTCCGCCTCGTCGACGTGGTAGCCCCGGCCAGCGAGATACCGCCGCATAATGGCACGCAAGTCACTGTCATCCTCTACCAGCAGGATACGGAACTGACCCATGGGTACTCCGGCTCGGACGGTGGTCCGGCACGCCGGCCCGCAGCGCGCGCTGCCAAGCCTGCCCCGCCGGTGCGCTCTCCAGACTGACCGGGGAGAGCATTCCCCGGCTAGGCAGCAAACTCCTGCATTGGCGCCCGCATCCTCATGGCCGCGGCGGCAGCCGCCAGAGATCCTCGTCACGGATACCCACGGCTTCCAGTAGAGCGGCCGCCCGCTCGAAGGCTGCCGTGTACTGGGGAGAGTGGCAATCCGAGCCAAGGGAGAGACGAACGCCGCGCTCCTTCAAGCCGGCCAGGTACTCGGCGTACTGGTGGCCAAATGTCTCAGGATAGGCCCGGTTGCAGAGCGTGGCGCTGATGTTCGCCTCGACGATGGTGCCGTGCTCCACCGCGGCCGCTGCAAACTCATCATGCATCGAGGCGGGTATCTTTCCAAAGTCATCGAGCCAGGGGTCGCCCCGGTAGCAGCCGTCATCGTCCTTCCAGTAGCCCATCCACCACCAGGGGTGCGCCACAATGGTCACCAGCGGGTGCGTCGCCAGGAAGAGGTTCTGCCGATGATAGTCGCGGATGATCGCGTCTCGGTCCGCCGGCAGGTACATCGGCCAGTGCGTGCCCCCGATGACGTACTCCACGCCGAGGCGCTTCAGCTCCTCCGCTCCGATCCCGATGGCGAGCGGCCCCCACGCTGGCCCGCCCTGCCGCAGGCCGTAGACCGGGTTGGCGTGCTTCCCGGTGGCAATCTCATCCAGCTCCCACTGCGACACGCAGCTCACCTCCACGCCGAAGTGGAAGTTCGGCGGCGGCTGGCTCTCGTCGAACTCGCGCCGGCTGGCAACCAGGTCCGGCAGGTTGTACGGCGTGTGGATATGGTCGGAGATGCCAAACGCCTCGATCCTGAGCGCTTCCGCCGCGGGGATCAGCTCCGAGACGACCAGCGATGCTGAGTCGCACGAGTTGCGCGTGTGGATATGCCAATCGGATGAGATCTTCATCTGTGGGTCTCCTTCCGCTCGCCAGGTGGGCGTGATGCGGCCAGCGATCGTTCTTCGCCGGGAAACGTGGAACCCCTCTTTGCACCTGGACACCAGGCGCCCATCCCACCCGTGGCCGACCTAGAGAAGAAAGGACGAAACGTCCGGCTGAGATTCCGCGCAGTTGCGCGCCCCACGTGGCAGAACCGGGTGCGCCTTCCGGAATCGCAATCAACACCGGGGCTTGCTAGCTCTCACGAGGTCGCATCCGCCGGATGGCCGGGCTCGGCAAAGACGCATGCCTCGCCTGTGGGCACGCGCTCTCCACCGGCAAGGAACCGGGCGTGGCATTCCTCGATGAACGCGAGTGCTCTCTCGCGACCATGCCAGTCCAAGACCTGTGTCGCCTTATCCTCGAGCTCTTTGTAGGTGCGGAAATAGTGGGTGATTTCGCGGAGGAGATGGTCCGGCATATCCTCGAGCAGCTCGACGGCGTTGAAGCGGGGGTCGCGAGCGGAGACGGCGAGGATCTTCTCATCCTTCCCCTTCTCGTCGCACATGAGGAGGACTCCCACCGGCCGGGCGGCCACAACGCAGCCGGGGAAGGTCGGAAAGGTGGTCACCACCAGGATATCGAGCGCGTCGCCATCCTCGGCAAGCGTCTGCGCCACGTAGCCATAGTCGGCTGGCGCGAAAAGCGCCGAGTAGAGCGCGCGGTCAAGGACAAAGACGTCGCGCTCCGGGTCATACTCGTACTTGTTCGAGCTCCCCTTGGGCATCTCGACAATCGTGTTCACCTCATGCGGTGCGGCATCGCCAATGGAGACATCTCGCAGGCCCATCTCGTTTCCCCCTGCCGGTCCTGCTATACGTATGCGCTCCGCTGGCGAGACCCAAACCTCCGAATCGCGACCGCCAGGCACCCGGGGTACCTGGCGGTCTGAACTCTTAGGGAACACGCTGCAGCCAGGGTTGTGACGCGAAGGCACTCCGTGGCGGCCGCCGCGCACATCCCGCGAGGGGCTCAGTCGTCGTGCTTATTTATGGTGCCCCTTGCGCTTTCCCTTGTACCAACCCTTGTGCTTGCCGTTATCATGCCGGTGGCGCTCCCGGTCGCGCTCCGCCGCCAAGCGCTCTTGCAGCCTTTCGCGGCGCTCGCGCTCCCTGCGGGCTTCCAGAGTCTCCTGCTCGGCCAGCGCCATATCAACCACCGCGGTGATGCCAACGCCATCGACTCGCTTCGCTTCCAGCGGGTTGAGCGCCGATACAGGCACAACGGCCCGGATCCGGAATTTGCCGCCGTCGAACAGGTCCTCGTACTGCCAGACAGCCTTCACCTTCGAGATGGTGGTCGCGGAACCGGAGACCTGGGCGCCCCCGAGGTACGCCTTTTCTCCGATGCTGGCATAGGGCACGAAGGCGGTCGCCTCCCCCTTGTTGAAGGTGAGCGCATTCACGGCCTTATTGATCTCCGGGCCCACCATCTTCACGGCCGCCAGAACCGCCGCGCCGCGGATCACATCGTCCGTCTGAATGCCGGTTCCGACCGTCACCCCACGCATGCGACCATCCAGCGAGACGTCGATGATCGCGGTCACGCCAACCTTCGCCACGCGCTTCAGCTCCAGCGGGTTGACGCTGGCGCTTGGGAGCAATATCTTCGCCCGGTAGTTGCGGTTGCTGATGCTCTGCTCGTACTGGAAGACGGCCTGCACCTGCTTCACCAGCGCACTCGGGCCCGCCACCTGCGCGCCGCCGACATAGCCCTTATCGCCGACGCTCAGGATTGGCACCACCTTCGTCGCCATCCGCGTTGGCATCTTGCCCCGCAGCGTGACGGTGTTGATAAACTTATTCAGCGGGTCGGCGGCGGTTTTCACGGCAACGCCGATCAGCGCGCCGCGCACCACCTTCGTTCCTAAATCCGCCGCAGCCAACGGGCCGGCGGCCAAGGAGAGGCTCGTCAAGAGAAGCCCTCCAAGGATCAAGGACCTGTTCCACCCACGCATGCCAATAACCCCTTTCTTGTTGTCCTTAGGCCCGCTTCTCTACAGATTAGACGCGCGCGGGGTCGAACTGTTCACCCGAGGAGAATCCGCCGGGGTCAAGGAGCCGCTGGCAAGGAGGGTGCCACTCGAGCCAGGCAAGACGACGGTTTTCTCTCAATGCGGAAGAGTGGCAGAGCGGCGAAACTCGCGCGGGGAAGTGCCGGTGATGGCACGAAAGCGACGGGAGAAGTGGTTGCTATCTCGGAACCCCACCTGGAAAGCGATCTCGGTGATGCTCAGATCGGCATCCTGGAGCAGGGCCATGGCGTGGTTAATGCGCAGCCGGGTGAGATACTCGATCGGCGAGCACCCGAAGGCGTTCCGAAAGACGCGCGTGAGCGTGCGCCGCGACAGGCAACCGACGCGAGCCAGATCGTCCAGGCTCACGGCATCGGCAAAGTGACGCTCCATGTGGCTGACGACGCGCCCAAGGCGAAGTAGGGGCTGCACCGCCGGCTCCTCGGCATGCGAGTAGAACCGACTCAGGTCCGACACAATCAGCATGAAGTAGGCGGTCGCCGCGAACGCCCATCCCGGATCGCGGCGCACCAGCTCCTTCTCCAGGCCATCGATCAGGCCGGCGACGTGGTGGAGCTTCTCCGGGCTGAGGCGCAACCGGCTCTCAAAACGGTCGCGGCGGCGGTACTTCGGCTCGAGCGTGAAAAGCACGTGGAAGCCGGGCAATGCGCTGATATCGGCGCGCGGCAGGCCCAGCTCCTCCAGGCTGAAGAGGATATTCACCAGGTCGAGGTCCTCGGTGTTCATGTAGCCGTGGGCCTCATCGCCATGGAGAACGAAGGCATCGCCCGCGCCGATGGGGTACTCGCCGCCCGGCGTGACGTGAATGCCTGTTCCACGCAACACCACCACCAGCTCCGAGAACTCGTGGGTGTGGACGCCGGTGCTCGGGTGGCTATGGATCCGCTTCAGGTCCAAAGCGAGATGGCTATGGCTGAAGACTTCGGCGCGGGTAAGCCTTCGGATCGGCGGCACGAGCGCTTCCACAATCGCCTCCTCGAGGATCTCTCCACCGGGCAACCTGAGCGCCCGGTCTCTTCGGATCATACGCCATTCCTGAGAGGGGCGTCAAGTGCCAGAGGGCACGGCCACTGATTTGCGCGCTTGCTTTCCGATGCCCGTTGGGAAGGCCCGGCGGCGTCCGGCGTCGAATTGGCCCGATAGTGCTACTATTTGGCCGCATCGTGAAGGCTGCCGAAACCGCGCGCTGTTATAATAGCACTGCCGGAGGGGTACGGCAGTATGAGTACGATACATACTGAAGCGCTTCGCCTGAACACGCTCAACGCGCTGGAGGCGGAGAGTATCCATATCATCCGCGAGGTAGTCGCCGAGTTCGAGCGCCCAGTGATGCTCTATTCGGTGGGCAAGGACTCCTCGGTCATGGTTCGTCTGGCGCAGAAAGCGTTTGCACCCGGGCCGATCCCATTCCCTCTCCTGCACGTCGATACCGGCCTGAAGTTTCCGGAAATGTACTCCTTCCGTGACGAATTCTGCCGGTCCATCGGCGCGGAGTTGAGGGTCTACCGCTACGAGGAGGCAATCGCGCAGGGCGTCAACCCCTGGGATTGGGGCACCGTGCGTTGCTGCGCCGCCTTGAAGACCCAGGCGCTGCTGAATGCCCTCAAGGAGGGGGGCTACGACGCCGCCTTCGGCGGGGCGCGCCGCGAGGAGGAACGCTCGCGAGCGAAAGAACGCGTCTACTCCTTCCGCGATACCTTTGGGCAATGGGACCCGAAAAACCAACGCCCGGAGCTATGGAACCTCTACAACGGCCGGATCGCCCGCGGCGAGAGCATCCGCGCCTTCCCCCTCTCGAACTGGACCGAACTCGATATCTGGCTCTATATCCACCGCGAGCAGATTCCCGTCGTGCCGATGTACTTTGCCGCCGAGCGCGAGGTTGTCGTGCGCGAGGGCCGGCTGATTCCGGTCTACGAGCGCACCCGTCTCCTTCCGGGCGAGAAGCCGGAGAAGGTCCTCTGCCGGTGCCGGACTCTCGGGTGCTATCCTTGCACCGGAGCAATCCGCTCTTCCGCGCGCACAGTAGAGGAGATCATCGAGGAGATGATGGTGGTCCGGCAATCCGAGCGGATCACGCGCCTCATCGACCACGACCAGGACAGCTCGATGGAGCAGAAGAAGCGGGAGGGCTACTTCTAAGGCCATCGCCGCCGAACGCGCGCCAGTGTCCGGCGCCCAGACGGCCACCTGGAGCGCACCGGCTCTGGCAACCCCTGATTGAACCGCTATGAAAGACGCACGCGAGGATGCTCAGAAACGCCAGGCAATGATGGATCTCGAACCAGGAAAGCGCAGCGTGAGAGCCAGTGAACTGATTCGACAGGCGCAGGAGGCAGAGCTGCTCCGCTTCACCACGGCGGGCAGCGTCGATGATGGTAAGTCCACGCTCATTGGCCGCCTGTTGCATGATGCGCGAGGCATCTATGAGGACCACCTCCTAGCGGTTCGCGAAGCATCGGCGCGCAGTGGTCAGAAAGAGATCGATTGGGCGCTCCTCACCGATGGCCTGAAGGCAGAGCGGGAGCAGCGGATCACGATCGATGTAGCGTATCGCCACTTCTCAACGCCCCGCCGGCGCTTCATCATCGCGGATACGCCCGGGCACGAGCAGTACACGCGCAACATGGCCACGGGGGCATCCACTGCCAACCTCGCCGTCATCTTGATCGATGCCCGCAATGGGGTCGTCATTCAGTCTAAGCGCCACGGCTTCATCGCGTCGCTGCTCGGGATTCCCCATCTCGTAGTCGCGGTCAACAAGATGGACCTGGTCGATTACTCGCGCGAGGTTTTCGAGCGGATCCGCGACGAGTACGTGCGCTTCACTACCAAACTGCGCATCCGTGATGTCACCTTCATCCCAATCAGCGCCCTGCACGGTGACAACATCGTTCACCGCAGCACGCACATGCCCTGGTACCAGGGGCCGCCGCTGCTCACCTACCTGGAGACGGTCCACATCGCCAGCGATGGCAATCTGATCGACTTCCGCTTCCCGGTGCAGTACGTCTTGCGTCCGAATGCCGACTTCCGCGGCTATTGCGGCACGATCACCTCTGGCGTGGTCCGCGTAGGCGATGAGGTGGCGGTGCTTCCCTCGGGCAAGCGCACCCGAATCTCGCGCATCCTCGGGCCCAACGGCGACACGACTTATGCCTTCGCGCCGCAATCGATCACCGTCTGTCTGGAAGACGCGATCGATGTGAGCCGCGGCGACATGCTAGCCCATCCGGGCAACCTGCCGTGGATGGTGCAGGATCTGGAGGCGATCCTCATCTGGATGGACAACCGCGCGCTGCGCCCCGGCCAGAGCTATCTGGTGAAGCATACGACCAACGTCGTCCGCGGCGAGTGCGTCGGGCTGAAGTATCGCATCGATCCGAACACGCTGCATCGTCAGGAGGCCGCAACACTCGAGCTGAATGAGATCGGGCGCGTTCACCTGCGGATGCACCGGCCGCTCCTATGCGATGAGTACGAGCGCAACCGCGGGACGGGCAGCTTCATCTTGATCGACCCGGTGACCCACTTCACCGCCGCCGCCGGGCTCGTGATCGACCGCTGCCACACGCACGGTGCGGTGCGTGTCTCCACGGCTGCTCCCAAGAAGGCGACGAATGTGACGCGGCATGAGGGCCGCGTGACGCCGGAGCAGCGCGCCGCGCTCCTGCGCCAGCGCCCGGCCACCCTCTGGCTCACGGGGCTCAGCGGCTCTGGGAAATCCACCCTCGCCTACGCGCTGGAGGAGCGCCTCGTCGCCGCCGGCCATGCCTGCGTCGTCTTGGATGGTGACAACGTCCGCCATGGCCTCAACCGCGACCTCGGCTTCTCCGCGCAGGATCGCTCGGAAAACATCCGCCGGGTGGCGGAGGTGGCCCGCCTCTTCAATGAGGCCGGCCTCATTGTCATCACCTCCTTTATTTCCCCCTACCGCGAGGACCGGCAGATGGCCCGGGAGATTATTGGAGGCGCGAACTTCATCGAGGCATTCGTCGATGCCCCGCTGCAAGAGTGTGAGCGCCGCGATCCGAAGGGTCTCTACGCGAAGGCGCGTGCCGGCCAGATCCCGGAGTTTACCGGGATCTCCGCGCCCTACGAGGCCCCCGAGGCGCCGGGTCTTCGCCTGGAGAGTGCCCGTTACTCCGTCGCGGAGCTGGTCGAGCAGGTCTACCAGGCCTTGGAGGCACGGGGCTGCTTCCGCCCCGAATCAGGAGAAGACGAAAAATGATGATCACGGTCATCGGCCGCGGGCACTCTGGCACGCGCGCCATGTCTCACACCTTGAGCGCAAGCGGCGTCTACATGGGTGCGAAACTCAACGTATCGGGCGACCTCATTCCGGCAGAGGAGCTGTACGAGGCGTGCCGGGTGATGGCCCGCTACGTCGAGCACAAAGGCGGGTTGGAGTGGGACTTCTCGCGCCTCTTCACCATGCCGATCGATCCGGCGTTCACCCGCCTGGTCGAGTCCTATCTCTCCTCGGTTCTGGAGAGTGACGCCGAGCGCAAGGGGTGGAAGCTCCCGGAGACGACGCTGATCCTGCCCTGGATCACGCGTATGTTCCCCGACATCTATTACATCTACTGGGTACGCGACCCACGCGATTCCATCATCGGTGCCCACATCACCGACGATCTGGCCGACTTTGGCGTGCCCTACGAGCACACCGATGATCTGCGCCGGCGCCGCGCCACCAGCTGGCGCTACCAATATAACCTCATGCAAGCGACACCGCCTCCCGCGCGCCGAATCCACGTGCGCTTCGAGGAGTTCGTGCTGAAGCAGGAGGAGACGCTGCGCCGTCTGGAGGACTTTCTCGGCTTCCCGCTGGAGCGAATCCCGGTCCGGGCCGAGAGCGTTGGCCGCTGGCGCACCGACACGGAAACCCACGATTTCGACTTCTTCCCTCGGGAAGCCCTCTACGAGGGATAGGGGCTTTCGCCTCTCCATACGCGGGTTTCGCTCGCCCGTTGCTCTGCCGCGCAGGTTTCCCGCGGGCGTCCGGCGAATGGATCGCCCAAGCAGGGGAGGATCAGCATGAGCCATCGTCTTGTGGGGAAAGTGGCAGTCGTCACCGGGTCCACCTCGGGCATCGGTGCAGGAATTGCGCAGGCGCTCGCGGCAGCGGGCGCGCGCGTGGTGGTGAGCGGGCGGCGCTCCCAGGAGGGAAACGCCGTCGTTGCCGCCATCCGCGAGGCGGGCGGCGAGGCGATCTTCCAGCAGACGGACCTGCGCCAGCCTGAGGAGTGCCGGCGCCTCTGCCTGCGCGCGGCCGAAGCGTTCGGCGGCCTCGATATCCTCGTCAACAACGCGGGGGTCTTCCCTCGGATGGATTTCGAGGAGGTGACCCCGGAGTTTTGGGACCAGATCCTGGACATCAACGTGCGTGCCGCGTTCTTCTGTTGCCAGGCAGCCACGCCTCTCATGCGCCAGCGTGGCGGCGGGTCGATCATCAACATCGGCTCGGTGCATGCGTTTGGCACCCGGCCGCGCATGCTTCCCTACGGGATCAGCAAGAGCGCGCTCTACGCGCTGACGATGAACCTGGCGCGCATCCTGGCGCCGGATCATATCCGCGTGAACTGGGTGACCGTCGGCTGGGTGCTCACCGAAAAGGAGTTTGAGGTCCAGGCCGGCGAAGGCACCGACAGCGAGGAGCTGCTGAAGCGCGCGGAGACCCTTCCGATGGGCGAATTCTCTACCGTTGAGGATGTCGCCCAAGCCTGCGTCTACCTGGCCGGGGACGAGACGGCGCACGTCACCGGCTCTAACCTGAACACCGGTGCCGGACTAGGAGTCCACTTCTGAGAGGGGCAAGGCAGATGGCCAGCAAATTGACACGATGCCTGGCGTTGGCGGGGATTCCACTCGCCTTCCAGGCCGCCGGGAGCGCGTTTGCGGCGACCAAAGAGATAGGCAACGGCTTCGCCGATCACGGGGTAGCCACGCCCATCAGCAACCATCGGGGAATCGTCGCCACCGTGGATGGAGAGGGTCGCAACGTTGTCCTCCTCTGGCTCTACGACCACCGCGGCGGATACGCTCTCCTGATGATCGACGCGGAGACGGGAAGGAGCAAGGAGTTTCCCATCCCCTTCCCCACCGGTGGCGATGGTCCCTTCGCCTCGATCCTCTCCAGCGCCAACAAGTTCTACACTCACTTCGGCAGCCACTTCATCGAGTTTGACCCCGTGAAGGGCGAGTTCACCTTCTACCACAAGACCGTCCCGCAGATGGCGATGGGGATGACCGAGGACGACAACGGCGTCATCTGGTCAGTCACCTATCCCAATAGCGGGGTCGCCTCTTACAACCCGAAGACGGGCGAGTTCAAGGACTACGGCCACGTCTACCAGCAGAACTGGCGGCAATACCAGCGGTCTGTGGCGGCCGATGACCAGGGCTGGATCTACTTTGCCGTGGGCAACACCCGCAGCCAGATCATCGCGCTCGATCCGAAGACGGGGCAGGCCACCCCGCTCGTGCCCGAATCCGAGCGCGCGCAGGGCACCGCCTACGTCTATCGCGACCTCGATGGCAAGGTGTATGGCCAGGTCCTCGCCGGGCGCGACCAGCCCTGGCTGGAGCTGTATGGCGGCAAGGCCCGCCCGATTGGGAAGCTGGAGGCGCAGCGGAAGAAAACAATTATCACTGGGAGCCAGGGGCTCTTCCACCGCGACTTCCCCGATGGCAGCCGAATCGCCCAGTGCGACACGGTGGAGCGCATCCTCACCATCGAGGATCCGGAGAAGAAGCAGAAGACCGTCCGCTTCGATTACCAGAGCGAGGGCGCCCATATCATGGGTGTGGCAGTCGCCCCGGACGGCACCATCTGTGGCGGCACCGCGTTCCCGATGCGCTTCTTCAGCTTCGACCCCAAAACCGACAAGTGGGTGAATCGCCCGGCCTATGGCCAGTGGAATACGGTGGCGCGTCAGGGTGACCGCTTCTTCGTCGGTGGCTATACGGCCGGTTTTCTGCTGGAGTGGGATCCGGCCAAGCCGTGGGTCAACACCGAGAAGGGGAAGGCGGAGTGCAATCCGCGCTTCCTCACCGAGTGCCCCCCAACGATCAACCGCCCGCATGAGTTGCTGGCCACGCCAGACGGCAAGTGGGTCTTCCTCGCCGGAACGCCGGGCTACGGCTACACCGGGGGCGGGCTGTTGCTGTGGAACCGCGAGACAGGAACGCGCACACTTCTGGAGCACACCGATCTGATCCCGGATCACTCCACGATGAGCCTGGCGCTGCTCCCGGATGGCAAACTCCTCGGGGGCACCACCATCTCCCCGGGCACCGGCGGCGAGCAGAAGGCGAAGGAGGCCGAGCTGTACATCCTGGACCCGACGACCTGCAAAGTGGAGTGGCACGCCGTCGTCTTTCCCGGGGTGGCGAGCTACACCGACCTGACCCCCGGGCCGCGCGGCCTGATCTATGGGGTGGCCGATCAGAAGCGCTTTTTCGTCTTCGATCCGAAGGAGCGGAAGGTCGTCCACGAGCAGGACCTGACGGCCGAGTTCGGGCAGACAATCTCGCACCAGGGCCCTCGCGTCTTCGTGCCTGCCCCGGATGGCACCCTTTACATGCTCTTCGCGAAAGGGATCGCCAGGGTGGATCAGCAGACGCACGCGATCCAGATGGTGGCACAGTCGCCCGTGCCCATCGCCGCGGGCGGCGATATCCTGGACGGCCGGCTCTACTTTGCCTACGGCTCGCACGTCTACAGCTTCAAGTTGCCCTAGCAAGCGCATTTCCGGCCCGGGGAAGGATTCACCCCGGGCCGGGTCGAACCTGGGCAACAACATGAAGCCGCTTAAGCTATCGATACTGGGTGTTCGGGGGATCGTCGGTGAGGCGCTTACCCCCGAGTTGGTAGTTACCTTCGCGCAAGCCTTCGGTACTTATATCGAAGGGGGGCCGATCTTTGTCAGCCGCGATACGCGTCCCTCCGGCGTGATGATCGCCTCTTCCGTCATCGCCGGCCTGCTGGCGACCGGCTATGAGGTGATCGATCTCGGCGTCTGCCCCACTCCGGCGATGGAGCTGGCCGTGCGCCGGCACAACGGCGCCGGCGGGGTGGCGATCACGGCGGGGCACAACCCCTCGGACTGGAACGCGCTCAAGTTCGTCGCGGGAACCGGCCGCCTCCTCAATGCCTACCAGGGCGAGGAGCTGTTGGATGTCTTCCATCAAGGCGAGTTCGCCCGCGCCAGATGGGACGGCCTGAAGCCCCTGCGCCACCAGGCGCACGCCGTTCCAGAGTACGTTGAGGCGCTCTTGGAGCAGGTGGATCGGGAGGCGATCCGGAAGCGCCGCTTCAAAGTGGCGGTGGACTGCTGCAATGGCGCCTGCGTGGACGCCACCATGCGCTTCCTCACCGCGCTTGGATGCAACGTGCTCGCGATCAACGATGAGGTGGAGCGCCCCTTCCCCCACGATCCGGAGCCGAACCCTGACAACATGAGCCAGCTCCGCGCCATGGTCAAGGCGAGTGGAGCCGACATCGGGTTCGCGCAGGACGCTGACGGCAGCCGCCTCGGCGTCGTCACGGAGAAGTGGGATGCCCTCTCCGAGGAGTACACGCTCTGCCTCATCGCGGAAATGCTTCTCCAAAGCGGTGATACGCTGGTGACTAACTCCTGCACCACCCGCGCCGTTGAAGATATCGCCGCGCGCCGCGGCGCCCGCACGATCAGAACGAAGGTGGGCGAGCCGCATATCGTCGAGACGATGCTCTTCCACGACGCCGCCCTCGGCGGCGAGGGGAGCGGAGGCATTGTCCTTCCGCGCATGCACCACGTGTTTGACTCCACGGCGGCGATTGCCTACATCCTCGACTACCTGGCGCGCACTGATAGGCCGATCTCCGCGCTGGCGGGAAGCATCCCGCGCTACTACATGGTCAAGGAGCGCGTGCCCTGTCCGCCCGAGCGCGCGCCGGCGGTGATGGCGCGCCTGCGCGAGATGGTGGATGAGCGTCCGGATCTGGGCAATGTGGACTTCACTGACGGAATCCGCCTCGAGCGTGGCCGGTCGTGGGTACACTTGCGCCCCTCGATGACGGAGCCGGTGCTGCGCATCATCGCAGAATCGGAAACCGCCGGAGAGGCACGCTCCCTCGTCGATGAATGGGGCGGTCACGTCCGCAGTTTCTTGCTGTGAGGGTATCCTCGCAGCCGATCCGTGGGGAGGGTAGCACCCGCCGTTTAGGAAAGGCCCATCCCCACGAATAGCTGTCGTCTTGAAGTAGGGAAAGAGCTTGAAGAGCGTTACGAATCTCAAGATCAGTATCTCTGGGGTGCGGGCGGTCGTCGGTGACACGCTCTCGCCCTTGCTGATGGTGCGCTTCGCGCAGGCTTTCGGCACCTGGACGGGATCCGGCACCGTCGTTGTCGGCAGCGACACGCGTACCTCCGGCGAGATGGTGCGCCACGCCGTGCTCTCTGGGCTGGCCTCCGCCGGCTGCCGCGTCGTGGATGTTGGGATCTGCCCGGTGCCGACGGTGCAGGTGATGGTAGAGCACCTCGGCGCGGCGGGCGGGGTCGCGATCACCGCCAGCCACAACCCGGTCGAGTGGAACGCCCTCAAGTTCATCCGCAGCGATGGCATCTTCCTGGACTCCTACCAGGCCGAGGAGCTGCTCGCCATCTACCACCAGGGCGAGTTCACCCGCGTGGGCAGCGATTCCCTGCGCCTCCCGCGCACAGATGCCAGCGCCGTGCAGACGCACATCAACCGCATTCTGCAGCTGGTGGATGCGGAAAAGATCCGCGCGCGCCGTTTTCGCGTCGCCGTGGATTGCTGCAACGGCGCCGGAGCCGTTGCCACACCGCTGCTTCTGGAAGCCCTCGGCTGCGAGGCGCTTCCGATCCATGCCACTCCTAACGGCATCTTCCCACACCCGCCTGAGCCGGTGCCCGAAAACCTGACCGACCTGTGTAACCACGTGAAGGCGACGGGCGCCGATGTCGGCTTCGCCCAGGACGCCGATGCCGACCGCCTGGCCATTGTCTCGGACGAGGGCGTGGCGATTGGCGAGGAGTACTCCGTGGCGCTGTGCACCGACTTCGTCCTCCGCCGAACCCGCGGACCCGTTGTCGTCAACGTCTCCACCAGCATGATGGTGGATGAGATTGCCGCCCGCTATGGCGCCCCGGTGGTGCGCACCGCCGTGGGCGAGGTGAATGTCGCGGTGCGCATGAAGAAGGAACGGGGAGTCATCGGCGGCGAGGGGAACGGCGGCGTCATGTACCCTCCGCTCCACTATGGACGCGATAGCCTCATTGGCATGGCGCTGGTGCTCCAGTCGATGGCCGAGCAGAAGATGCCGCTCTCCGAGATGGCGCGCGCCCTGCCGCAGTTTGTCATGGTGAAGAAGAAGGTGCCGATCACCTCGGAGCGGGTGCCCGCGATCCTCGCACGCACGCGCGAGAAATGGTCGAACTACACCCTCGATTTCACGGACGGCACCAAGATCATCGGTGACCGCTGGTGGGCACAGGTACGCGCCTCGCGGACCGAGCCGATCATGCGGGTCATGGTAGAAGCGCCTACCGAGGCCGAGGCGGAGGATCTGGCGGGCCAGCTGATGGCAGAGATCGCCAGCGCCTGAACAATCGCAAGCTCGCAACGTCTCAGAGTCAGGGCCAGCCGGAGCGCGCTCGGCGGCGATGATACGCCACCGGGGCGTGGCACGTGCGGTTGGAAAGGGGTCTGGCATGAGAACGATTTCGCGTAGCGCTATCGCGATTGTATGTGTGGCGATCGTCGCCGCTGGCGCCGCCTCCGGCGACCCATCCCCCTGGTCAAGCAAGAAGTCACCTGCCCGCCAGGATGGTTGGGCGGCAAGAGGGGAAGAACGCCCCCTACTGGTGGGGCGCGTTGAGAGCGATCATCGCGGCGCGCGCTACCTGGAGGTGCGCGGGTATCAGTCCGCGTATGTGGTCGATCTGGCGCGTGCCGAGATCGAGGGCGTTCGCCTGGGCAAGCTCGAGCGCGGGGACCAGGTTGTCGTCTGGGGCAAGGTGACCGGACACAAAACGATCGCAGCGACGCGCGTCCGGGTGCTGCGAGACTCCGATAAACTCCCCTGCAGCCGGTGCGGGCGCACCGATTGCTTCCATTCCGACCGGTACCATTACGAGCCCGGGATCACCCATCCTCGACCTCCCGACGAGCGAGACGAGCGCTTCGACGAGCGCAGCCGGCATACGCTCGAGGGGCGCGTCGTCCGCACATCTTCCCGGATCACACACCGGACTATCACTATCGCCAGCGTGGGGAGGGAGTGGAACGTGGAGGTGCCCCACTCCACCGAGATACGGCGCGGCAGCAGGAGAATCTCCGTTCATGAGATCCGCGAGGGCGAGTATGTCCGCGTCCGCGGCGAGCGATTGGCTGGCCAGCGCTTCCGTGCCGAGCGGGTCGATGTGGATCCCCCTTCCGCCTCGCGCCCCGATAAGGAGGGGAGCTTCACCGGAAGCGTCCGCAACATCGACGCGCGGCGTAACCGGTTCGGGTTCCGGCCCAGCTATTTCGAAGTCTGCACGGTGCAGCTCACGCGCGGCGCTCGCATCACCCGCGACGGGCGCACCATCTCCCTGCGCGACCTGCGTGAGAACGACCGCGTGCGTGTCTATGGCCGCCTTGATTCCGACTCCCGAGTGATCGAGGCACACCGGGTCGAAGTCCAGTGATTGCCGTCGGGCTGGCCCTCGTCCGGGCGTGGAGCTGAAGCCCCGCGCTGCTTCCCGGCAGAGCACTTCGGGCTCCCGCTCCAGGCCCCCGAGTCGCCCGCGATTCCCCGGGTGTGGCAGGGGCGAACGTTCACTGTTCGCCCCGCCCATTCGGCAACAGAGCAAACACCAAGGGTTCGCCCCCACACACATTCGTCCGGGCATTGCGCTGCCCGCAGTGCCCGATCGCGGGATCCCGGTGTCAGCGAGACGTCTGCTGCGCCAGGCGCTGAATCTCCCCCGATGCGATCTGCTGCTGCAACCTGCTAACACGGTTCTCGCTGGTGGGGTGGGTTCGCAGGAAGGCGATGCCGCCGTTTCCCGTTTCTGCCCCGAGGCGGCGCAGGAACTCGACCATGACGCTCGGGTCGATCCCGGCGCGCACCAGGTAAACCGCGCCATAGGTGTCTGCGTCGCGCTCCTGGTTGCGGCTGAAGCCCAGCGACTCCAGGTTGGCGGCCAGGATGGCAATGTCGCGCGTGGTGCCCCCGCCCGTGAGGATCTCGATTCCGAGCCCCAGCCAGCTCTGCCGCTGGATCTGCTCCGCCGTATGCCGCCTCGCCACGTGCGCGATTTCGTGCGCCAACACCGCCGCCAGGAACTCCTCGCGGCCCTGCGCAAACTGAAGCAACCCAGTGGTGACATAGACCGGTCCGCCCGGCAGAGCAAAGGCGTTCACCTCGGACATCTCAATGACGCGGAACCGGTAGGGGTAATCTGGCGCGCCGCTGACCGCTGCCAGCCGCTGCCCGATTCGCGTCACCGTGGGATTCTCGTAGGTGCGGTACTGGCGCTCGATTTCGGCGGCCGTTTGCTGCCCGAGGCTGATCTCCTGCGAGCGACTGATGCCGGTCAAGCCGCATCCCGGGGAGAGCGTCGCCAGGAACAGGCCCAACCCCGCCAGCAGGCCACGAATCCGTATTCTGGTCCTCATGCTGCTCCTCCTCTGACCATCCGCTCTTGGGCACTTTACCCTGTGTCCGGGGAAGAGCACACGACGATGTGACTAAGATCACGGCGCTGGCAGAAGCCGCCGCGAGAGGTGAGCCGCCGGCAGCCCGTGCCCCACACGGCCTGAAACGAAAGTGCCGGGCGCGGTGGAACGCCTCAGTGGTCCGTTGCGCGGTCGGAAAGTGGCGCCGGCGCCGCTTCCGTCAGGGGCAGCGTCATTTGGAACGTGCTCCCCTTCCCCACCACGCTCTCGACGCGCACCTGGCCGCCGTGGGCCTCGCAGACGTGCTTCACGATGGCCAGTCCTAGTCCAGTGCCCCCCAACTCGCGCGAGCGACCCCGATCCACCCGGTAGAAGCGCTCGAAGATGCGCGAGAGATGCTCCGGGGGAATCCCGATGCCCGTATCCGCCACCTCCAGGCAGGCCTCCTCCTCCGTGCGCCGCAGCCGGATATGTACCTGGCCGCCAGGATGATTGTACTTCACGCCGTTCGTGATCAGGTTGGCAATCGCCTGGCGCAACCCCTCGGGATCCCCGGTCACCACAAGCGGCTCGTCCGTCTCGGCGGTCAACTCCACCTGGTACTCGCGAGCGAGGGGGACCTGCGCAGCCACGGTCTCGCGCACCAATTGATCCAGCGCCACGGGTTGCCACTCCAGGCGGCCCGGGCCCGCCTCGATACGCGCAAGCGCGAGCACGTCATCCACCAACTGCGCCAATCGGTCGGTGGCCTCAACGATAGAGCGGAAGAACTCTTCGCGCAGCGCCTTCTGCTTGATGGCACCACGCTGCAGGCTCTCCACCATCACCTTGATACTGGTTACCGGAGTCCGCAGCTCGTGGCTGACGTTCGTGACGAAATCGCGACGGACGCGCTCCACGCGGTCAAACTCGGTGAGGTCCTGAAGCACCGCGACGGCGCCGGATCCCCGCACGCCACCTTCGAGGGGCGTGACCAGCACATGGAGCAGGCGCCGGCGGGGCTGGATCGTCTCCAGGCGCCGCATCCGGGTCGCCCCGGCAAGCATCGCCTCGCGAAACAGACCATCCAGCGAGTGAAGCATGGTCGCCTCGATCACGGTGTATCCCAGCGCACGGCCCGGAGTGAGCGCCAGCATCTCCGCAGCGGCCGGGTTGAGGCGGCGGATGCGCAGATCGCCATCCACCAGGAGGATGCCATCCGCCATGCGCGCGAAGACCGCCTCCGTCTCTTGCTCGCGCTCTCGTGCCTCGCGTAGCGAGCGCCGAACGTGACGGGAGACAGCCGACAGCCACGCCGCCAGCTGATCCAGGTCATCGATGCCCCCCTTTTCCGGGGGCGCATCTCCCCCGCTGTCCAGGGCGATCCGGCGTGTGGAGATACGCAGGCGGGTGATGGATCGGAGCGGCCCATTCACCAGCGAGAGCGCCATGCCCGCGCCCACCATCAGGCCGACAAGGAGCGCATCGACCACGCCGACCAACGGCACATGCCCGCGCGCCACCAGCACGATCGCGGAGACCGTCACCGGCACCACCGCTGCCATCAGCACTCTCGCTCGAAACCCCATCTGTCGGGCCACCACCCTTCCCCAAGCTCCCGGCCGAACGTTCCTCCGCTGCAATCTGCCTCCCAGTATAGCCCATCCGAGTGGCCACCCGCAAGTCTCCTTCGGGTCACAGAGATAGGCGATGCTCATACCCAGGAAGGCCCTGGGTCATGCGCGGCGAAGGCACGTTCCGACGGCGAGGAGGGCGCTCAACGGATCCGGCGGGGCGCGCACATTCCCATCCGCGTCCGTCGCCTTCATTCGTGGTGTTGTCGGCCTTGACCGCTCCCCACCGGGGTGCTATACTGGAACCCAGACAAGCGGCTGGCAGAAGGTGATCCGGTTGGTGGAGTAGCCATGCGAATCTGCATTCTTGGTGCCGGCTATGCCGGTCTCACCCTGGCTCGGGAGCTCGACCGCTGGCTGGGCCCCAACACACCCCATGAGATTCTGCTGGTCGACCGCTCGTGCCACCATCAGCTCATCACCCGGTTACACGAGGTCGCGGCGGCGACTATTCCGCCGGACGCGGCGCAGATCCCCTTCTCTCGCGCGCTGCGGGGCAGCCGGGTTCACTTCCATCAGGCGACCGTCACCGCCATCGATCCGTCCACAAAGCGCGTTCATTGTGACGGGCACGAGTTCGGCTTCGACATCCTGGTCGTGGCGCTGGGAGGAGAGGCGGCGGAGAGCGGGCTTCCCGGGATTGCCGAGAATGCGCTGCCGCTGCGCAACTGCGATCAGGCGGTACGCCTGGCGCGGCATGTGGAGCGGCAGGTAGTCCGTGCCCGACGCGCGTCCGACGCGGCGATTCGGGATGCGCACCTAACGGCGGTGATCATTGGAGGTGGCTGCACCGGGGTCGAACTGGCCGGCGAACTCCACGACCGCCTGCGCGACCTGGTGGCCCTGCATGAGCTCTCTGAAAGCGCTCGCGTCCTGCTCATCGAGTCATGCGACCAGCTGCTGCCCGGCTTACCCCTCAACGCCGCCTACCGGGCGCAGGAGATACTGGCCCAATTGGGCGTCGAAGTGCGCCTGCTCTCTCCCGTCGCTGCCGTTCGCCCGGGTCAGGTCACGCTCGCATCAGGAGAGCGGATCGCGGCGGGAACGATCGCATGGGCCGGGGGCACCTGCGCCCCCCGTCTCCTGGCCGAGAGCGGGCTGCCGACGGATCACCACGGCCGGGCCTGTGTGGATGCCTACCTGCGCTGGTCCGAGCGCTCGGATCTCTTCGCCATCGGCGACGTATGCCACATCCTCGACCACGACGCAGGCGCGCCGGTATCTGCCACAGCACAGCACGCCATCCAACAGGCCAGGCACCTCGCCTACAGCCTCTACCGGCTTCTTCAAGGGCGCTCGATCGTTCGCTATCGCCCCGCGCCCGCCCCGGAGATCCTCTCCCTGGGCCGCCACCATGCCATCGCGGTGCTTGGCTCCGTCGTGCTGGCAGGGAGAGAGGCCCGGCTTCTGAAACACCTCAGTTATCGGCGCTACGAGGCATCGGTCAGGGCCTGAGGAATCGCGCCAGCCGAACCACATCGCGACGCGCTTAAGCTCCCCCACGCGAATGCCGAACAGATACACTGCGAAGATCCCTGCTTGTGGTACGCCTCCGGGGATCCATCACCCAGCGGACCACATCCGGGCGGCGGCTACAGATGCGGGTTCATCGGGGCGAGGGCACTCCGCCAGTTGGCGAGACGCCTGATCCCCATGAGAGCGAGCGATAGCGCAATGCGCCCGTTCGCGCGTGTGTTCGATGGACGAGGGGGGTGAGAAGAATGACCGATGTCATTCAGCCCGTGTTCCGCAGGATCGAGCCTTCCGAGGCTGCCATCCTGCACCGAGACACCTACGCTGGCACCTCGCCCAGCGTGTACACTGACAGGAGAGTTGCCCCGCCGCCGGGAAACGGCCCGGATCTCTCCGAGGTACAGCAGGCTGTCGACTGCCTGAATGAGGCCGTGAAGACGCTTGAGATCGGTGCACGCTTTCGGATCCTGGATGAGCCGCGCCAGGTAATCGTCGAGATGTACGATACCGCCACCGGTGACGTGATCCGCGAGATCCCGCCGCGTCGCCTGCTTCGGATGTACGCGGATATGATGCACCTGATCGGACTTTCTCTCGACCGAAAGGCATGAGGTGAAGCGTCTACTCTTCGCACTGCTGCTCATCACTTCGTCCGGCGCCCTGGGGACTAGCTTCGCCAGGGCGGACGCGCTCTCCGAGATTGCGGCGCTGCCTGCCGTCTCGGTGGAGACAATTGGGCGCAGTGTCGAAGGGCGGCCGCTTCACCTGTTGGTCGTGGCGGAACCAGAGGCGATAGAGCGCGGCGCGCCCAGCGTGCTGATCATCTGCGGCCAGCATGGCAATGAGCCCATTGCCTCTCAAGCTGCTCTGCGCGTGGTCCGCAACCTATGTAGCGAGAGCAAGGCGGCGATCAGGCGGCGCATCGTCACCCTGATCGTTCCCATTGCCAACCCCGATGGCATGGCGGTCCGCCGGCGCACCAATGCCGCCGGCGTCGATCTCAACCGCGATTGGCAAGAGCGCACGCAACCGGAGACACGCGCCATCTTCGACGTATTTCTCCAATGGCGCCCCACCCTGATCATCGATGCGCACGAATGGACCGCGGATGATCTCTACACATGCCACACCATCGAAACGCCGCTTCTCAGGCAAGAACGCGCTGTACCCACCTGGAGCGTTCCCCTGGACCAGTGGATCTCCACGACGCTGAGAGCGTGCGCCGATCAGGGAACCTATGTGCAGCGAACGTACTGGGGAGCGGCCAACGACCCGCGTCTCGCGCACCGCTTCTTCACAACCGCCTGGAACACGCCCGCCATCCTGTACGAGACGATGCCCGCGGGCACTGCATCCAACGCAACCCGCATCACCGCGGCCACGACATTCCTGTCTCAGATGCTCGCCGCCGTGGCCGCATCGGCGCCGGCGCCATCCCCCGTTCCGCCACAGAGTCCTGTTCCGGCGCCAGACTCATCGATGTGGCCCATCCACTTTGCCCTCGCTTCAGGGCTCCTGTTTCTCCTTCTCTTCACGCATGGTCAGGGAGGCAGGGGGATGATGGAGCGCACGACGACGCGCCCGCTCAGCGTTCCGCGTCGCTCCACCGGGCCGATCATCCCCCGCTGCCGACGGGAACGTCCCCTCGCCTCCGCGCGCACCCGCCACTTCCCGCGCCGCGCCCACGCGCCGCAAGACCCGCGCTTCTCCAGCCTGTCGGCAAATTGAAGAACAACTCCGTCCGCACGTTACCCATCCGCACTACCGGGTAATAGGTGCCGGGGGGATCGTCGCCGACCTGGCTCCGTTCCCTTTCACGCCCAGCGGGCCGGGCGCGCACGGCGTGAGCAACGCGGAGGGAGGAGAATGCCACTTGCCGAGGAGCCCGCGCAGCAAGATGAGCGCGCCTCGTGCGCGAGTTGGATGATCGCCTGGGTGCTGGGACCGGTGATCACCTGGGTGATAGATGTTGTGCAGGCCCTGAACGCCGGAGTACCGTCGCGTGGACTGTTTGGGTCGGTGGAAGCGGCATCGATGGGCCTCTTGAGCGCGGGGGGGGTTTACTTCGCCGTGTACCTGGGGATCCGCTCGTTGCTGGAGGGACCTCGCCTCATTCTGGAACAGCTCAGCGGCGCGGCCGTGCGTATCTCGCCGATGTGGACGGGCCTACTCGCGCTGCTCGTCATCTTCTATTTGGACCTCTGAGCCCGCCCATGCGGGCACTCCGCGCCCCATCGGCCACAAGCCCGGCTAGGCCCCCGAGAGCCGGGCGCATCCTGGTGGCTACCTCCAACTGAAGGCAATCCCCCTAAACCGCCCTGAAGGCGGGGCCGGGATCAGACGCCCGGAGGGGTGTGCTCCGAGCGTCTGATAATCCACGCGCCTGACGGGGTGTCACCTCTCAGCGGAATCCACCACCGAGCGCGAGGCGTCTTTCCGTCGGCCACTCTGCTTAGGAGAGGGCCGCGCGCACGATCTGGGTGAAGCTCTCGGCCTCGAGCGCGGCACCGCCCACCAGACCGCCATCGATATGCTCTTGCGAGAAGAGCTCCTTCGCGTTCCCCGGCTTCACGCTGCCGCCGTACTGAATGCGCACCGCCTGCGCGGCGTCGGCGCCGAAAACGCGCTCGACGACGCTGCGAATCATGCCGCACACCCGGTTGGCTTCCGGCGTGTCGCACGTCTCGCCCGTGCCAATCGCCCACACCGGCTCGTAGGCGATCACCATGCCGCCCACCTGCTCCGCGGTGAGGCCGGCGAGACCGCGCTCCACCTGCCCCGCGATCACCTCGTCGGTCTTGCCAGCGCGGCGCTCATCGAGCGTCTCGCCCACGCACACGATCGGGATCAGCCCGGCCGCCAGCGCCGCCTTCGTCTTCACGTTGACGCTCTCATCCGTCTCGCCGAACCACCGAAGGAGGGCCTCGGTCATCTCCGGCTCGGGCACGCCAAAGCGACCGCGGTTCTCGGAGTGGCCGATGATCACGTAGCGACAGCCCGCATCCACCAGCATGCTCGGCGCCACCTGGCTCGTGTAGGCGCCCTTCTCCTTCCAGAAGACATCCTGGGCACCCAGGGCAATCGCGCTGCCCTCAATCGCCTCGCGAACCGCAGCCAACGCCGTGTATGGCGGGCAGACCACGACCTCTACGCCGGTCAGACCAGCAACACCCGGCTTCAGACCATCGACCAGGGCACGGGCCTCGGCAATCGTCTTGTGCATCTTCCAGTTGCCCGCAACGATCGGAATACGCTTCATCAGGAGAGCCTCCAACTCGGGAATCAGCCGTCGGCTGGCGACGCTTCCGCCGCTTTCGGGCGATGGGGTGAACCTTCATAGGAGGAACGATACGTCCCCGCCCCTCAGACCGCTCGGCGGGGCGCCGCTTGCCACAAGCGAGGCAGCACCATGCCGCCTCGCCCTAGTATAGCAACTGGCCCTAACGGCTGTCAACTTGCGCTCGGAAGCGGCGGGGATCGCCCCCGGGCGTCGCGCACAGACTCAATAGCGCACGGCTCTTCAGGCCGGCGCCTACTCGTCCGCACGCCATGCCGGAGCTCATCTCTCCGCAGCCGGCAGGAGGAGGGTAACGGTCGTGCCCTGCCCATCCTCGCTCTCGATGCGGATGGTGCCGTGGTGTGCTGCCACCACGCGCTGGACCAGGGCCAGCCCCAGGCCAGCCCCGCGAGGCTTGGTGGTGAAAAGCGGCTCAAAGAGACGGTCTCGATGCTCAGACGGGATGCCGACCCCGGTATCCTCGATCTGGACAGCCACACCGGCGTCGCAAGCGAATGCGCGCACCCGGAGCGTGCCGCCCTCCGGCATCGCCTCGATGGCATTGGCCAGAAGGTGGGCGAGCGCCTGGCGCACCTGCACCACATCCACGTAGAGGAGGGGCAAATCCGCCGGAAGCTCCTCTTCCACCCGGATCTGCCCGTCGATCCGGCGGGATGCGAGCGCGTCGCGGAGGAGCACGCGCAGCGGCGCAGGCGCAGGTTGGGGCGCGCGGTCTCGCGAGAAATCGAGGAGTTCCTCGATAATCCGGGTTGCCTGGCGAATCTCACGCCGGACGATCTCCAGGTGGCGGTTCACCCGCGCGTCGTCGCTCTCAATCTTCGAGCTGAGGAAGAAGATGGCGTTGTTGATCACCGAGAGCGGATTGCGTAGGTCGTGCCCGATCACCGACGCGAGGGTGGAGATGGCGCTGAGGCGCTCTGCGCGAACCGTCTCGTCGCAGCGCGAGCGCGTCTCCGCAAGCAGATGGGCGCACTCCACCACGGCGGCTGCCTGCTCCGCCAGGAAGAGCGCCAGGCGCTCGTCTGCATCCGTGAAGTGGTGCCCGTCCTCCTTCTCCACGAAGAAGAGGCCTCCGTCGCCCATCGGGATACCCAGGAGCGAAGTCACACGCAGCCATCGATCCGCCGGACCGCCCCCGGAACGCCTCGCCGTGTGGTGGAGGCGCACGGGCCGGCCCTCTGCCAGGACCGTGTCCAGGCCGCCCTGCCCGGCGCGGATTGCATCCACCCATTCCCCCGCCTCCCCCTCGGGCGCGGATGACAGAAAGTGCGGGGAGTAGTCTCCCTCTCCCAGCTTCAGTACCAGAATGGCCGCGCGCACATGCAACGCGTCGCGGCCGAAGTCGAGGATCTGCTGGAGCGCCCGCAGCAGAGAGGGCTCAATTGGAGGGGCCGCGTCAGCGGCGGACTCATCCTTCGCCGCGTCGCTCGCACTACCGCCGGCGCGCATCGACGGGCGGCTCCTTTCCAGGGGCGGAAGGTCTCCGAACATTTTGCATGGGTCCGCGCTCGACTCCACGCCGGGCTCTTGGTCGAGCACTCCATCGCGATTGCTGGCATTGGGGATCGTCATGGATACTCCCGGATGGGTGGTCCCGCGCTTGCCTGGGCAGCACCGCCCGCCCTCGGCTGTCGAACACCCGCTTGTTAACTTTAGGTATACCCGCTTGCTCCAGCGACCAAACATGATGTTGGCTCACGCGCCCCTGGCGGCCAGACGCGCCCGAGGGCGGGTTCCCATTTCGCCAGCGTCGTGGTAGAATCGTGGGGTGATGGATGAATCGGCAGGCCTCTCACAGCGCCTCAAGGAACATGCGCGCGCGCTTGGGTTTGATCATGTGGGGATCGCGCCGGCCCGCCCGGGCCCCCACGCTCACCACCTGGATGGCTGGCTCGCGTGCGGCTATGCCGCCCGGATGGCCTATCTGGCGCGTGATCCGGAGCGGCGCAAGGACCCGCGTTTCGTGCTCCCGGGCGCCCAATCGGTGATTGTCTGCGCCCTCGCCTACGCCGCTCGCGATTCGTCCACGCTCCCCGCAGACCGCCCGCGCATCGCCGACTTCGCCCACGGACGCGACTATCACCTGGTTGTCGGCGAGAAGCTGCGCGCCCTCGAGGCGTTTCTCCACGCCGAGGCGCCCGAGGCGGTCCAGAGTCGCGCCTATGTGGACACCGGTCCGGTGCTCGAGCGAGAGGCCGCCTTTCTGGCGGGCATCGGACGCTACGGCAAGAACACCACCCTCATCCACCCGACGCTCGGCTCGCGCTTCTTCATCGGGGTGGTGATCACCACGGTGCTCCTGGAGCATGACCAGGCGCTAGCCGGTGACCCGTGCGGCAGCTGCACGCGCTGCCTGAAGGCGTGCCCCACGGGCGCCCTCCGCGCCCCCTATGAGCTGGACGCGCGCCGCTGCCTCTCCTACCTGACAATCGAGCACCGGGGCGTGCTGCCACAGGAAGCTAGGCCGGCGCTAGGCAATCGCGTCTTCGGGTGCGACGTCTGTCAGGAAGCCTGCCCCTGGAATGCCCGCCTGCCCCAACAGCCCGCTTCGCCACCCGTGGACGATGCCCCTTCTCTTCTCGACCTGTTGCATCTCCCCAACGAGGAGTTCTCGCGCCGCTTTGGCCAAACGCCGGTGAAGCGCGCGAAATGGAGCGGCCTGCGCCGCAACGCCGCCATCGCCCTCGGCAACACGCGCGATCCAGCCGCCATCCCAGCGCTGACGCGTGCCCTCGCCGACTCCGACCCCCTCCTGCGCGCGCACGCCGCCTGGGCGCTCGGCCGGATAGGCACCCCAGAGGCGGTCGCGGCTCTGCGCGCCGCCCTGGCGACGGAGACGGATCCCGCCGTTATCGCAGAGATCCAGGCGGCACAACGCCTCGCGGCGCAGTGAAGCCGGCCCCCGGAAGCCCGTCGCTCTTCCTGCCCCTCTTTGACACTCACAATCGCCGCTGAACTCCTTGACAGGCGCATATCTGGTGTGCTATAGTGGGTCACCATACCACATCTTGTAGGGGGATGGCATCGTTGAAGTGCCCATACTGCGGAGGTTCACAGGACAAAGTGATTGACTCCCGCGAGATCCGAGACGGGGAGGCAACGAAACGCCGGCGGCAGTGCAACGAATGCGGCAAGCGTTTCACCACCTACGAGGAGATCGAGGAGCGGCGCTTGATGGTCGTCAAGAAGGACGGCCGTCGGGAGCCGTATGATCGCGGGAAGATCCTGCGGGGTCTCCAGACGGCCTGCCACAAGCGCAACGTCGATGCCGACGTGCTCATGCGGATCACCGAGGAGATCGACCGGGAGATCATCAACCGGTCGGATCGCGAGGTCGCCAGCGTCGAGATTGGCGAGATGGTGATGGCGCGGCTGCGAGAGCTGGACCACGTCGCCTATGTGCGCTATGCCTCCGTTTATCGTCAGTTTCGCGACGTCACCCAGTTCCGAGAGTTGGTAGACGTTCTCGGCCACGAGGAGAGAGAGCAGTCGCAGCAGCGCCAACCCCGCCTCCCCTACGAGAGATAGTTCCGCCGGCATCGACCGGCGTGGAAACGACATAGGAGTACGAGCGCGCGCGGCACGAGCCGCGCTCTGCCTGAGGAGACGTCATTGCATTGGCTCGCGACGCCCCCGCCATGCGCGCGAAGCCACCGCTGACTCCGCCGTCTCCTGGGATAAGAGAAGCTGTAATGAAGGAGCAACCCATGGGAACCCCCAAAGCCAAGACGCGGCAATCGGCGGCCGCGCCTGCCCCCTCACCCGAGCCGCCTGCGACCGGGGCGAATGCGCTGAGCGAGTTGGGTGAGAAGATCTTTCTCGACCGGTATGCCTTGAAAGACGCAAGCAAGAAAACGCTTGCCGTGGGCGATACCGTGGTCGTCTGCACCGACGTGAAAACGGGGCAGCGCGAGATCGGCACCGTCACCGAGATCCAGGACGGCTCCGTGATGGTGCGCTTGCGCGACGGCACGCTCCAGCAGCGCGCCATCGAGCAGATCGACAAGCCGCTCGAGACGCGCCCCGAGGAGATGATGGCCCGGGTGGCGCGCGGGATCGCGGCCGTGGAGGGCGAACACGCCGCCGAGTGGGAAGAGAAGTTTCGCTGGCTGCTGGATGATTGGAAGTTCGTGCCCGCCGGGCGCATCCTGGCGGCAGCCGGCACGGACCAGGCGCTGACCTACTACAACTGCTACGTGATTCCCAGCCCGCGCGACTCCCGCCAGGGGATCGTGAAGACGCTCGCCAACATGATGGAGATCATGTCGCGCGGCGGCGGCGTGGGGATCAACCTTTCCAGTCTCCGCCCCCGGCACGCCTACGTGCGCGGCGTCAACGGCCGCTCTTCCGGGTCGGTCTCATGGGGCGCGCTCTACTCCTTCGTCACCGGGCTGATCGAGCAAGGGGGCTCGCGGCGCGGCGCGCTGATGCTCATCCTCAACGTCTGGCACCCGGATGTGCTCGATTTCATCCACTCCAAGCGCGAAGCCGGCAAGATCACCAACGCCAACATCAGCGTGGGGATCACCGATGACTTCATGGCCGCCGTGGAGGCAGACCGCGAGTGGGAGCTGCTCTTCCCCGATACGAGCGATCCCGACTACGATACCGAGTGGGATGGCAACCTCGAGGCGTGGCGGGCAAAGGGCAAGCCGGTCATCGTGCACAAGACACGCCCGGCACGCGAGATCTGGAACGCCATCATCGAAAGCGCCTGGGCCAGCGCCGAACCGGGAGTCTTCTTCGTTGACCGCTACAACCGGATGTCCAACTCCTGGTACTACGCGCCGATCATGTGCACCAACCCCTGCGGCGAGCAGGGCCTTCCCGCCTGGGGCGTGTGCAACCTCGGCGCGGTCAACCTGGCCCGGTTCGTCGCCGATGGCGAGGTTCAGTGGGCTCCCCTGGGCCAAGCGATCCGCTACGCCGTTCGCTTCCTCGACGACGTGATCGATGCCACACCCTACTTCTTTGAGGAGAATGAGCGACAGCAAAAGTCGGAGCGCCGCATCGGCCTGAACACCATGGGCCTGGCAGAGATGCTCATCCGCCTGGGCATTCGCTATGGCACGGCCGAGTCCGAGCGGTTCATTGACCGGCTCTACGAGTTTATCGCTCGCGAGGCCTACACCGCCTCTGCCGAGCTCGCCATGGAGAAAGGCGTTTTCCCCGCTTTCGATGCCGAGAAGTTCCTGCGAAGCGGCTACATGCAGGCGATGCCGGAGAGCATCCGCAGCATGGTTCGCGAGAAGGGGATGCGCAACGTGACGTTGCTCACCCAGGCCCCCAACGGCACCATCGGCACCATGGTCGGCACATCCACCGGTATCGAGCCGTTCTACTCCTGGACCTACCTCCGCAAGAGCCGCCTGGGCGTGCATGAGGAGAACGTCGCGATTGTGCGCGAGTGGCAGGAGAGCAATCCGGGAGAACCACTCCCCGACTTCTTCGTCACCGCCATGGACCTCACCCCCGAGGAGCATGTGCGCGTGCAGGCCGCCGTCCAGCGCTGGGTCGATTCCAGCATCTCTAAGACGTGCAACGTGCCCAACAGCTACACCGTCGAGCAGACGCGCCGACTCTATGAGCTGATGTACCGGCTGGGTTGCAAGGGCGGCACGATCTACCGCGACGGCTCGCGCGATGAGCAGGTGCTCTTGCGCAAGGAGAAGGAGCCCGAGAAGGCGCCCGCCGCCGTGCCGGCTCCCGCTCCAGATGTGCCCAAGGTGCGCCCCCGACCCTACAAGCGCGCTGGCGTCACGGTCAGCAAGAAGACGCCGGCCGGCACCGCGCACATCACCATGAACAACGACGAGGATGGGCGCCCCTTCGAGGTCTTCGTGGACATTGGCAAGGGTGGCACCGATGTCAAGGCGATGGCGGAGGCGATCGGCCGCCTGATGTCGCTGGTCCTCCGGATCGCTTCGCCCCTCTCACCGCTGGATCGCATCCGCGAGATGGTCAACCAGCTGAAGGGCATCGGCGGTGCCCGCTGGATCGGCTTCGGCAGAGACCGCGTCCGCTCGCTCCCCGACGCAGTGGCCCAGGCCCTGGAGGAGCATTACGGCGTGGAAGGCAACGGGAACGGCCACGTCGTGCCCGACGAGCTCTCCGATCCGATTGCGGACACCACCACATCCATCGCGGCCGACCTCTGCCCCGCCTGCGGGCAGGCAGCGTTCGTCCACGAGGAGGGGTGCATGACCTGCCACGCGTGCGGCCATAGCGAGTGCTAATCTAGCCAGGCCGTTGAGAGCCGCTCTGCCCCACCGCCGGGCAGGGCGGCTCTCTTATTCTCCGGGGTGCGCGCCCGATTTAGGCTTCCGCCTTGGGTGTTGCCGGGCCCTGGAGGCCGGCCATGCTCCGGCGCGACCGGCGCCATTGGATACCCAGGAGGAGCAGGATGGCCAGGGCGCTGAGCCAGGCGATGACGTCGCCGGCCAACTGGTAGGGCGTCGGTCTCTGCGCCAGTGGGAGATCGCCCACGCGAAGCGTGCGCTCGAAAAGCCGAGTCTCCGTGATCGCGCGCCCGTAGGGATCGATGAGCGCGGTGATCCCGGATGTCGAGGCTCGGGCCACGGCCGCCCCGCTCTCGACGGCGCGGAAGGCGGCCATGTGATAGTGCTGCCAGGTGGCCGAGCGCTCTCCAAACCAGGCATCGTTCGTCATCACCACCAGGAGGCGCGCGCCGGCCCGGCGCAACGCACGGGCAATCCCGGGAAAGGCCGACTCGAAGCAGATTGCCACGCCCACGGGGGCCTCGCCCGCCCGCAAGGGAAAATGCCCCTTGCCCGGATGAAACTCGTGGTCGATTACCGGGAAGTGGCGGTAGAGGAAATCGAGAGGCTGGCGCCAGGGCGTGAACTCGCCATACGGCACCAGGTGAACCTTGTCGTAGCGCCCGGCCAAGCCGGAATCGGGCGTGTAGAGAAACGTGGAGTTGAGCAGGCGTCCCGCCTCGTCTCTATGCGAGCTGCCAACCAGAAGACTCACGCGCAGGCGCGTGGACGTAGCCACGAGCGCCTCGCGGAGCGGCCGCAGCCCCGGATCCAGCTCCACCTGCCCCGGCACGGAGCTTTCCGGCCAGATCACGATCTGGGCCCCCTGGCGCGCCGCTTCCTCCGTCAGGCGCAGGTAGACTTCGCTGCTCTCCCGCATCGCGTCGGTGACGCGCGGCAAGCGGTCGCCCTCCCAACCCAGGGCGCCCTGAAGCACCGCGACCCGCACCTTTGGGGCCGCACCCGCATCCCGGTGCAGTCGGTAATATCCCCAGGCCGCGCAGAGACCCACAGCCGCCACCACCACCCCAAGGCGGGCGAGCGTGCCGCGCAGGTCGCCGGAGCGTGGCGAGACGCCTTCTCGTCCGGCGAGCGGCTTGCCCGACCACGCCACGCCGATCATTGAGGCAAGCCCGGCGTTGACCGCCGCGATCAGGAAGGTGATGCCATAGGGGCCGGTCACGCTTGCCAGCTGGAGCAGCGGTAGGTTGCCATGTTGTGAATAGGCCAGGCCGCCCCAGGTGAACCCAAACGTCCCCAGGCCGCGCGCCCACTCCAGAGCTGTCCAGGCGGACGCGGGCACCAGGAGCGCCCTCCAACCGGTCGGCGCGGGCGCCAGCAGCCGTACGAGCAGGGCGAAGAGCGCCACATAGGCAGCGAGGACCAGCGACGCGGCAATCCAGGCCGTGGTATCGAAGAGGCGGATCCACTCGATGAGGATGAGGAAGAAGAGCACGCCGGCGGCGAAGCCCTGGCACGCCGCGCCTCGGGGGGTGGACGCCCGGGCCGCCAGGATCAGGGGCACGAGCGCGACCCAGGCCATGCCGGACGCGCCCACATTCGGAAAGAGCGCCGCTAGCATGGCGCCGGTCGCCACCGCTCCCAGCGCCCCCATCACAATCCCCCGTCTCATCACAGGTGCATTATACCATTGCCCCGCAGATGGAACAAGCGCGAGCGAAGGGCATCAATACCGCGGATGAGGGCGACGGACACGGATGGGCCGGGCTCCCGCGGGGGAGTGCTGTAATCCAGATGCGACTCCGGAAAGGGAAAGGGGCGACGGTGTGGAATACCGCCTCAGGGGACGTTAAGGAGGACTACGATGGATTTCCCCAAAGAGCGGATGGAGATTGTCAGTCACCATGGAGGCAAGGAGTCCGAGGAGGGATGGCTGGTGCTAAACCTCGGGCCGTTCGATCTGGAGGGAATCACTAAGATCTACGTCAATCTGGACGACATAGCCGATATCCGAAGGCATGGCGAGCGGCGCGCGGAAGTGCTAGAGCAGATGCGCTCCCTCCTGGGATGCGACGATTGATGGCGCGGGCGACCGTGCACCGGGGGCAGGCTTCACGCGGCGAAGCCCTGAGAGGGGACAGGCTTTGGGCCGGCCGACCAAGCCCCCCTGGTCGATCCGGCCCGATACATCTAGCGGTTGCGGCCCTCGCGCTGCTCGTTGAGGAGGCGCTCCCCGTAGCGCTCCAAGAAGAGAGCCGCGCAAACCTGGCAGCCGGGTTCTTTGCCGGGCTGCCGCGGGTTCCCTTTCAAATTGGGGCAGTTGATTGGCTCGCACTGGTGGCGTATCACGATGTTCCATTCCGGATCGCCCAGGCCCGTCTGCTCTGGCGCGCTCGATTCCTCCACCGGCACAGGCGGCGCGACGTTCCGGTCCATCCGGCCCAGGGCACGCGCCAGCAGGACCATACTCAGTGCCAGCACCGTCAGTAGAATTAGAAACGTTATCATCGTCGCGCTCCCCCCTCAACCCCATTGCCCCTTTCGTTAGCGGTCCGGCACTGATCCCACGGGCGCATCCAAGAAAGATGCGAGGCCCTTCTCACCCCAGATCGGCGGCTCTCCTCACCTGACGGCAGCGCCTCTCCTCGCTATCCCCCGATCTCCCTCCCTTAGAGTTGGTTGCCATATACCCGGGGGCGGAATCGGCTAAACTCGGCGGGCCGCCACCGTTTTGCCGGCATCGGTGCGGTCTGACGCAGGCTCTCGCCGGCGCTCCCCTTCAGCGGCTGACTCGGGTCCTTGCAGAGACCGTGCCAGTTGGGGTTGGCGCTCGCCTGGCTTGCGCTTCGCCCGAGCGTGTGCTACAATACCGCCAACCTGAAAGAGACTCGGAGGGATTGGATTGAGGGCCTCACAGCTGTTTTTCCCGACTTTGCGCGAAATGCCCGGCGAGGCGGAGCTCATCAGCCACAAGCTGCTCCTCCGCGCGGGCTATATCCGCCGCCTCACCAGCGGCGTCTACACCTACCTGCCTCTCATGTGGCGCGTCCTGCGCAAGATCGAGCAGATCGTCCGTGAAGAGATGGATGCTGCAGGCGCCCAGGAGATCCTGATGCCGATTGTCCAGCCCGGCGAGCTGTGGCAGCGCACCGGACGCTGGGATGACTATGGCAAGGAGCTCCTCCGCTTTGAGGACCGGCGCGGCTTTCCCAGCGTGCTTGGCCCCACGCATGAAGAGGTGATCGCCTTCCTGGCGGCCAACGAGGTCCACTCTTACCGCCAACTCCCGATGAACCTCTACCAGGTGGCCACCAAGTTCCGCGACGAGATCCGCCCGCGGTTTGGCCTGCTGCGCGGGCGAGAGTTCATCATGAAGGATGCCTACAGCCTCGACGCGGATGAGAGTGGGCTCGATCGCAGTTACCAGGTGATGGCCGAGGCGTATCATCGCGCCTTCGCGCGCATGGGCCTCCCGGTGAGGATGGTCGAGTCGGACACCGGGCTGATGGGCGGGAAGTTTGCCCACGAGTTCACCCTGCTGGTCGATACGGACGCAGGCGAGAACACCGTGATCTACTGTGACCGGTGTGACTATGCCGCCAACATGGAGGTGGCGCGCTCCTACGAGCAATCTGCCCCGCCGGCGCCGGCCACGGAGGCCTACCAGGAGATGCGCCCGGTGGCCACCCCGGACATGAAAACCATCGAGCAGGTTTCCGAGTTCCTGAAGGTGCCCGCATCGCGCCTCGTGAAGACGCTCCTCTACACCTCAGGCGACCGCGTGATCGCCGCGCTGGTTCGTGGCGATCACGAGCTGAACGAGACGAAGCTGAAACGCGCCGTCGGAGCGGCCGTCGAGATGGCGGATGCCGAGACGGTCGTTCGCGTGACGCAGGCCCCCGTTGGCTTCGCGGGGCCCGTCGGCCTGAAGGTGGATGCCATCATCGCCGACCTGGCGGTGCAGGGCATGGCGAACTTCGTCACCGGCGCCAACGCTGGGGATACGCACCTGCTCAACGTGAACCACGGCCGCGACTTCGCGGTCACCGGCTGGGCGGATATCCGCAACACGCAGGCGGGAGAGAGGTGCCCGCTCTGCGAAGGAACTCTCCAGGCGAACCCGGGAATCGAGCTGGGCAATATCTTCAAGCTGGGCACGAAGTACTCCATCGCCCTCGGCGCCAACTACACCGATGCCGATGGCAACGAGCGCCCGCTCGTGATGGGTTCTTACGGCATTGGGATCACGCGCACGGCACAGGCCGCCATCGAGAAATTCCACGATGAGAATGGCATGATCTGGCCGATCCCGATCGCCCCGTTCCACGTCCTGGTGCTCATCATGAACACCCGTGACGAGGCGCAGACGCGGTTGGCCGAAGAAGTTTACGCCCGGCTGCAGGAGCAAGGCGTCGAGGTTCTCCTGGATGACCGCGACGAGCGCGCGGGCGCGAAGTTCAAGGATGCTGACTTGATCGGGATTCCGATCCAGGTCGTCGTTGGGCGTCTCGCGGGCGAGGGCAAGGTGGAAGTTCGCCGGCGCGGAGCCCCGGATCGTTATGAGGAGGCGGTGGATGCCGCGCTCGAACGGATCGCCGCAATCCTTCAGGGAGCGGATGGTGGGGCCGGATGAGCTAGGCATGGCCATCTTTCGCATGGCCGCAGCCTGCGCCCTTGGCGGGGCGATCGGGTGGCAGCGCGAGGCGCACGACCGTCCCGCCGGCTTCCGCACCCATATTCTGGTGTGCGTGGGCGCCTGCCTTGTAATGCTCGTCTCACTGGGCGCCAGCTCACCCGCAGTCACAGGGGGCTCAGCCGCAGACCCGGGGCGGATCGCCGCCCAAGTGGTCAGCGGCATCGGCTTCCTGGGCGCCGGCACCATCCTGCGCCAGGGTAGCATCATCCGGGGATTGACAACCGCCGCCAGCCTCTGGACCGTCGCGGCCATTGGTCTGGCGGCTGGCCTGGGCGGCAGCTACCTGCTCCTCGCCGCCGCAGCCACCCTTCTCGTACTCCTGATACTCACACTCTTCAGTCATGTGGAGGCCCGCATGCTCTCGCATCGCCAGGTGCATGGCCTCCACCTCGCGATCACGCACTCGGAAATAAGCGCGGTGCTCGGCGCCCTCGCCGATCGTGGAGTCATGATCGGGAGCGTCGGCTCCAGCCGTCCAGACTCACAGGGCGTGCAGCGTCTCCATTTCCTCCTGCGTGTGCCTCCCCACACGAGCCGGGAGGAACTCACCCGCGCTCTGATCACGCTTCCTGGAGTCCAAGAGGTCGAGTGGGAATAACCGCCCGGCGCTGACGCACCGCACTCTCCAGCTTCGCACACCGGTGGATGTTCCGCCGAGAGAGGAGAGTACGATGCCACTCGAAGATACGCAGACGTCTCGCCGCGTCCAGCGCGAGCTCGCCAAGCGCAGCGCTCTCGACATCACGCAGGTCAACACCCGCGCAATACACGGCGTCGTCTACATCACCGGACGGGTACGCCTCATGCGCGGCACGGTCAACGTCAGCCTCGAAGATGAGATGCAGATCGTCGCGCAGAACATCAGGCGCATTCCGGGCATTCGCGACGTCGTCCTCGAGGTCTCTTACGGTTCGTGACAGGAGCTCTACGCGACTGTGAACGCGCCCGCGTCCAGCGCGGGCGGATCCACTGACTGAATCATCTGAAGGGCGCGCGGCTGAACGCCCGCCCGATCAGGCGACGCATTCAGCCGCGCGTTCTGCTTAGAGAAGCGCGTCCAGGGTGATTTCGAAGAGAGCGCAGGGCATGGTGATGCCCCACTTCTCCAACACCTCGGGATGGACCTCGCCGATGAAGCCGACGGACTTCCCTCCCACGAGAATCTCGCCGGCGCGCCCAGGAATGAAGGTGCCCCGATTCACCGGGGCGAGCTCGTAGGCCCGGTCCAGGTAGTAGAAGAGACCATCGAGGTAGGAGTGCGCCTCGGAGAAGCTGGCCGTGGAGTGGGCGATGATGGCCGCCAGGCGCACTTCGGTGCGGCTCTTCAGGTCGGCGGTCTCATCATAGACCTGCACCTCGCCCAGCTCGAACACCCGGTGCGGATAGGTGGCCCGCGAGCTGATTCCCTCCATGCGCAACAATGAGGGCACCAGCGAGTTGCGCAGCACCGCGTACAGCTCCGACATGACGTTGGCGATCTCGACTACGCGCTCGTCCGGCAGGCCGACGCGTTCCGTGCAGTCTGCTTTGGCCGTCAGCACATTCGTCATGATCTCGACGAAGCCCAGGCCGACGACGATACCGCGCACGTGCGCCGCGAGTTGCTCGATGGCGGTCAGCTCGCCGACGGTGTAATCCGAGGGCATCTCCAGCTCGAAGCTGTTGTAGCCGGCGCTGATCAGGTAATCCTCGATAGCATCCACCGGGTGCATGTAATCGCGCCGGTAGGGCGGAAGCGTCACCCGCAACCCATCCGCTTCTCGCGTCACCCCGACGCCATAGGCGGTCAGCTTCGTGGCCACCTCGTCCAGGGGCACCTCCTGGCCCAACACCCGCGCCATCTCGCCGGCGGTCACGAGCGTCGAGTCGCCGAAATCGTACGGCGTCACCACCTCACGCCCGAACGGCGTGTCGTAGGGATAAACGCAGCGTACCGGAGAGACCTGGCCGCCCCGGTCCACCGCGTTGGCGGCGAGGATGTTGCACGCCAGGAGCACTTGGCGCATCTCGGTGCCCGTGATCTCGATCAGGAGGTAGTCGTCACCGACCTTCACCTCGCCGAGGGTGCGGCTGTTGATGATCGGCGGGAAGGAGAGGATCTCATTCTTGGCATCAATAAGCAGCGGGTAGCGGGCCTTCCCCTCCAGGGTATAGCCATAGTCGATCCCTTTGGGATGGCGCTCCAGGATCTCGCGCAGCGTCATCGGCTCGTCGAAGCCAAGCGGCACGAACGAGGTGCTCCCGGGATCGGTGTCGGCATAGCGCACCGGCCAGGTGATGTGCGCGGCACGGTACGTCCCCACGGAGACAGCGGCACGCTTGTTCCCAAAGTTCTCCGAGAGCTTCTCCTGGCTCTGGATGAGCTGGCGTAGCCCCTCGTCATCGATGGTGATCCCCTTCACCAGGAAGGCCGCGATGTAAGGACGCACCTCCTGCAATGCGGGGCTCACATGGATGATCGCCTCGCTGCTCGCCGCAACCGAGGGGGCCTCCTTGGGAGAGACAAAGCAAGTGTAGGAGCGCGACTTCCCCTCCTCATAGGCGCGGATCTGCCGGGCCAACCCCTCGGCCGACCAGAGATCGGGCCGGTTGGTGTCGTTGAACTCAATGGTCAGCTCGCCATCCTCGTCGCGCTTCAATTCCGCCTTGGCCAGCGGCATTCGCTCTTCCAGCTCCGAGAGCGATATCTCCCTGCCGATGAGGGTCTGCAAATCACGCAAGTGTGCTGTTATTGTCGGCATCTATTCTGTTCCAATCACACACTAACCCCGCAGGTTCCATGCTGGAACCCCACAAGCTCTCGCCGTGGGAGGACGTCAGGGGTTGAACTTCCGCGTGCGCACCAGGTCGAGATCCGCCGAGAAGAGGTCGCGAATATCGTGCAGACCCAGGGCCAGCATGGCCATGCGATCGACGCCCAGGCCCCAAGCGATCACCGGTTCGCTCACTCCCAGCGGCCGCGTCACCTCAGGGCGGAAGAGGCCGGCGCCGCCCAGCTCCATCCATCCGAGCGTCGGATGCTTCGCGTGCATCTCTACCGAAGGCTCGGTGAAGGGGAAGTAGGCCGGCGCGAAGACCACCTCGGTGGCGCGGGCAATCTCCACCGCGAACAGCTTCAGCAGGCCGAGGAGCGTGCGGAAGTTCACGCTCTCGCTCACCACGATTCCCTCGACCTGGAAGAAGTCGCTGGCGTGGGTGGCATCCACCTGGTCGTAGCGGAAGCAGCGCGCGACGGCGAAGTACTTGCCCGGAATGCACGCGCCGGCCGCGAGCGTGCGCGCGGAAAGCGCCGTGCCCTGCGAGCGCAAGATGAGGCGGCGGCTTCGCTGCAAGTCAAACCGATACTCCCAGCCGCGCGAGCCGGTATCGCCGCCATTCTCATGCGCCTGGGCCACACGAGTGGCGAACGGCTCTAGCACGGGTTCGGAGTATTCCGGCTCCTTCACGAAGTAGACGTCGTGCACGTTGCGCGCGGGATGGAACTGCGGCATGTAAAGCGCGTCCATGTCCCAGAACTCGTTTTCGACCAGGGACCCGCGCACCTCGGTGAAGCCCATCGCCACAAGCTTCGAGCGCACGAATTGGAGAAACTCGCCGTAGGAGTTGAACTTGCCCGCGAGGGCGCGCGGCGGGTTCAGTCCGATGTAGTAGGGCCGGAAGCGCACCTGACGCCATGAGCCATCCTGGAGCATCGCGGGGGTGAGCTGCGAGACCTCCTCGCGGTAGCCGCGCTCGGCGAGCAGCTGGACGAGCGCCTTCCCTTCCTCGGTGAGCGCGTACTCGCGGTGCCGGCGCACGTCAATCGAGACCAGGCCCTTCCCCTTGCGCTTTCCGCCGGCCATCTCCTGGAGGCGCTGTTGCTCCTCCTCGGTAAAGCTCTCGAGCGGCGCGGGCTGGCGCTCCTGCACGGCGCGCAGGAGGTTTCGCCCTCGGGCGACCACCTCCGGCTCGGCCGTGTCCGGCGCCGAGACAATGCCGCCCGGGCCGATCGTGATCGCGCCCGTGGCGCGCAGCATTCCGATGGCGCCGCTCTGCTCTTCCTTCTCGATTCCGGCGGCCGCGATCAGCGCCGGCATCGCCGTGGGGCCTGCCGAGCGCAGATGGCGCCAGATCCGCTCTTCCGGCGTTCCACGCTCCGCATAGCTCTCCCCCGTCTCCGTGAGGCGCACCTCGCGCCGCGTCTCTTCGGAGACGACATAGACCAACTCCTTGCTCAGCAGCCAACCCAGCGCGGTGCGTGCTTGCGCTTCCTGAATCCCGGCGGCTTCCGCGAGCTCTTCCTCGTCCACCTGCTCGCGCGAGCCCAGCACCTGCAGTGCTCGCACCTCCAGCGCATGGAGACTCTCGAGCAACGCGTTCCGCCCGGCATCACTATCTGCCATGGTTGGTGGTCACTCCTCTTCCACTTCAAAGCCAAGAACCAGTACTCATTATCTATTCGCCTCCAAGACCACCAATCCTGCCTCCGATGAAAACCGCACGCTTGTCCCGCAGCCAACCGCGCGCTCCCGAACGGGGGACGGGCACCCCGTCCGTGTCCGTCACCATCATTCGCGGTATGGAAGCCTGGGATTCCAACATAAGGAGAAGGCCGCCCGCACGCGCGGAGCTTGAAGCTCCGCGCTGCTTTCCGGCAAATCCCCTGCGGGGCTCCCCCTCCCAGCCACCGCCGTTTTGAGACATCTGGGAGTATCCCCAACCCAGCCCGGCAGGGCTTCGCTCGCAAGCAGCGCGGTGATTTATTGCCGCGCGCCGGGTTGCACCCTGCCTCCCAGGCTTCGGATCCCTTATGATCGGAATCTCAGTATAGCTGTGGCGCGGTTTGACCCACCATGATCCGGTGTGCTATAATCACCGTGCGAGGCAGGCCGCGCGCCGGCGCCCATCCTCCCCATCGCCTGCCGGTGCGCGCATGGAGTATCTCCGCCCTCGAAACCCCAGCGGGAGCAAGAGATGAGCAGCGTGGACAGAAACACCAGTATCGCCACGGCGCTGCCGCGGCGGCGGACGCGCCCGGTGCGCGTTGGGAACGTGATCATCGGCGGCGACCATCCGGTCGTCGTCCAGTCGATGATCAACGTGCCGACGCGGAATGTGGCCGCGTGCGTGGATGCGATCGAGCGCCTGTACCGCGCCGGCTGCGAGATCGTGCGCGTGACAGCGCCCACCATGGAAGGCGCGCGCGCCATCGGAGAGATCCGCGCTCTCCTGAAGCGCCGCGGCCTATCCGTGCCCCTGGCCGCCGATGTCCACCACGACGGCACGCGCATCGCCGTCGAAGTCGCCCGGCATGTCGATAAGGTGCGCATCAACCCGGGGCTGTTCGTCTACCGCAAGCGCCGGACAGGCATTGAATACACCGAGGAGGAGACCCGGGAGCACCTGGAGGCCATCGAGCGCGACCTTCTTCCTGTGCTGGAAGCCTGCCGGGAATCGGGCGCGGCACTGCGCATCGGTGTCAACCACGGTTCGCTCTCCGACCGCATCCTCATGAGCTATGGTGACACGCCCGAGGGGATGGTGGAATCGGCGCTAGAGTTCGTGCGCCTCTGCGAGAAGCACGATTTCCGCGAGCTCGTCATCTCGCTGAAGGCCTCTCGGGTGGCGGTGATGATCCAGGCCAACCGGCTCCTCGCGAGGCGCATGGATGCCCTGGGCATGGATTACCCGATTCACCTTGGCGTCACCGAGGCGGGCGACGGCGACTATGCGCGCATCAAATCCACCGCAGGGATCGCCACGCTCCTGGCCGAGGGGATTGGAGACACGATTCGCGTCTCGCTCTCCGAGGATCCCCTCGAGGAGATCCCGGTCTGCTACGACATCCTCCAGGCGCTGGGCCTCAGGCGCACCAAGACAGAGTTCATCGCCTGCCCATCCTGCGGGCGCACGCGGTTCGACCTCCCCACCGTCCTCGCCCAGGTGAAGGCGGCAACAGGGCACCTCGCCGGGCTCAACATCGCCGTCATGGGGTGCATTGTCAACGGGCCGGGCGAGATGGCTGACGCCGACTACGGCTACGTCGGCCGCGGCCGCGGCGTCATTGCCCTCTACCGGGGGCACGAGCTCGTCAAGACGGACGTTCCCGAACAAGACGGCGTGCGTGAGCTGGTTGCGTTGATCAAGGCAGATGGGCGCTGGGTCGACCCGCCGGCATCGTGAACCGCCGGAGGCCCGGCGTTCGCGGCCAGCCAGGAGAGATCGCCCCGGGCGAGCTTCCTCCCATGGGCAGGCATCGAGGCCGTTGATCTCACGAGCCGGCCGGGCATTGGGGAAGCCGAGAGGAGTTAACCGGGAGTGGCAGCGGAGCAAGAGCACGACGTCGCAGCGGCAAACGTGGCGCATAAGATGCGCGTGCCGATTTGGGAGGTCCACGCCAACGTGGGCGACGCTCCCCGGCGAGCGGTGCCCGTGCCAGGCGGCGACGACGTGACGCCGGACATCGTCGCGTTCGAGAAGCACACCGGGCGCCTGGCGGCCATCGCTGCGGTGGAGACGGCTTCGACGCTGAGCGCGGGCGCGTCGGAGTGGAAGCTGTTCCAGCTGCTGGCACCGAAGTTCTTTCTCTACGTGCCCGAGGAATGTCTGGAGGAGGCGACGCGCCTCTGTCGCCGGCACGGGATTCCCCTCGCCTCGCTGCGGGTTTACTACTACAACTCGCGGAACCAGTTCATCACCGAGCGGGGCTGGCGCGCCCAAAAGCGAAAGGCGGCTTCCTAAGCGCGCCCCGGGCTGGGAAGGAAGGCCGATGCGTTTTCAGGCAGAACGCGCGCATGCGGACGCGGTAGCGATCGCCTTCCCGCGCCGCTCTGGCTCCGAGGGCTCGGCGCGCGCCCGCGGGCACATCGTAGCGCAGCTGCGCGCCGCCGGCCTGGATCCGATCCTCGAGCCGTTCACCTTTTCGCCGGTCCTGATGGAGCTCGCGCTCCCGCTCGCCCTCCTCGCCGTCGCCGGGGTTGTCCTCGCCGCCACCTTCACCTACCCCTCCAGTCCGGCCACTGCGATGGCGCTCCTGCTCCTGGGGTTTCTCGCCGGCCTGCCCGCCACCCGCTGGAATCGCGGCATCGAGCGCCTGCTGGACAGGGGAGTGCAACACGAAGGGATCAACGTGGTGGTGGAGATCCCGGCCCCAGCGGACGCTGACCGCCACCTGATCCTGATGGCGCATTACGACTCGAAGTCGCAATCTCTCCCGATCCCGGCGAGGATGGCGGCGGCGTTCGCCGTGATCGGCGGGGGCATCTTCCTGTGCGCCAGCGCCTTCCTCGGCACACTGGCGAGGGGGCACGTCATCTCCCCGGCGGGCGTGCTTGTAGCGGGAAGCCTCAGCGCCATCGGCCTCCTCGTGCTGGGCGCGAACCGCTCCGGAAACGCATCGCCCGGAGCCCTGGACAACGCCACGGGAGTGGGCATCCTGCTGGAAATGGCGCGCCAGCTCTCCGAAACGCCGCTCAGCCGCACCCGGGTGACGCTGCTCTTCACCGATGCCGAGGAGGAGGGCCTGGCCGGCGCGGCGCGCTTCCTGCAAAGTCATGGCGACGCCCTGGGTCCGGCGCCTCTCGTGGTGAACCTGGATACTCTGGGGGCGGGAGGAGCCATCGGGGTCCTCTCGCACTTCGGGATCCCGCCGGTGGGCACGGGCGCCCGCCTGGCGCAGGTGGTGCTGGAGGTCGCCGCGGAAGAGAGGCTCGACGTGAGGAGCGTCTACCTGCCCGCCGGAGCGGCGACCGACCACTATCCGGCGGCCTACCGGGGGATCCCGGCGCTCACCCTCCTCTCAGTGGGGCGCGGTCTCCGCCGCGTTCACACGCCAGCCGACATCCCTTCCCGGGTCGCCTGGGAGGGCGTGGATGCCGCTGGCCGGCTGCTCGTGGGCCTTGTCCACCGCGTGGATCACCTGGAGCAGCCGCTCAGCTGAGGCTTCCCTCGAAGACGATCTCCGCCGGGCCGCGAAGCCACTGTTCTGAGCCTTCCCAGCGGACCTGGAACGCTCCCCCGGGGCAGAACACCTCCACCCGCTCCTTGCCGGCAAGGCCGTGGCGGACGGCGGCCGCGGCGGCCGCGCACACGCCCGAGCCGCACGCGAGCGTCTCTCCCACGCCGCGCTCCCAGATCCGCAGGCGCAGGCGGCCGTAGACCTCCGCCTGGCACCACAGGACGCTGGTCCGTTCCGGGAACCACTCGTGCGTCTCGAGCGCCGGGCTCACCGAGAGGAAGAGCGCGTCGTCGGGCAACTCCTCGCGGAAAAGGACGGTGTGCGCCGTTCCCGTGGAGAGCGACGTGAGGACGAAGGGCACGCCGGCCACCTCGAGGGGCACGCCCACGAGAGGATCCGCCGGGCCCCGCGCCGGGATGGCGGCGGCATCCCAGCGCGGCACGCCCATGTTCGCCTCGATCCCCGGCGTGCCGTCGCCCAGAAGGAAACGGAGCTGGCGCGCGCCCTGGATCGTCTCCAGGATGAGCTCGCTCTGGCGGTGCAGACCGGTCGCGTGGAGATAGCGCGCGACGCAGCGCAGGCCATTCCCGCAGAAATCCTCGGTGCCGTCCGGATTGAACATGCGCATCCGGAAATCCGCCCCCACCGAGGGGAGCACGATCAGCAGGCCATCCGAACCGATGCCGCGGTGACGGTCGCACAGCCGGGGGGCAAGCGAGGACCACGGAAGCTCCGGCTCTTGCAAGCAGTCGAAGAGGATGAAGTCGTTGCCGGCGGCCTGGACCTTGGTAAAGCGTCTCTTCTGGCTCACGCGCCGCCTCCGGTGGCCGGGTCCACGGGGCCGAGGCGCTCGAAGCGCAGCTCCATCCGGTGCGCCAGGTTCCGGAACCACTCGCCGCTGGGATCGACCAGGGGGAACCACCACGCCGTTGGGCGCAGGTTGCACGCGGGCAGCCCGAGCGAGACCAAGAGGGCACGACGAACGAGCTGGAGTTTGGCGCGCTCTGCCTCCTTCTCCACCTCGGCAATCGCCTGGCGCGCGGCCACTGCCGCGGGGCCCTTCTCGTTCTCCATGCGCGCCTTGCGCACCTCTTTCGCCTCGTTCTCCAGGGCAGCCACGCGCTCGCGCCGCGCGCGAATCTCCGCGTCCACGTGCGCCCGAGGCGCCTCGTGCGCCTCAATCTGGCGCTGCAACTCCTCTACCTCGGGCCCATCAACGACGCCCTCCTGAGCCAGCTCGAAGAGGCGCTCGCGCAACGGCTTGATCGTCCGCCGGAAGTTCTCGCCTTTCTCTCGCTCCATCTCCAGGGCTTCACTCTTCAGCCGCTGGATCTCCTCGTAGATCTGCCGGCTGCGCTCTTCGTAGACGCGCGAGCGGTCGCGGATCTCCAGGAGGAGGTCGTGTGCCCGCGTGTACTCTTCCAGGCGCCGCAGCCACTCGCCATCGTCTCGGGCACCGAGGAACGAGACCAACTCGCGCGGGCTCGAGAGCGCCGAGATCTCCTGGAGCAGGCGCTTCTCCGCGTCCACCACCTCCTGCCAGCGCGTCGCGAACTCCGTCGCCGTGACCACCGGCGCCCCAAAAGCGGCGGCAAGGTGCTCCGGCAGCCGGAACCGGACGCCGCATCCGGCGAGGGCGTCCCAGGTGTGGTGACGGATCCGCAGGATCGGGTAAAGCGGCACCGAGAACCCGCGATCGGCGAGGGTCTGCATCAGGCGCGCCGTGCGATGCACGTAGGCAGAGCCGCTCTCGTGGAACACCAGGATCGCCTCGGCGGTCACCATGCAGACGAAAACATGTCCCTTGCCGATGAGCGTCGTGTTCTGGCCAAAGTGATCCTCGACCACTTCCGCCAGTTCGCGCGCGCTCTCGATGCGCCTAGGCACCGGCATCCGGATCGGCTCCGGGGTCTCCACCACCACGGCATCGTCCAGGATGCGCAAGGTACCCCGTCCCGCCGGCACCACCAGATCAAACGGAATGGCGCCCTCGCCAAAGCGGTCGAGCGTGTAGGTGTTGCTTCCCTCGACGGCGGCATCGTAGGCGGCACAGGCGATCTCGCGCGATTCCGGCTTCAGGAAGAGGTTGAGGAGGGCGAACCGCGGGCGCTCTACGGTTTCGCGGTTGAAGAGGAAGAGATCGGTGGAGGTGAAGGTCGCCACGCGGTCGGGATTGCACCCGGCCAGCTTGCGGAAGAAGAGCCGGTGCGCCTCCTGATAGGCATCGGAGAGGAGTGCGCCCGGGTGCTCGTGGTCGAAACGGCGGAGCCACTCCACCACCTCCTCGCCAAAGCGTTCGGCCGACTCGCGCGCATCCTCCCCCTCTAGCAGGGCGGCACTCTCGCGGAAGCCCCACTCCAGGATCTCGGTCAGCCACGGAAGCACGTCGCTCAGGCGAATCTCGTGGGCGATGTGCCGGTGATCCCCCGTCTGCGCGATCCCTCGCCACCCCCAAGCGGCGGTGATCCGGTCGATGCACGCCTCGCGGCCTTCGGGACAGCCTTTGGCCACCTTCTCCACCTCAACGCCACACCCGTGGAGGCGCTCGCGCGTGAGCACCGTCTCGCCGCCAAAGAGCATGGAGAGCTCGCCGGTTGCCACCCACAGGTCGTGCGTGGTGCCATCGTTATGCTCAAGGATGGCAAAGGGCGCGTCGGTGGGCAAAGGCGCGGATGTCTTCGAGAAGTAGTCGTGGTCGTTGATGCCAATCGCAAAGGTATGCGAGCCCGGGGCAAGCGCTTCGAGCACCATACACAGCGCCGCCTTCACCGGCTCGTCCCAAAACACCGTCTGCCCCAGGGCGACCAGCGGCACATCGGCATAGTTGCTCCGCAAGCGCGCGGCCACCTCCAGGGCGGACGGATGGAGTTTCTCTCTCTCGATCCTCAAATGTATCTCCCTCGCAGGTCATCGTGCGTCATCCCTCGCGCGAGTGGCCCGGACTGGGTAGCGCCGTTCCATGTCGCGCCGACGGGCGCGCCAATGCCCCCCTAGCGCCAGGTGCTTCCCATCTCAACCTCCACGCAGAGGGGAACCCGAAACTCTGGCGTGGGCGGCTGCTCCATCACCGAGACGATCGTTCGCCGCAGACCCTCCGCCTCTTCCTCGGGCACCTCTATTACTAGTTCGTCGTGAACCTGCAGGATCATTCGCGCCCGGAAAGCCGGGAGGTGCGGTGCCAGCCGGACCATCGCGAGCTTGATGATATCGGCGGCGCTCCCCTGAATCGGCGCGTTGATCACCTGCCGCTCGGCTTGCCCCCGAATGCGCGGGTTGGACGAATCGAGGCCAGTCACGTGCCGCCTCCGGCCCAGAAGCGTGGTCACATGGCCCTGCTCGCGTGCCCGCGCGACCATCTCGGCCATGTAGCGGCGCACACCAGCGTAGCGCCCGAAGTAGGCCTCGATGTAGCGTTCTGCTTGCGCCTGCGAGATGCCGAGCTGCGCCGCGAGCCCCTGGGAGCTCATGCCGTAAACCAGCCCAAAGTTGATTCCCTTGGCAACCTGCCGCTGAACAGATGTCACCGAATCGAGCGGCACCCGGAAGATCTCCGCTGCTGTGCGCGCATGCACATCCTCCCCCTCTCGGAAGGCAGCAAGCAGACCCGGATCTTCCGAGTAGTGGGCCAGAATGCGCAGTTCAATCTGCGAGTAATCCGCGAAGACGAGCAGGTGCCCCGGCGCCGCCGCGAACGCCCTCCGGATCGTGTTCGCCGAGTCCTTGGGCAGGTTTTGCAGATTCGGGTGGGCGCAGCTGAAGCGCCCCGACCGGGCGCCGATCTGCTGAAAACTGGGATGAACGCGCCTCGTCTCCAGCGAGATACTCCGCAACAGCCCCAGCGCGTAGGTACTCCGGAGCTTGCTCAGCTCCCGGTGCTCCAGGATGAGCGCGGGGAGTGGATGGGTTCCAGCAAGCGCCTTCAACGCCGGCTCTCCGGTGGAGGGCCCCATCGTTGTGTGCCGAGTCGCGTTCAGCCCCAGGCGCTCGTAGAGGATGGTCGCGATCTGCCGCGGCGAGTTCAGGTTGAACCGGGTTCCCGCCGCCTGGTAGCAGGCCTCCGCCGTTGCCTCGATCTGCTTCTCCAGATCGGTTGCCAGCGCAGTCAGGTAGCCGGCATCCATGGCGACGCCGTCGCTCTCCATCTGCGCCACCACCGGGAGAAGCTCGCTCTCCAGCTGGAAGACCCGCTCCAGCGCCGCGGCGGCGATCTCGGGGGAGAGCTTCTCCCACAGGGAGAGTGTCGCATCGGCGTCATCACAGGCATAGCGGGCCACGAGCGCGGTCGGGAGTGACTGCAGTGGGTGCCGGCCGCGGGAGGTGAGCACATCGAAGGAGGTCATCTCGCGCCCGAGGTAGTGGCGCGCGCACTCCTTCAGGCCGTGGCTCCCCTCCTCGCGCACGAGATGCGCCAGGATCATCGTGTCGTAATATGGCCCGGCGACGCGCGCGCCTGCCCGCTCCAGCACGCGCAGGTCAAACTTCAGGTTGTGGCCCACCTTCGGGCGAGTTCCATCTTCGAACACCGGTCTCAGCGCGTCCAGCACGCGCGACCGCTCCACCTGCCGGCCGCGCGTGTGTCCAACCGGCACATAACTCGCGCTCCCCGGCCTCGTGGAGAAGCTCAAGCCTACCAGCTCCGCGACCATCGGGTCGAGCGCCGTTGTCTCGGTATCGAAGGCGAAGAGCGGCGCCGCAGCCAGCTCGCGGATCAGCTCTTGCAGGGCATCCTCTGTATCGACGAGGCGGAAGCCCTCCGGGAGGTCACGCTCCGCGCCACCCTCATCCTCGGTGAAGAGGGAGAGCTGGGACACGTGCCGTGGCGGCTCAGCCGCCGCCGCGGCGGGATCCGCCTGTGGCGCGCGCGCTTCCGGATGGTTGGGCCATGGCTCCGGCTCCAGGTTATCGAACAGGCTCAACTGCGGTCTCTTCATGCGTTCGCGGGCTCCCGGGTCCATTATACCCCTGGGATCCCACCCGCGTCCAGCATGGCGATGGTCTCCGGCAACAGAGAAAGGCCCCTCCCAGCGAGCATGGGAAGAGGCCTGAGGTGTTCCAGCGATAGAGGCGTATCGGCGGGCGCTACCAATCGGCCGTCCGGCCGGCGTCGAACTGGCAGTAGCGCAGCTTCTTCAGCCACTTCACGTGGCCATCCACGAAGAGGAAGTTTGCCCCGTCCGTATGCCGGAGGTACGACTTGCTGCCGCTGTTGAAGTTGTCCACGTGGTCCTTGCCGCGCCACCGCGGGCAGACGGCGTCGCCCACGGCGATGGTGTCGGCGGGAAGGTGGATCTGCGCGTCGGAGTAGCCGTAGCCCAAGCCGAAGCCCTGGGAGCCCGAAACGCCGTTCACCTCGCCATAGGTCTCGGTGAAGTTGTTGTACCCGTAGCTGATCCCTTTGCCCTTCTGCCGGAACTCCGACTCCGGCGGGTGGTTATTCTCGGAGCAGGGCGTCGTGGTCGTCCACCCGCCCTTATTGGGGCAGAGGAACACGCCGGAGTTCTTCACGTATGGCTCGATCTTCTCAGACCAGAGGAGCGTACCCCCATAGCGCACGTACATCCCATCGTAGTCTTGCGCGTACATGTTGAGCGCCGAGCCGATCTGTTTCAGGTTCGACTGGCAGTTGGCTTTGCGCGCGCTCTCTCGCGCGCGCGCGAAGACCGGGAAGAGGATCGCTGCCAAGATGGCGATGATAGCGATCACAACAAGCAGCTCGATCAGGGTAAATCCCCGCGTTTTGGCGCGTCGCATCGCTCGCTCCCTCCCCCGGGGCTCCCGGCGCGTGCGGGGTATGGCCCACGTTCTCAGGCCCTACCGAACCCGTGGGCGCAACGCGCACTCCACCCCGGGCGCTTGGCGGTATTGTAGCCCGGGAGGACATGGGGTGTCAAGCCCTGGTCCCGGCGGCGCGCGCCGCCGGCCAGCTAGGCTACCCTGTTCTCAGAATCGGGTTCGTGGGCACAGCCCCGAAAACACTCTGCCGCTAGCCCACATTATTCATCAGAATAATGAAAAGAAGTCTCTCTGCCAGGCGCGGCGCTGGCTCTTGGGCACAGCCCCGAAAACACTCTGCCGCCAGGCGCTTGTGGCAGCAGCGGCGTGCCACCAGGCAAGAGCCTTCTTTTGAAGTATTCTGGTGAATACTTCCGGCTAAGCGCTTGTGGCGGCAACGGTGTACCACCAGGCAAGAGCCTTCTTTTGAAGTATTCTGGTGAATACTTCGGGTTAGAGCTCGCGATAGCCGTGAGTGAGCGGCACGTGTCGGTCGATGCCAAACGCCCTCGCGGTGATCTTCACGCCGGGCGCCGCCTGCCGACGCTTGTACTCGGCGCGGTCGATCATGCGGGTCACGCGCCGGACCAGCTCCTCGTCGTATCCGAGGCCGATGATCTCATCGGCGCTCCGCTCTTCCTCGACGTAGAGCGCCACGAACCTGTCGAGAAGGTCGTAAGGCGGCAGTGAGTCGGTGTCCTTTTGGTCGGGGCGCAGCTCCGCCGTCGGCTCACGCCGGATCGTGGTCTCCGGGATCACCGGGCTGAGCGTATTCCGATACTCCGCGAGCGCCCATACGAGCGTCTTGGGCACATCCTTGATCGGGGAGAAGGCGCCGGCCGTATCGCCGTAGAGCGTAGCATAACCCGCGGCCACCTCGCTCTTGTTGCCCGAGGAGAGAACGAGATAGCCGAACTTGTTGGAGAGCGCCATCAGCAGGTTGGCCCGGATGCGCGCCTGCAGATTCTCCTCGGTGAGATCGGGCTTGCGACCGGCAAACACCTCGGCGAGTTGGCGCGTGTATGCCTCAAACGTCTCCTGGATCGGGATCGTCAGGAAGCGAATCCCCAGGTTTTCGGCAATCAGGCGGGCGTCCGCGCGCGTCTCTTCCGACGAGTAGACCGAGGGCATGTTGACCCCGACGACGCGCTCCTTGCCTAGGGCATCGACGGCGATGCACGCGACCATCGCCGAGTCGATTCCGCCGCTGAGCCCGATCACCACATCCTTGAAGCCGTTCTTGGTCACGTAGTCGCGTGTGCCGGTCACCAGCGCGGTGTACACCTCTTCCAGGCGATCCGGCACGGGAGCCGATTCCGCCGCCACCGGTGGGCGGTCCGGCCTCAGTGCAACCGGCTCCAGGATCACCCGCTCCACCGCCTCGCCTCCGGCCTGGCGCGCCCGCCGACGCTGCCCCCAGGAGGGATCCCGCAGGCGCGCGCGGGTCACGCTCGAGAGGTCAAGATCGGCGACCACCAGCGTCTCGGCAAAGACGGGCGCGCGCAGGAGCATCTCGCCATCCGGCCCGAGGAGCACCGAGCCGCCATCAAAGACGAGCTCGTCCTGGCCGCCCGTGCCGTTGAGATACGCGAGGAAGCAGGCATCCTCGGCGGCCCGGATAGCAAGCCTCCGCTCGCGAGCGGGCCGCTGGCCCATCACGAAGGGCGCGGCGCTGAGGTTGAAAACCACCTGCGCCCCTCCCAGGAGGCACTGGGTGCTGGCCGGCCCATCTGGAGCCCAGCCCTCCTCGCCGATGGTAACGCCGAAAGCGACGCCACCCAGCGAGAAGACGCGGGTTTCCTCGCCCGGCTGGAAGTAGCGCGTCTCGTCAAACGCACCCGACCTGGAGAGAACGCGCTTGTGGTGTACCCCGGCGAGATGGCCATTATGGAGGACGGCGGCAGCGTTGAAAAGGCTCTCCTGGAAGTCGACGAAGCCGACGATGGCCGTCAGGCCCGTGGTCGCCGCGGCCACGCGCTCGAGCGCGCGCCGGTTTTCCTGGAGAAAGCGGGGTCTCAGCAACAAGTCGTCGGGCGGGCACCCAGTGATCGCGAGCTCTGGAAAGGCAACCACGTCCACCCCTCGGGCGCGGGCCTCCTCCAGGGCCGTCAGGATCGTCTGGACGTTCCGGTCCAGATCGCCCACCCAGGCGTTCATCTGATACAGGCCAATTCGTAGCGTTTGCATTCTGTATGTCCTCCTGGCGGGGCATTCACCGCCTCTTTATTCTAGCATAACGCCTGTCTGCTCGCAACGCTCAGCACGCCGGGCGAATGCGCGGGCGCATTTCGCCCGGCCGGATCAAGTCGGCGCAGGAGGGGTCGGGTGCGGCGTGGAAGCAACCACCGACGGCCGGCGTCCAGCCCGGCCCTGGAGGGTGAACGGATGTCACAATCTCGTGATACGCGCGCGGATGCACCAGCCATTGCTCTCTCTGGCTCTCCGAAGGCAGTTGGCACGCTCTGGGGCGAGACAAACAGGAGCACCATCCACAATGATCTGGAGTCGCTCTTCCTGGCGCCGGCGAGGGAGCGCGGCCTGACGACTGACGTGCTTATCGCCCGGTCGCGGCGTTTCGTTGAGATCGCCGAACAATTGGCGCCCCATTGGATCGAGGAAGCGCACAGCATCGCCCGCGCCGCCGGAGTCGAGGGCGAGCTTTACCTCGCGTTTATCGCCGGGGTCTACCGCGGGCTCTTCCTCCATGAGGAGGAGAGCGCGCCTGATCCGGCCGCGAGCGAGGATGAATGCACCTCCTACACGATCGCGCCAGCGGAGACGGCGGGAAACGCGATCCTCTTCCACAAGACGCGCGATAACGTTGCCCGGGCGCAATCGGCTTTCGTGCTCCGCTCCACGTCACCGGGGATTCAGGCGTTCCTCGCGGTGAGCGACGCGAGCGTTCTCGCCGCGATGATGATGGTGAACGAGCGCGGGCTCGCCGGGTCGGCCGATATGATGGGGCTTGATGAGGTCCGGCCGCGCTTCCGAGGGATGATGAACACCTTCATCCTCCGCCACATCGCGGAGCGTGCGTCGTGCTGCGCGGAAGCGCTGGAGATCATCCGCGAGTTTGTCAGCCGCGGGTGGTACGCGGGCGGGGCCAAGACGGGCACCCACTGGCTTTTCGTGGATCGGGAGGGCACGGCCCTGGAGGTGAGCAACAACGCCGTCGAAGTGCAGTCTCGTCTCCACCCCGAGGGCGTCTATTTCAGCCTGCGCGCCGACACTCCCGGCGCGGAGGCGCTGCGCCAGGCTCCGCATCCCGTGGAGTTCACCACGTTCCACAACGTCTCGCGCCACCCGTCGCTCTGCCTTGAGACCTCTATCTCCGGGATGACGGTTGAGATCGACCGGACCTGCCCGGAGAAGCTCACAACCGCGTGGGTCACCTTTCCGGCGCGCTCTCTCGCCTTCCCGCTCTTCATGGGGATCCGCGAGACGCCGCGCGCGCTCATCGATGGGAGCGTGGATCGGGCCGGGCAGGCCGTTACGGGAGAGATCAAGCGGTATGAAGAGATGGAGCGAGCGATTTATGCCCGCCAGCAGGCGATTCGGGAGGAAGCACGCGCGCTCCTGACGAGCGGGCACGCTGCTAAAGCGGAAAAGTTGCTCGACACGTGGGTTCAGAGGCAGGCGATGGAGAACCTGGCGGCGCTCCAGGAACTAGCGCGCGCATAGACCAGCGCCCACTGTGGGAAGAGGTGTTTAGCCCGGGCGGGCCCTCCCCCGAGCGAGGAGGGTCCGCATGACTGAGTTAGAGGGCCGCGAGGCAGCCACTCCATCTATCGCCGGGACTACTTGTTCTTGTAGTAGTCAGGCACGGGGCAACCGAGCTTCTTCCACTGATCGATCACGGCATCCGCCTTGCCGGCGACGCCAAGCACGTGCAGCTTGTGCTTCACCATCTCCTTGATCGCCTCGCGGCCGGGGCCCAGGTACTTGCGCGGGTCAAACTCGGCCGGCTTCTCGGCGAAGGTCTTGCGGATCTTGGCGGTGAGAGCCAGGCGCAGGTCGGTATCGATGTTGACCTTGCACACGCCCATCTGCGAGACCTGAGTGACGGCGCTCTCGGGAACGCCCATGGTGTTGGGCATGTTGCCGCCGTACTTGTTGATCTCCTCGACGAACTCCTGGAGAACGCTGCTGCTGCCGTGCATGACGAGCGGCAGGCCGGGGGCCTTCTCCATGATCTCGGAGACGCGATCGATGGCGAGCTTCGGCGCGCTCTTGAACTTGTAGGCGCCGTGGCTGGTGCCGATGGCAACGGCGAGCGAATCGCACCCGGTGCGCTGCCAGAACTCGGCCACCTGGTTCGGGTCGGTGAGGTGCTTCATCGGGTCATCGACGCCGACCACGTGCTCCTCGATGCCGCCCAGCTGGCCCAGCTCCGCCTCGACGGTGACGCCGCGCGGGTGGCAGTAATCGACGACTTCCTTGGTGATCCGGATGTTCTCCTCGAAGGGGTGCTTCGAGGCGTCGATCATGATGCTGGTGAAGCCGTCATCCACGCACTGCTTGCACAGCTCGACGCTGTCGCCGTGATCGAGATGGATGGCGATCGGAAGGTCGCCCGAATCCTCGACGGCGGCGTTGATCAGGGCGCGCAGGTACACCATCTTCGCGTACTCGCGGGCACCCTTGGAGATCTGGAGGATGAGGGGGGCGCGCTCTTCCTTGGCGGCCTCGATGATCCCCTGGAGGATCTCCATGTTGTTGACGTTAAAGGCGCCGATCGCGAACCCGCCGTCATAAGCGAGATCGAACATCGGCTTGGTGGTCATCAACGGCATAGCAAAGGGCTCCTCTCTGAGATAGTGGTGGCAATCAGGCCATTATGCGCCAGACGCGACGAAACGCCGCGCAGCAGGCGCGCGGCGTCCGTGCTCCTGCACTATTCACTTTTCGGTTTCGCCCTAGCCTAGGCGAGGTCCTGCCTGAGAGATCTCCTTCGAAACATCTTTGAACTGCGCGAAGTTGCGTATAAACCGCTCTGCCAGCTCACGGGCGCGATGGTCATACTCGCTCGGGCTCGCCCACGTAGAGCGCTGGTCGAGGATCTCGGTGGGCACGCCCGGGCATTCAGTCGGCACCTCGATGCCAAAGACCGGGTCGGTGCGCCAGGCAACGCCCTCCAGGCGGCCCGAGATCGCCGCATCAACCATGGCCCGGGTGTAGGCGATGCTGATCCGGCTCCCCACCCCATACGGCCCTCCCACCCATCCGGTGTTCACCAGATAGACGCGCGAGCCGTGGCGATCCAGACGCTGCCCAAGCATATCGGCATACACGCCGGGCGCCAGAGGCAGGAAGGGCGCCCCAAAGCAGGTGCTAAAGGTGGCCTCCGGCTCATCGCCCATCCCTGTCTCGGTGCCGGCCAGCTTGGCCGTGTAGCCGGAGAGGAAGTGGTAGAGCGCCTGATTCCGGTTCAGCCGGGCGATGGGGGGCAGGATTCCAAACGCATCTGCGGCAAGGAAGAGCACGGTCGTTGGGTGGCCCGCAACGCCTGTGACCATCGCGTTCTCAATGAACTCCACCGGGTAGGCCGCGCGCGTGTTCTCCGTGACCGAATCATCATCATAGTCCGGCACGTGCGTCTCCGGGTCAAGGATCACGTTTTCCAGCACGGCGCCAAAGCAAAGCGCGTTCCAGATCTGCGGCTCGTACTTGGGAGAGAGGCGGAAGCACTTGGCGTAGCACCCACCCTCGAAGTTGAATACGCCATCGTCGCTCCACCCGTGCTCGTCATCGCCGATGAGGCGCCGTTTTGGGTCTGCCGAAAGGCTCGTTTTCCCCGTGCCCGAGAGCCCGAAGAAGAGCGCGACATCGCCCTCGGGGCCCACGTTGGCAGCGCAGTGCATCGGAAAGACCCCACGGCGCGGCAGCTCGTAGTTGAGCGCGCTGAAGACCGATTTCTTCATCTCGCCGGCGTAGCGGGTGCCGCCGATCAGGATCAGCTTGCGCTCCAAATCGAGGATGACAAACGCCTCCGAGTGGGTGCCATGCCGTGAAGGATCCGCCTGAAACCCAGGAGCGGCGATCACGGTGTATTCCGGGCGGTGTGCGTGCTGCTCCTCCACGCTGATCCGGCGGAAGAGCTGGCGCGCGAAGAGATTATGCCACGCCAACTCGTTGACCACGCGGATTGGCACCTGGTAGCGCGGATCGGCCCCTGCCATCGCGTCCAGCACGAAGACATCTCGGCCCTGCAGATAACCCAGGACCTGCGTATAGAGCGCCTCGAACTGCTCGCGCGGGAAGGGCCGGTTCACTCGGCCCCAGTGAATCTGGTCGCGGCTGGCCGGATCCTCGACGATAAACTTGTCCTTGGGCGACCGTCCGGTTCGCGCCCCGGTCTTCACCGCCAGCGCGCCGGTGCTCGCCAGGATTCCCTCACGCCGCGCCAGTGCCAGCTCCACCAGCACCGCGGGGCAGAGATTCCAGTACATCCGTCCCAGGTTGACCAGGCCCTGTTCTTGCAGCCCCACCCTACTCTGCGGCATTCGGCGTGCTCCCGTTCCCGAGGGCTCCGGTCGGGCGCGATAGCCCGGCGCCAATCGATGCGTCACCCCACCGCCAACGTATCCGGCGGCGGGCCAGTGGCAGCAGCGTCTTTTGGCCCTCTCGACAACCAGTGATACCACCGCATCATGCGTGGTAAACCCCGCCCGGCGGCATGCCCCAGCGCCGCTGGAATGGAAGAGGGGGCGGGCCGGACCAATAGGCGCGCATGCCTGAAAACTCGCGCTGCTACCCAGCACCCGGGCCGTAAACGCATCGCGGCCGGCCATTGTGGAACCACCCAGCGCATTGCGGTGGCCGATCTCGCGAGCACCCATCGTAGGCGGGAACCCGTGGCGATCAGCCAGTAGATTGCAGTTCCAGCCACATCGCTGGGATTCGGACATAAGGAGAAGACCGCGCGCACGCGCGGAGCTCGAAGCTCCGCGCTGCTTTCCGGCAAAGCCCCCTCGGGGCTTCTCCTCCCAGCCACCGCCTTTTTGAGACATCTGGGAGTATCCCCAACCCAGCCCGGCAGGGCTTCGCTCGCAAGCAGCGCGGTGATTTATCGCCGCGCGACGGGTTGCGCCCTGCCTCCGAGGCTTCGAACTCCTTATGTCGGAATCTCAGGCCGCATCGGGCGCGGTTTGACCCGGTGTTACGCCGGATGGTATAATGATCAAGGCACGGTTCTTGAAAGGCAAGGGGCCATGTTCGGAACGCTGTTCCGAGTTCTCTTACTCGTTGGACTGGGCATCGTAGTGGCAGGCGCGGCGCTACTGGCGCTGAAGGCGGTGGTGGCGTTGACAGTCTTCGTGATTACGCTGCTGCTGCCATTCTTGGTCGTTGCCTGGTTGCTTCGCTACGCCCTGGGAGAGCGGCTTCGCGTCCCCTCGCCGCCCATCCCCGCGAGGGAGCGAGGCTGGCGCTGGGGGCCACGCGTCAAGCCCAAGGAAGAGGATCCGGAGGAGTGGTCGCGAGAGGCCTCGGCGCTCGCAGCTGAGATCGCTCACCTGGTGCGCAATGGCAATCGTGGCACCCGGCAGCTTCTTTCGAGCGCTCCGGGGGGGGCGCGCAAGTTGGCCAAGAGAGTGCGCGAGCTCTCTCGGCTCTGGCACACCCTCGACGACCACCTACGTGCCAACGAGGCCACGGAGTTCCTCCGCCGGGCGGAAGCGATGCGCGCGCGCGCCGATGCAGCCAGCGACCGCTTCGTTCAGGAGCAATACGCCGAAGCGGCGCGCTCGCTCGAGTCGCAGGCGCAGACTTGTCTGGAACTGGGGCATACCCGCGAGCGCCTGCGCGCCGAGATTGCCCGGATCCTTGCGGCGCTCACCAACCTCCGTTCGCGCATCGTCGCCGTCCAGGCCAGTCCGGCCGATGGCTCCGATGCCGTCCGGCGCGCCGCTGAAGAGCTCGCCGATCTGGAGGCACAGGTAGGCACGTTCCAGGAGAGCGTCCGCCAGGTGCTGCGCCAGGCTTCCCAAGCCTCGCGCTAACTGAGCGAGGCGATTTTGACTTGCGGCGCCAGTCGCTCGATTTCGGCACGGGTGCAGAGCCCCGGTCCCAACACCGCTGCGTTGGCGGTGCCTGCCGCTACACCCAGGCGTAACATGGCCTCCGTCTCCATGCCGCGCACGAGTGCCGCGGCAAAGCCGGCCACCATGCAGTCGCCCGATCCAACCGTGCTCACCACATCCGTGGATGGGGGTTCCGCATACAGCAGGTCCGTGCCATGGGCCAACACCGCGCCTTGCTCCCCGAGCGATACAGCCGCGACCGCCACGCCGCTCTGTAGCAGGGCCCGCGCGCCCCGGGCTGCCTCTTCCGGCGAGGTGACCGGCGTGCCCATGAGATCGGCCAGTTCCTCGGCGTTCGGCTTCACCAGATAGGGCGCCGCCGCCACCCCGCGGCGCAGCAACTCGCCTGAGGTGTCGAGCAACACCCGAACGCCCGCCGCGCGGATCCGACAGATCAGGCGCGCGTAGAAATCCGAGGGGGTCCCCGGCGGTCCGCCCCCAGAGAGGACGACGAGCCGGGCACGCTCGAGCCACCCGGAGATCTTCGACTCCAGGCGCACCGCGTCCATCGCCGTCACATGCGGTCCGGGCTCGTTGAACTTGGCGTGAACTCCCTGATCTGGGTCGACCACCTCCACGCAGACGCGCGATTCCCCCTCGACACGCACAAAATCGGGGAGGACACCCGAGCGCTCCAGCTCCGAGAGGATGAAATCGCCGGTATGCCCGCCGGCAAAACCGGTGGCCACCACTTCGCAGCCAAGGATCGCGCAGACCCGGGCCACATTCACCCCCTTGCCGCCAGCCGTCGTCAAGGTAACGCAAGGGCGGTGGATGCCCCGCGGATCGAAGCCTTCAACCACGTAGGTCTTGTCGACTGCCGTATTGAGCGTCACTGTAAGGATCATCGCCACACGATTCCCCACCGGCGGCCGATCCTCCTGCCTGCGCGTGCCCGGCCCCTGTCAGAATGGTCTTGACTCGGGCGCATTTAGGGGGTAAGATAGAGACGAACGGCCCCATGGCCTATCGCCGCCTATTGGAGCAGGAACCGGGGGTCAGCAGAAGAAGCCTGAGTGTGGGAGGATACGACCGTGCACCGGTCCTTCCAAGAGAGGAAGGGAGGGAGTATCAGATGCCAACGGCCGTGAAGAGCACTTCGGCCCGCAAACGCGTCTCCTTTACGCTCCACGCGCCCGATGCCCAGAGCGTTTCTCTGGCGGGCGACTTCAACGGTTGGGATCCGACCGACAAACCGATGAAGCGTGATGCATCTGGCCTGTGGAAGGCAACCCTCACCCTACCCGTGGGCGAGTACCAGTACCGCTTTGTCGTGGACGGTGACTGGGCGGATGATCCTCTCTGCGACCGCCGCTCCCCAAACGAGTTCGGCACTCTGAACTGCGTCCGCGTAGTTTCCTGATCCATACCCCAGTTTATCCACAGCATACGGCCCGCCCCCTCTCTAACGAGGCGAAGGCGGGCCGTTCTGATTCCGGGGCATACCGGCGTGCCCGGCGCCCCGGCGGAGATACCGCCGGGGCGCCGGGGGCAATCAGAGGGTCACTCTTGCACCGGCTTGACCGGTATCGTCTGGCGGATAGGCGTATCGCCCCCGGCATAGCGGGAGATACGAACGAAGAGGAGCTCCTTCTCCTTGAGCGCCTCCACGATGCGCCGGAAGGAGGCCACGCTAGTCACAGGCTTGCTGTTGGCCTGCGTGATAATATCACCGGCGCGCAGGCCAGCCTCTTCCGCCGGGCTCCCCGGCTGGACGCGCGTGATCACGATCCCCTTCAGGTTGTCCGGAAGCTTGAGCCGCTGCGCGACCTCGGGGGTGATCTCGTCCACGCGCAGACCCAGCTTCGCCGCGCGGTCGTCGCCCTGGCCCGCGCCGGAGGCTACCGGGGTCTCTTCGGTCGGCAGCTCTCCCAGCTTCACCCGCTTCATCACAACCTGGCCCTTGCGCACGATCTTCAGCTCCACGTCCGTGCCCGGCGGGGTGCTGCTCGCCAGCTCGATGAGCTCTTCCTTCGTGCGCAGGGGCTTCCCGTTGAACGCGACGATGGCATCCTCCGGCTGAATACCGGCCTTCTCCGCGGGCCCGCCGGCCGTCACATCCTGAACGAAGACTCCCTCTTTCACCTTCGCGAGCTGCTGCAGATCCTCGGTCAGGTCACCGACAAGGACACCGATGAAGCCATGCGCCACGCGCCCGGTGGCGATGAGCTGCTCCATCACGCGCTTCGCCTTGTTGATCGGGATGGCGAAGCCGACGCCGGCGCTGGAGCGCGTGCCGCCGGTGGCAATCGCGGTATTAATCCCGATCACCTCGCCGCGGATGTTCACAAGCGCGCCACCGCTGTTGCCCGGGTTGATCGCCGCGTCGGTCTGAATAAAGTTCGTGTAAGTCGTGTCCTGGATCGTCTGCGCCCGGCCCAGCGCGCTGATCACGCCTACGGTGAAGGTGGAGGCCAGACCGAAGGGCGAGCCAATCGCCACCGCCCACTGGCCCACGCGCACCTTGTCCGAATCGCCCAGCTTTGCCTGATAGTGCTTCGGGCTGAGCGGCTTCTCGGTGATCACCTTCAACACCGCCAGGTCGGTCTTCGTATCAATCCCGCGCACCGTGACCTTCGACTTGCCGGAGATGGTCGTGCCATCCTGCAAGACCACGGTGATCGCATCGTTGGATGCGCCGTTCACGACGTGCGCATTGGTGAGGATGTAGGCGTCGTGGCCATCGATCTTCACGATAACGCCCGACCCGGTTCCACCCGCGCCACGCGGGGGCACCGGACGCAGGTTCGGGCCGAACGGAAACTGGCGGAAGAAATCGTCCGGGCGATCCGGCATGCCCTCGTTCTCCTCGTTACTGCGGAAGCGCGGGCGTGCCGCATCCACCTTGATCTGCACCACCACCGGCTCGACGGCATCCGCGATGGCGGTGAACGCTTCCTCCAGTTGCTCAAGGGCCCGCGCCTGCTCGCGCGTCAGCGGGCCGCGCTCCTGCGCGCCCGCTTGCCGGGCGGTCGTCACGCCCACCAATGAGATCATGAGCGCCAACGCGCTGATCCACAGCGCCGCTCCCCTGCTCTGTTTCAGCATCTCGCTCACTGTTGCCAACCTCCCGCTTTCAACTTTCAACACCTGGGTATGCGCCTCGGGCCTGCTCCCACGAGAACCCTCTCTGCCGGTTACTCTAATAGACCCATGCTGCCGTCCCGCGTTCCCAAAGGGACTTTTCTGCGAGGGAGCGCATCGCAGGGCCGGTGGGAGACGGCATCCGGCCATGCCACCGGCATCCTTTCAGACGCGACGGCACTCGCAAGGGTTCACCGCGCGGCCAGCGCCTCGTCCGTGACCACGATCCGGCTCAAACGCGCATCCTTTCCCGCCAGACGCGCGGTGATGACGCATTCGCCGGCAGGCAGCCGGAGCGGGCGTTCCCAGCGGACCCAGTTCCACTCGCCTCCCGCAGGCTTGAGTGAGACGGTCGTATTCCCTATCCGGAGCTCCGCCCCGGCCCCTGCCACGCGCGCCCACAGGTAGTACTCTCCCTCGCGGGGTACCTGAAGTGTCCAGCGGGCCTCACCCCCGGAAACCGCGGCGAAGCCAAGGGGTGGCGCGATGCGTTCTCGCGTTGTTCCTTCTCCGAGCGTCGCCGTGGCGGCATCGGCCACCAGGCGCGCCGGCGTCGCCGCGGCGTCCGGACCGGCCGGGGCCAGGCTCCAGTCATCCACGCTGAGATCGATCTCGACCTCCTCGCGCGTGTTCGTGTTCACCGCGACGTAGGCGGAGAAGGTGTGGTCGGGCGCTTGGAACACCCGCTCCAGGCGCTGCCAGGTGCCGAGGCGATTCAGATCATAGGCGTTGGAGACGAAGCTCTCGCGCGTGCGCTCGCGGTCGCGGATGGAGCAGCGGATACTAGGCGCGGGCGCGCCCGGGGTGATCCGGTCCACCTTCACCCAGGCGGAGACGCGATACGTCTTTCCCGGCTCCAGGCCGGTGATCTCCATCGGGTTGGTGCCGCCGGTGTCGTAGATCGTCACCAGATATTCATTTTGCCCCCTGCCCTTGCCCGTGACGCGGGCGCCGGCGCGCCCGGAGTGCGCGGCTTCCGGCGCGATCGCCAGAGAGAAGCCGGTTCGCGCCCCCCAGCCGTCGTGCCCTTCCTCGTAATCCGGGTTGCCGAGAGGCCCTGGGTACGGCCGGCGCGCTGGCGAGCGCACGAGCGCCTCCATGCGCCGGCGATAGTCATCGAAAGAGGGGCCTGGCAAGGCGGCGACGGCGTCGAGCATCTGCGGTGCGGAGCGCAGGTAGAAGCCCATCCCCTTCCCCGCCCCGGAGAGGGTCGGCAGAGCCGCTGCGAGGGCCTGCTGGCAGATCTCCGCCAGGGCCGGGTCGTTGGCGCGGCGCGCGGCAAACGCGATCCCCTCCAGCTCGATCGTGGCGGAGGAGTAGGTGACGTTTGTCTTCGGACAGGACGTGTAGCGGAATCCGAGCTTCTCCGGCTCCCACATCGTCTTCACCAGGAAGCGCGCCGCCTTCACAATATCATCGGCTACCCGCTCGTCTCCGGTCACCTCGTAGTACATCTTCATGCCGGTCATCAGCACGCCCATCATGAAGCCGGCCTCGCCACGATGCGGCGGGTCGCACTCGCAGTGGCCACGGGGAAGCGGGTGGGCATAGAACCCTTCATCGGGGTGCGATTTCTCACGCACGCGTTCGATCATCCGCTTCGCGGCATTGAGGTAGAACGGGTCACCGGTGGCGTTGTAGGCGCTCATGACGAGAATGAGCATCCACCCGGGCTCGCGCGCGTTGCCGAAGTCGAAGTTGGTGATCTGCGGGCCCGCCGCCCAATCAGCGATGCGCGTCGCCACCTCCCAGGCGCGCCGGTCGCCGGTGAAGAGCGCCGCGTCGAAGAGGCCCCCGGCCCAGACGTGGCCGCGATTGTCCGACCACCCCTCCGCGGCATACCGGCCCATCCCCTGGAACTCCTTCGGGTAGTAGCCGGCGGTATGCATCACCGAGTGGATCCACTGCTGGCCGACGCGCGCTGGCTCGCGGTGATGATGGATCGTATCCACATCCATCTGATGGCGCGCGCTGATCACCGCCTGGTCGAAGAAGCGCCGGTCACCCGTGCGCGCAAACTGCAGGAAGAGACCGTGATGGAGGTCATACTCCAGGTTGCCCCAGTTCCAGGTGCGCTCGCCGAACCAGTCGCCAAAGTGCATGAGGCCCAGCTCGCGCTCGGCCTCTCGGCGCTCGAGCAACATCTCCAGGTTGCGCGCGGTGATCGCATTGTAGCCGGCCCACTCCGTCTCCAGCGGGCCCAACGCGCGCAGGGCGCCACGGGCATACCACTCCGGAGGCGCGGCCAGGACCAGCGGCTCGTCCAGGCGCGTCTGGGCACGCGCGTCTCCCGCCACGTCGATATACAGCTCGTGCGTTTTTGCAAAGCCCTGGCGAAAGGTGTAGCGCCCGCCGCGCAGGTAGGCGAACAGCTTCGGCTCCTCGGGCCGGCCATCGTAGATCGGCCCGGGCAGTGCCGGGAGCAGGCCGATCACGGTGGCGTCGGGCGCGGCCTCGATGCTCTTCGGATACTGCTCGCGGAAGTGGCGCACCCCGATTCGCGCGCCTTGCGCCGTGTTCACCCACCCGGCCGCGTGCTTCCCTTCGCCGGAGGCGGGTGCCGTGAGCACGTAGCGGTTATCCTCCTGCTGGAAAAGCCGGGCGCCCGCCGGCAGCGGGTGCGCGCGCTCGCCCACAACAGTCGTCGCCACCGCGCCTGGGAAGCGCAGCTCCAGCGCCTGGAACGGCGTCATCTCCTGCGCGATATGGTCGTTCTCGAAGGTGTGGAAGACGCGGAACCCAGAGGCGCCAGCACACGCGTGGATTCGCAGTGTGAACGGGTAGCGCGGCCTTGCCTGTCCCTGGGCGGCGTGCTCGCCATCCACCCGGACGACCGCTCGCAGCGCCGGCGCGGGACCATTTTCCACCACCGCGCGGAGGATGCGGCCTTGCAGGCGGTGGCTCTCGGCATCCACCAGCACGGAGACGGGGAAGCCGGCGCGGCGCTCCTGGCCGCGGAAGAACCCGCCCGCCACCCCCTCGCGCCGGGGGACCACCAGCCGGGCCGCTCCGGTATCCAGGGTGATCGCGTCGGGGGTCTCGGTCACGCGCAGCGGGGCTTTCGGGGCGACGGCCGGCACACCATACTCCAGGGTCACCTCCGGGCCCGGCGCCGGCAGCGCTGCCAGCACCCATTTGATGCTACCATCGCCCGGCCACCGGCTCCACACCTCGGCCTGCACCGGCACCAGACGCCCATCCGCGGCACGCGCGCGCAGCTGCGAGGCATCAAAGAGCACCCCTCTCGGGAAAGGAATACCGGTCGCAGCCACCTCACCCTCGCGCTCTGGCGCGTAACCGAGGATTCTGAGCGCGACCTTGCCCTCCTGGCCCTTCTGGGCGCGCTGCTCCAGAGTGGCGGTGGCAACCCGCTCGGCCACGCGCTCCTGGCGGTCGACGGCAGTGATGCGGATGCGCCAGGGCCCCCGACCCGGCACGTCTGCGATCGTGGCGCGATGGTTGTTGGCCCATCCCTCGCCCCGGTCGCGCGCGTTCGTCGAGCCACGCAGGCAAGAGGGATCCTCTTCTACCACACGATTGCCATCTGCCAGGGCCACGCGCCCGCGCGTCGGCGTGGGGGTCGTCCAGCGCACCTTCAGATCGACCGTCTCCCCCCGGAGCTCGGGGATGATATAGAGGTCGTGGATCTCTGGGGCGGGCGCGTTTTCTTCAGGCGCCGCGGCTGCGACAGCCAGGGGAAGCATCAGGATCCAGAGCATCAGATAACGCATCGTTTACCTCTCATCCCGGGCAGAGCGCCCGCCGATGCCGATAAAGACTCGCCACGAGGCAGCCCCGGCACGACTCCGGATGCCTTCAGGGCGGCGGCCCGCGGTTGCCCCCTCCTTCGCCGCCATCGATGGCAGCTCCTGGAGCCGCGGTGTGTTCTCACTCGAAGAAGCTGGCAAAACGTTTGATGAAGGCACCCAGCCCCTTGGGGCGCGCGCCCTCCTGCTCCTGGTGGATCAGCTTGGCGGCCACCTGGTCCACCGAGCGGGAGACACGCGCCGAGGGCTGCATCAGGAAGAACGGCTGCTGCGCCCGAACTGCACGCGCCACCAGCGGATCCTCCGGCAGATAGCCCAGCACGCTGACATCCCGGTTGAGGAAGCGGCGCGCGGCGCGCTGCACGCCTCGCCCCACGTCCATCGCCTCCCGGTCGTTCACCGCGCGGTTCACCAGCAGAGAGAGGGGGATCGGCCGTTCCCCGGCGCTCACCGTCTTGATCACCCCATAGGCATCGGTGATCGAGGTGGGCTCCGGCGTGCAGATGACAATCGCCTCATCGGCGGCCTGAATGAAGCTCGTCACCGTGCGCGAGATGCCCGCCCCGGTATCGATCAGGAGGACGTCCGTCGTCGCGTCCAGCTCGCCAAACGAAGCGACCAGCGAGTGGAGCTGATCCGCGGTCAAATCGGCGAGTTCGGCGACGCCAGAGCCTCCAGGAATCCACCGCAGCCCGCGTGGGCCTTCGACCACCACATCGCGCAGGCTCTTCATCCCGCGGATGACATGCAGCAGGTTATATGCGCTGCTCGTTCCCAGAAGGACTTCCACGTTCGCCATTCCAAGATCGGCGTCCAGAACGAGCACGCGCGCGCCACGCTGCATCATCGCGTAGGCCAGGCTCAGGGTGATACTCGTCTTCCCCACGCCTCCTTTACCGCTGCAGATCGTGATTACCCGCGCCGCTTCACCGGATGGTGGACGCGTCCGCCTTACCTCTTGCGTTTGGCGCATCAGATTGCGTAGACTATCCGCCTGGTCCCTCACAGAAGCCGTCTCCATCTAGCCACGCCCAAGGCTCTTCCCAGATCACCGCGCGAAAGGCGTACCTGCCGTCTCTGAAGGTAGGTTAGACAGCCCCACTCACTTCCCAGCGGCGATCCTCAACCGCTTCTGGGAGTTCGACGCGCGCCAGCGGATGCCTGCCTCAAATCGCGCGGACGCAGCGTTAGAAGATGAATACAGATAAATGGGAGTGGAAGAGCTGATGGGCTTTGGTGTGATGCCGTGTGCGGGCAGTACGTTCTCCGGCTTAACACCCACGCGTGTGCAGGTTCCAGGTGCCTGCACCTCCCCATCCGTGTCCGTCACCTTCATCCGTGGTATCGATGCCGGCCCATGGCCGGGGGACAACCGCGCTGAGGCCCAAGGAATCGCCTGGCGAGAGCGTGAAAAGCACTGGGGGTGAGCGTGCCTTGCCACGGGTCGCGACCGGCCTCTTTGGCACACGGAGGCCGGCGTGGAGGCAGCAGCGCACCACTCCTGGAGGGGGAGCAGAGTCATGAGAGCGCTACAGATCCAGGCCCCGGGACGGGCCGAAGTGGTCGATATCGCCATGCCCCAACCGGGGCCAGGCGAGGTGCGGGTGCGCGTGACCCTGGTGAACACCTGCCCGCAATGGGATCTCCACCTCGATGCCGGCGAGCCGATGTTTGTCGGGCAGCAGATCTCCTACCCCTACACCGCCGGCCAGCCCGGCCACGAGATGGTGGGCGTGGTGGATGCGATCGGCGAGGACGTCACCGCCTTCCGGGTGGGCCAGCGCGTGGCTGCCTGGCGCGATGCCGGGCACCACCGCCAGGGCTGCTACGCCGAGTTCGTCAACCACCTGGAGGCAAACCTCCTGCCCGTGCCCGACCATGTGGAGGATCGCGCCGTCGCCTCGCTGGAACTGGCGATGTGTGTGGCTGTCTCGATCTTGCCTCTCAAGCGCCTGGGAGCGATCGAGGGTAAGCGCGCTGCCGTCAACGGGCTCGGGCCCGCCGGGATGATCGCCGCCCAGATGCTCCGCGCCGAGGGCGCCGCCTCCGTGACCGGCTTCGAGCCTCACCCCGCACGCCGCGACCTGGCCACCGGCTACGCCGTGGATGAAGCCCTCGACCCCCACGATCCCGCCACCATCGAGCGTTATCCCCACCGGCACTGCGCGGAGTGCCTGGAAGTTGGGGTCGATTGCGCCGGCTACCCGGATGCCGTCCGCTTCTTCATGGACCGCGTGCGCTGGCATGTGGCCCTCTTCGCCGTCCAGCGGCACGATTACACCTACGCCCGGACGCACTCAGGGCTCACGGTCGTGGGATACGCCGGGCATCACCGTGCGGCCGCGGAGTATGCCCTGGAGATGATCGCCGCCGGCAAGCTGGATCTCCGTCCGCTCATCTCCGTGGAGCTCCCCCTCGAACGCTATGCGGAGGGCGTCGCCCTCCTCCGGCAGCAGCAGGCCCTGAAGATCGGCTTCCGGCCGTGAGGCCACGGGGCACCTGGCGGCATAATGGAGCGGGAGGCTCGTGACACGTGATCGGGCCTCGCCCTGCCATTCGATGGCAGGACGAAGCCCGATCACTCCATGTGAGCTGCGCGTTTCTCAGCCGACGAGCTCGGATAGGGCGACAGGAGCGCCCCCGCGCTTGACCGACTCGTATCCGGCCAGCGAGACGGCGAGGCTGCGCACCCCTTCCGCGTAGGGGATATCCGTCTTCTTGCCGGCCATGACGGCATCGAAGAACTCGTAGAGCACGTAGGCGGGATAGTTGGGCCCAGCCTTCATCTCGCCCTCTTCATCCCCCACCCAGCGCGCGTTGGCGCCTTCGATGGTGACCAGCAGGCCATCCGCCACCACTTTGAAGCCGACATCCCAGGACTTCTGCGGCACCAGCGAGCAGCTCAGCGTGCCGAGAGCGCCACTTTCATACTGCAAAACCAGGGCGGTGGTATCCGGGATCTCGAAGGAGTCCGAGTACTTCAGCAGGCCAGGGCCGGGCTGATAGCCCGCCGGCGGCGTCCAATCGCGCACGCGCGCGGTGCGCCCGGTGACCGCGGCCACCTCGCCGGCCAGGAAGCGGCCCAGATCGAGCATGTGCGTTGCCTGCTCAACGAGCTGCCCGCCGCCCAACTCCATCTTCGGCCACCATCCGGGAGAGGGAAGCCCGGGCATGTAGTAATGCGCCTGCACCATGGCGATGGCGCGCGTGGATAGGAGCTCGCGCACCTTCTTGATCGCCTCGGAGGTGCGGTACATGTAGCCGACCTGGGTGATGATCCCCGCCTCCTCAACGATCCGGGCGATGCGGTTCGCCGTCTCCATGTTGACGGCGACGGGCTTTTCGACGAAGAAGTGGATGCCGCGGCGCGCCGCCTCCTCCTCGATATCACCGTGGGCGAACGGGGGCGTGCAGATGATGACGGCATCGGGCTTCTCTTTATCGTAGAGCTCAACGAAGTTCTCGTAGGCGTTGCCGTTGAACTCCTCGGCGCACTTGCGCGCGCGCTCCGGCACCACGTCGCAGAAAGCGACCATGGCGATATCCTCGCGCTTGCGCGCGTTCTCCAGGTGCCGGCGGGCAATGCCACCGACGCCGATGAAACCAACTTTCAGAGCCATCCGATTACTCCTCCCCAGCGAGCGAGAGAAGTGAACGCGGCCATGCCTGGCCGGGCTTCTTCTCGCCGACGTTGACATCGAGGCGCGCTTCCCGCAGGCAGGGGGCTCCCGTATCACCGCAGGCAGGACTCCCCTCCGGCAGGCGGTACAGAGTTATGCCTGCAGCCATCCGGCTCCTCTTTCATCCGGCACCCGGCGGATGTGTCAGCCCTCGGGAAGCCCATCCGGAAATGGTTTCTCGATGCGCTCGCGAGATCCGGAGAGACCGCGCCGCGGGTGTATTCATCTGGCACGATTCATGCTATAATAGGCGCCAGTTTATACCCCGGTGTGGCTCTGATGACGAATAGCCCCTGCAAGAGTGTGGCTGCCATCGGTTTCCCATGCTCTCCGGACGTTGGGCGATGCGGGCGAGTGCCTCGCACCGGGAACGCTTTTACGAAAGGAGGTCGGGAGGAGATGGCAGCAGATAAGACGCTGGCCTGCCGCGATTGCGGCGCGGAGTTCGTGTTCACCGCCGGTGAGCAGGAGTTCTTCGCGCAGAAGGGCTTCAGCGATCCCACGCGGTGCCCAGCCTGCCGCGCCGCACGCAAGATGGAGCGGATGCGCCAGCAGAACGAGGCAATGAGCGCACCGATGGGTGGCAGCTTCAGCAGCCGCGGGCGTGACCGCGACCGACGCGGCGGCCGCGATGACGAATACGACTACGACGAGCGCCCACGGCGCGGGCGCTGGTAACAGCCGAATCCAACCGATGAAGGGAGCCCCCAGGGCTCCCTTCGCGCGTTTGAAGCCCCCTTCCCCGCCCTCCCCGCGCCCCTTCCCCTCAGAAGCGCGGCACTTCGTCCGCGCCGCCAATCACCCACAGCAGACCCGGCGATGCTCGCAGAGAGAGGAGCGCGCATCTGGCGCGGTGAAATCGCTCTTGAATCTCTTTGGGAGGAGTCTGCGGTTGGGCGTTCTTTCATGCTTTCGGGAGTTCGGCGCGCGGACGCGCCGTGTGGGTCAATTGCTTGTCGGTCTCTCGCTCTGCTCGTGCCTTCCCGTCGCCGCCCAGGAGGTGGCCGGAGTGCCGGGATGGCAAGTGAGAGAGCCAACCCCGGGGACGCACCGCGTCTGCACCGAGATAGGCGGCGCGCTTGCCGGACGGGGCAGCGTGAAGATCACCGGCTTCACCAACGAGGAGAACGCGCGCCTCTCCCTCGTCCAGGAGTTCAGGCGCGAGACGGCCCTGCCCACCGGCAAGGTGTACCGGTATGCTTTCGCCTATCGCACCGGGCCAGGGCTCACCGGCAGGCCCATGATGATTCTGGACGCCTACACCCGCGAGGGTGAGAAGGGATCCAAGCAACTCGCGCTCCGCCGGTTGGAGCCATCCACGGAATGGAAGCGCGTGGAGGGCGAAGTCCGGGTGGACGAAGGCATCGTGCGCACGCGATTCCTCCTCTACCTCTATGGCGTGGGCACTGTGTGGTACGACGACGCTTTCTTCGGCGAGGCCGAACCGGGCGCGGCCAACCGGTTGAAAAACGGCGGCTTCGAACCGCCTTTCTCCTCCGTGTATGACCTCGCCCCGGAGCGGCGCGGCGGGCCCGTGCGCCTAGTTGCCGGCTTCGATAACGCCGCGCTAGGCAAAGTGAAGCAGATCGGCCCTGATGAGTTCTACGTCTATGCCGTCCCGGAGGAGGGCCCGCGCTCTCCCTACCTGTGGTTCCACTTCCGGGTAGAGGGATGCGCCGGGCGCGAGATCACTTTCCACGTCAACCCGGCGCCTTTCTCCCGCGAGAGCACGTCGGGCAACGGCACGCGCATTCCGGTCGTCAGCGAAGACGGCGAGAACTGGACCGGCGTCGCTGAGAAGTCATGGAGCGAGGATGGGAGCTGCCTGACGTTCAAGCACCGCTTCACGCGCTCGCCGGCCTGGATCTGCTCCTTCTTCCCCTTCACGGGAGAGCGCGTGACGCGCTTCATCGCCCGGAACGCGGCCAGCCCCTACTTCACCGCGGGCGTGCTTGGCAAGACGCGCGAGGGCCGAGACCTTCGCTACTACACGATCACAGACCCGGCCGTGCCGGAAGCTGAGAAGCGCGTCCTCTTCTTCACGACGCTCCAGCACGATCTGGAGACGACCGGGGCGCTCGCCCTGGAGGGGCTCTGCCGCTACCTTCTCTCGGATGACCCCGGCGCGGCCCGGCTCCGGCGCTCCTGCGTCACCTACGTCGTGCCGATGATGGACCCGGACGGCATCGCCGGCGGCAACCTCTATTGCCCTGTGGGGAACATGAACCGCCAGTGGGGCCTGGGCACCACGCCGGAGGTGGGGCACGTGGAGCATTTCGCGAAACAGCTCGCGGAGCGCGGGCGTCCGATTGATCTCTTCATGGACTTCCACGGCTGGTGCACCCCGGAACGCTCCACCTCCTTCTCGACCTTCGGTCGAGAGCTCGCGGACGAGGCGACCGAAGCGGATGCCCTGCGGTTGGTCGATTGCATCAAGAAGCGCCTGCAGGGGAAAGCCTACCCCGTCCTCTGGCGTAAGATGGAGAGCTTCGTCACGTCCGGCGTGATCGACCTGCGCCGGATGGCGCCCGGGTGGATGCGCTTCGAAGCGAGCGCCCGCCTGGCCTACTCCATCGAGATTTTCGGCGAGGGCGAATGTACCCAGCAGGGCTATTTCGACTGGGGCCGGGCATTCGCCGAGGGCATCGATGAGTTCTACGCCCGGTAACTCGCTCACCGGAACCGGAAGGCGTAGAGGTCGGCATCGCTCAGCTCGAAGCGGAGGCGCACCGCCCGTCCGGCGAGGGCGCTCACGTCACTTCCGCGTTTCCACACCACCGGGCGCTCGATAGAATCGCCGAACGTCTCGTGGCAATCGGCCAGGGCAAACCCGGGAATCGGCGCGCCGGATGCGTCCTGGATCTCGACGCGCACCGCGCCAGCCGCCGAGGTGGAGAAGTTGAGCCACAGCCGGCTTCCCTCGAACCGGATCGGCTTCGTGAGCACCGCGCCGCCGCTCAGCGGCGCGTTCACCGAAACGAACCCATCCAGGCGGAGGGTATAGCGCCGGAGAAGCGTGTAGGTGCCGGTCCAATAACTCTCGGTGGCATAGAGCGAGAGTTCGTTCGCCGCGCCGGGCAGGCTCGCGGCGGTCTCGACGGGATGCCAGGCGATGTACTGGTGGCCGTAGTTCCAGGTATCCGGGCGCTCGGGCCCGGGGCGCAGAAACGCCTCGCCCCATCGGCGGAAGGTGCGCCCGTCGCGGCTGCTCATGAAGAGGCCCTCGGTAAGCGCCATGCCATACCAGTCGCATGCGCGCGAGCGGAGCCGGCGGTGCTCCAGCTCCGGCAGCGCCTCCATTGAGGGCGACCATCCCCGCTCCACGTAGCGCGTGGGGAAGCCCAGAAGGAGATGCGGCGCGCGGTGATACGGCTTGACCTGGTTCGTATAGAGCTGCTCCTTCGGCGTGCCGGGATACTCCAGGGGCAATGGTTCGGTCCAATGGAGGAAATCCGGCGACGTTGCCGTGAGGATTCCTCGGCAGCCGCCATCGAAGAAGCGGACGTAGGCGCGGTACTCACCGCGCGCCGAATCCCAGAACGCCAGGTTTTGCGAGTCGAACGCGCCCTTCGTGATCACCGGCTCCTTCGAGAGGGGACGCCAGTGAAACCCGTCGGGCGAGCCCAGCGCGATCAGTCCCTTCAGTTCCCACGAGACCGCGAGCGCCTTGTAGCGTGCTTCCGGCGCGGCGTCGGGATTTTCATCCTTGCACAAGGCGATGTGCCCGGCACAGATCGGCACCCCGTCGAGCTCGCCGGTCGCGAGCACGATGTTGTTCGCCCGCGAACCCTCGTACTCCACCAGGCCGAGCGACGGCTTCTCCCAGTGGATGCCGTCACGGCTCTCGGCGTAGCAGGTGACCAGCGGATGCGGCGTGTCCGCGGCGCCCTTGGGCGAGCCCAGCTGCCAGCCGTGGTAGTACATTCGGTAGAGGTCGCCGTCGCAGAAGACGCTGTAGTAGTTGCACCCGCTCCCTTCCCAGGGCGCGTCGTGCACCAGGACGACCTCGCGCGGAATTGGATGGTGCAGCACCTGCCGGGCGCCGCCCTCCAGGCGCTCGATCAGGAAGTCATCCACCATCAGCTCCAGGCGCGAGCCGATCGGGATCGCAGCTTCCCTGCCGGCGCCTGGCGCCATCAGCGATGCGCTCATTCCCTGCGAGAGCAGTGTCGCCATCTCCCTCTCCCTCCGTGCCGCGAGCGGTGCCAGGGTGTTCGCCACCGCCGGGCAGCTTCCTGCGCCGGGAGAGGTTTTCTTTGCTCCCGCGAGAGGGCGCGGTGCGCGGTGTGGACGCGGAACCTACACGCCGCCGAGGAGCTCTCGCGCCTGAGCAATCTGCTCGCGGACGCGCTCGGGCGCGGTGCCCCCCTCGCTCGTCCGCCGGGCGGCGCTTCGCTCGGGCGAGACCTCCAGGAGGGCATCCTCCTCAAAGAGCGGGCTGTAGGAGCGCAGCTCGTCCAGGGAGAGATCCTCCAGCGCCCGGCCCTGCTCTAGGCAGGCCATGACGATCCGGCGGGAGACGTCGTGCGCATCGCGGAACGGGAGACCCTTGCGGACCAGGTAATCGGCCAGGTCGGTCGCCGTGGAGAAGTCGCCCCGGGTGGCCGCCGCAAGGCGATCACGATTGAAGCGCGCGGTCTGGATCATCGCGGCCATCACCTTGAGGCACCCGCGCACGGTATCCGCCGCGTCGAAGAGCGGCTCCTTGTCCTCCTGCATATCCTTGTTGTAGGCCAGGGGCAGGCCCTTCACCATCATGAGGAGGGAGACGAGGCTGCCGGTGACGCGCCCGCTCTTGCCGCGGATCAGCTCGGCCAGGTCGGGATTGCGCTTCTGGGGCATCATGCTGGAGCCGGTGGTAAAGGCGTCGTCCAGCCGGCAGAAGCCGAACTCGCGGCTGGTCCAGAGGATCAGCTCCTCGCAGAGGCGCGAGAGGTGGACCATCAGCAGGGCGCTGGCGGAGACGAACTCGATGATGAAGTCGCGATCGGAGACGGCGTCGAGGCTGTTGGGGGCCACGCGCGAGAAGCCGAGCTCCCGGGCGACCTGCTGCCGGTCGATGGGGAAGGTGGTGCCAGCCAGGGCGCCTGCACCGAGGGGCATCCAGTCGGCACGGTCGATCACGCCACCGAACCGGGCATAGTCGCGCTCGATCATCCAGAAGTAGGCCATCAGGTGGTGCCCGAGAGAGACCGGCTGGGCGTGCTGCAGGTGAGTGTAGCCGGGAAGGATGACGTCCGCCAGCTCTTCGGCGCGCTCGACAAGCACCCGCTGGAAGTGGCGAATGCCCTCGCGCACCTCACCGGCGGCGTCTTTGACGAAGAGGCGGGCGTCGAGCGCCACCTGGTCATTTCGCGAGCGCGCCGTGTGCAGCTTGCGCGCGGTCTCGCCAATCTTCTCGGTCAGCCGCGCCTCGACGTAGGTATGCACATCCTCGTACTCGGTGACGGGCACCGTCGGGTCGGCTTCCCACTCGCGCAGGATCTCCTCCAGGCCGGCGACAATGCGGGCAGACTCCTCCGGGGTGATGATCCCGGTTGCGCCCAGCATGCGCGCGTGCGCGATCGAGCCGCGCACATCGTAGGGAAGCAGCCGCGCGTCAAACGCGAACGACGCGCCCCACTCCTCGGCCAGCACCTCCGCCGGCCGCTCCTCGCCATGGCTCCACAGTGTTCTCATCTTCGGTTTCGGGGATGGGGAGGTGCAACGCGGGATGCGAGCAGACGGCGGGCAGAGGCTCCTGCCCGCCGTCGATTTTGCACCCCGTATCGCTTATCGCCACTCAGGCAAGCTTCGACTTGAGTTGCAGGTACATCCGGCTCTGCATGCCGTGATTCTTGACCATGCCAACCGCCTCGCGCTGGTCAAAGCTCTTGCTATCGAACGACGCCAGGTCCTCGCTATAGAGCGCCCAGGGGCTGCGGCGCCCGATCACCTTCGCGTGTCCCTTGAACAGCTCGAGGAAGACGGTGCCGGTGACGCGGCGCTGGGTGGCGGCGATGAACGCGTCGAGGTCTTCCTTCAGCGGGTCGAACCACAGGCCCTGATAGGCGAGCTCGCTCCACTTGCGGTCGACGATCGCCTTCATATCGAGCTCCGGACGCGTGAGCACCAGGGCTTCGAGGGCGCGGTGCGCCGTGAGAAGGGTCACGGCCGCCGGGCACTCGTAGTTCTCGCGCACCTTCAGCCCGAGCATGCGGTCTTCCATGATATCGATGCGGCCGACGCCGTACTCGCCCGCGATGGCATTCACGCGCTGCACGAGCGCCAGGCCACCCATCCGCTCGTCGTCCAGGGCGACGGGCACGCCGTCCTCAAACGTGATGGAGATCCGGCGCGGGGTGTTCGGGGAGGCATCGTGGCCCTTGGTCCACTGGAAGATCTCCTCGGGCGGGGCGAAGTCGGGCTCTTCCAGGCGCCCGCCCTCAATGGAGCGGCCCCAGATATTCTCATCGATGGACCAGATCTTCTCCACGCTCTGGCTGATGGGCACGCCCTTCTGCTTCGCGTACTCGATCTCCTCGGAGCGCGTGAGGTTCTTCTCGCGCATCGGGGCGATAATCGGCATCTCCGGGCAGAACGCGCGCATCGGGAACTCGATGCGGAACTGGTCGTTCCCCTTCCCCGTGCAGCCGTGGCAGAAGGCGTCTGCCTTCAGGCGCTTCGCGATCTCCACCGCCTTCAGGCCAATCAGCGGCCGCGCGATCGACGTGCTGATCGGATAGCCCATGTAGTCGCCGTTGGCGCGGATCGATGGGAAGATGTAATCGCGGACAAACTCGTCCTTGGCATCCACGGTGTAGTGCTCGGTGCCTAGCGCGCGCGCCTTGGCCTCCGCCTGGCGAATATCTTCCGCCGGCTGGCCCACATCCACCGTTACGGTAATCACGTGATCATAGCCATAGTCCTCGCGGACCATCGGTATGCAGACGGAGGTATCCAATCCTCCGCTATAGACAAGCACGATCTTCTTCACAGGAACCCCCCAGTCCATAGAGGACGGCAGAGTGCGAACAGCCGCTCGGGCCTTCCCTTCCGGCTATCCGAGGTAGACTTCACATCAGTAGCACGAGCACCGCTTTCTGCGCATGGAGGCGGTTCTCCGCCTCATCGAAGACGACGGAGTGCGGGCCATCGATCACCTCGTCGGTGATCTCCTCGCCGCGGTGCGCCGGCAGGCAGTGGAGGACGATGCTCTCTGGCTTGGCGAGCTCCACAAGGGCCTGATTCACCTGGAACCCCTCGAAGGCGCGGGCGCGCTCTGCCTGCTCTGCTTCCTGGCCCATGCTCGCCCAAACATCCGTGAAGATCACATCCGCGTCTTTCACAGCCGCGCGTGGGTCGTGCGTCACGGCGATGCGCGAGCCGCTCTCCCGGGCAATCGTCTGCGCGGTCTCCAGGATCTCCGCGTCCGGCTCGTAGCCTTCGGGGCAAGCCACGGTGAAGTGCGCCCCAAACTTGGCGGCGAGGAGCAAGTTGGAGTGGCAGACGTTGTTGCCATCGCCCACCCAGGTGATCGCAAGGCCCCTCGGCTCGCCCAGCTTCTCCCGGATCGTCATGAAATCGGCCAGCGCCTGGCAGGGATGCTCGCGGTCACTCAGCCCATTGATCACGGGCACGCCGGCGTGCGCGGCGAGCTGCAGCACCGTCTCGTGGGCGAAGGTGCGCGCCATGATCCCATCGCAGATGCGGCCGAGGGTGGTGGCGGCATCGCCGATGCTCTCACGCTTGCCCAGCTGGATCTCCGCCGGCTGCAGGTTGATCGCGTGGCCCCCGAGCTGCGTCATCCCTGTCTCGAAGCTCACGCGCGTGCGCAGAGAGGGCTTCTCAAAGACCATCGCGAGCGTCTTGCCCCGCAGGAGCGGGGGCATCACTGACGGCGTCCGCTTGAGCAGCTCCTTCAAGGCGGTCGCCGTGTTCAGGATCAGCCCCAGATCGGCGAGCGACAGGTCGGCAATCGACGTCAGGCACCGGCCCCGGAGGGCATCCGACACGTGAAACTTCCCCTCACCCGACTCGGCCAATGCCGCGTGCAGGCCAGCGATAGCACTTTCCAGTTCCTTCAGCGCGCGCTCAAGAGACACTTGCCTACTCCTCCTCGATGGCGACTCCATCGCCGGTGCCGGCCACTCCCAGAGTGGCGCCTTCCTTCCCTTCCCATGGCGACGAGAGCCGTCCCCAGGCCTGGCACGCCGACAGGGCAGACGCCCATGCCACCCAGCAGCGACCCACGCCCAGGCCGGTCACGTCGTGCCAGGTTGCTCCTCACTCGCCTGGGCCTTCTTGGGCCCGCGCTGCCGCCCCAGCGATTCGGCCACTCGCTGGCGGACCACGGTGCGCAGCGAGGCAAACCCGCTCAAAGCAGCCACCGTCTCCTGGCGAGCCCTCTCCAGGCTCACCCCCGCGGCGCCGAGCGTGTCGGCGACGATCCCCTCGCCCTCCCGGATGAGCCCGAGGAGGAGGTGCTCCGTGCCGACGTCACTCTCGAAATCGCTCCAGGCTTCCTCAACGGCCGCGCTCAGAACGCGGCGCGCTGATTCCTCCAGCTCCACATTCTTCGCCGAGCCATGTCCCCGCTGGCCAAGCCGGGCCTCGACATCCTCGCGGATCCGGTCCAGATCTGCGCCCAACCGCGTAAGCAGCCGGGCCGCGAAGCAGTCCTCCTCGCGGATCAGCCCGAGGAGCAGGTGCTCCGGGGCCACCTTCTCCTGGCCAAAGGCAAGCGCCTCGTCCTGCGCGAGCGAGATCACCCGGCGGGCGCGCGCCCGGAACCGCTGCCACCCGGGGATCTCCAGCGGGTTATCGTGCCCGCCGCTGGCGAAGTAGACGACCTCGCGCCGGGCGTTCTCCAGGTCGATCCCCCAATCGGCGAAGAGCCGCGCGGCTTCGCTCTGCCCGTGGCGGAGGATCCCGAGGAGCAGGTGCTCCGGGCCGATCGCGTCGTAGCCAAGAGCCCGCGCCTCCTCCAGCGCCAGGTTGAAAACCTCGTTTACGCCCGGATCGAGCGCGATCTCGCCGCCTGGCGCATCCTGGGGCGCCGCGAGCCGCTTGACCATCTCCTGGCGCACCCGGGCGCCAGGGAGGCCCAGCCGGCCCAGTACGCGCGTGGCGACGCTATCGCGATCCCTCGCCAGGCCGAGGAGAAGGTGCTCCGCGCCCACTCGCTCGGCGCCCAAGCGCGCTGCCTCCGCATACGCGAAGAAGAGCGCCCGGCTGGTGCGATCGGTGAACTGCTCCCACATGGCAACCCTCTCTCTCATCAGCAAGGCGAGCCATCAAACGGTCATAACGAGTCGTCGAGGATCTCGACCGCCCGGTCGATCTCGTCTCGCGTCACAATTAGCGGCGGCAGGAAGCGCAAGACGGTATCGCCTGTCGCATTGATCACCAGGCCGTTCTCGAGGCAGCGGAGCATCACCGCTTTTGCCTCCGGCACCTGGAGCTCCATGCCCACCATCAGGCCGAGGCCGCGCACTTCCTTGATCTTCGCGTGCTTCTCGCGCAAGGCGTTCAGCCGGCCCATGAAATAGCGCCCCATCTCCTCCGCGCGCTCCGGCAGGCGCTCGTCGCGCATCGTCTCGAGCACCGCCGTCGCTGCGGCGCACGCCAGGTGCGTGCCCCCGAAGGTGCTGCCGTGGTCGCCCGGCTGGAACGCCTCGGCCACGCCCGGGCGCGCCATCACCACGCCCATCGGAACGCCGTTGGCAATCGGCTTTGCCAGCGTGAAGATATCCGGCGTGACGCCGTAGCGCTGCCACGCGAAAAATGCGCCCGTCCGGCCCAGGCCACATTGCACCTCATCCAGGATGAGGAGCATCTTCCGCTCGTCGCACAGGCGGCGGACCGCCTTCACATACTCCGGATCGCACGGGTGGATCCCGCTCTCGCCCTGCACGAGCTCCAGCATCACCGCCAGGGTGTTTTCATCCACCGCGGCCTCCAGCGCCGCCAGGTCGTTCAGGGGCACGTGCACGAAACCGGGCATCAGCGGATCGAAATTCTTCTTGACCTTCTCCTGGCCGGTTGCGGAGACGGTGAGGAGCGTGCGCCCGTGGAACGAGTTGAGCGCGGTGAAGATCGTGACGCACTCCGGGCCGCGGTTCAGCTTGCCCCATTTGCGCGCCAGCTTGATCGCGCCCTCGTTCGCCTCAGCGCCCGAGTTTCCGAAGAACGCTTTATATCCGCCGGAAAGCTCGCCCAGGAGCTGCGCAAGGCGCGCCTGCTCGGCGTTGTAGTAGAGGTTGGAGGTGTGGACTAGCCGGCCGGCCTGCTCGCGGATTGCCTCCGTCACCCGCGGGTGGCAGTGGCCCAGGGCGCAGACCGCGATCCCCGCCAGGAAATCCAGATACTCCTTGCCCTCCGTATCCCACAGCCGGGCCCCCTCGCCACGGACGAAGCAGACGGGCAGCCGGGCAAAGCAATGCATGACGTGGGCGCTATCAAGCTCCTGGATCTCCTGCAACGTGGACAACGTACCTGTCTCCTTATCTCGGCATCTATCCGAACAACGCCCTCTGCCCGCGTCACCTCCGCCAAAGGTCACAAGTGCCCGTTGATAAGAGGAACCCAGGCGCCATTCGGAGGGAGCTGCTCCTCATCCGAGTGTCTTGGCACACCCAGCCCGCAGCCCGGCCCCACCAGAACTCGGAGCAGCACGGGATCATCGCCGGCACGGAGAGGCATGACACCACGAGATTGGCCAGGGGTGTCGGGCAAACCGTACCAGTCTGGAGGAATGACGGAGGCGACCGGCGCCACCCGCTTTCACCGGAAGGCATACTCCCGCCGGTTCTCCTGCCTACAGGTCGATTCTACACGAAACGAAGAAGGGTGTCAAGCAAAACAACCGGGCCCCGGTGAGGCCAGATGTGGCCCGATTCTGCTAATGTCTGGCCTGAAGAGGAAGGCGGAACCGGGATGATGGGTGATACAATAGGCCAGGCTGCGGGCTTCACCGAAACGCGGTCGAACGCCTTGGACGCACGAGGAGAGAGATGCGATACCGACTGACAAGCACCCTCGGCCTGCTCTTGGCCGCGGTCCTGGGGATGCTATCTGCCCCGGGCGCGCGCGCCGATGTGACGCTCCTGAATACCTCCTACGATCCAACCCGCGAGTTATACCGCGAGTTCAACCGGGCTTTCACGCGCTATTGGAAGCAGAAGTCGGGGCAACGCGTGTCGATACGCCAGTCGCACGGCGGCTCCGGCAAGCAAGCCCGCGCCGTGATCGATGGTCTGGAGGCCGACGTCGTCACCCTGGCCCTGGCGTATGACGTGGATGCGCTCCAGAAGGCTGGCCTGATTCGCCAGGGATGGCAGAACCGCCTCCCCCACCGAAGCGCGCCCTACACGTCGACGATCGTCTTCTTAGTCCGCCGCGGCAATCCGAAGCGGATTCGCGATTGGAGCGATCTGATCCGCCCTGATGTCAAAGTGATCACGCCGAATCCGAAGACCTCTGGCGGCGCGCGCTGGAACTACCTGGCCGCCTGGGGGTTCGCGATGCGGCAATCGGGCGGGAACGAGGCGAAGGCGCGAGAGTTCGTCACCCGGCTCTTCAAGAACGTGCCGGTGCTCGACACGGGCGCGCGCGGCTCGACCACCACGTTTGTCGAGCGCGGCATCGGCGACGTGCTCCTGGCCTGGGAGAACGAGGCCCTGATGGTGATGAGCAAGCTCGGCAAAGGCCAGTTCACCCTGGTCACCCCGCCCACGAGTATCCTGGCCGAGCCGCCGGTGGCCGTGGTCGACCGCGTGGTCGACCGCCGGGGCACGCGCCGCGTTGCCGAGGCATATCTGCGCTATCTCTACAGCCCCGAGGGCCAGGAGATCGCGGCGCGCCACTACTACCGTCCGCGCCTGGCCGCGGTGGCGAAGAAGTACTCGAGCCAGTTCGCGCGCACCCGGCTCTACACCATCGACCAGATCGCCGGCGGGTGGACTAAAGCGCACGCGAAGCACTTCGCGGATGGCGGGATCTTCGATCAGATTTACGTGCCCGGACGGTGATGCCACGGGGCTTTTGCGGCCATGGGTCGGCGCCGCCACCCGCGGTGCAGCCCCGGACGCCACTAACCCGCATTATTCATCAGAATAATGAAAAGAAGTCTTACTGCCAGGCGTGGCACGGGTTCGTGGGCATTGCCCCCGAAAACACCCTGCCTCCGGGCGCTTGTAGCGGCAACGGTGTGTCACCAGACAAGAGACTTCTCTTTTTGAAGTATTCTGGTGAATACTTCGGGCTAAACGAAAGGAGGTTCGCGTTGCCCAGCCGGCGCCTTCGCCGAGGCGTTCTCCCGGGGTTCGGACCCGCCTTGGGCCTCAGCCTTTTCTACCTGTGCCTGCTCGTGCTGCTCCCGCTCTCCACAATCTTCCTGCGGAGCTCCACGATGGGCTGGCAGGCATTCTGGGAAGCGGTCACCGCGCCCCGGGTGATCGCCTCATACCGGCTCAGCCTGCTCGCCTCGCTCGGCGCGGCGCTGATCAACGCCTTCTTCGGGTTCCTGGTCGCCTGGGTGCTGGTGCGCTACCGCTTCCCTGGCCGGGATATCGTGGATGCCCTGGTCGACCTTCCCTTCGCGCTCCCAACCGCCGTCGCGGGAATCGCGCTCACCGCCATCTACGGCCCGGAAGGATGGCTGGGCCGACCTCTCGCCCATCTGGGCGTGCAGGCGGTGTTCAACCCGCTGGGGATACTCATCGCCCTGACGTTCATTGGGCTGCCGTTCGCGGTGCGCACGGTGCAGCCGGTCCTGGAGGGGTTGGATAAGGCCGAAGAGGAGACGGCGGCGAGCCTGGGCGCCAGTCGCTGGCAGACGTTCCGCCGGGTGATTCTCCCGCCGGTGCTCCCGGCGGTGCTCACCGGGTTTGCGCTGGCGTTCGCTCGCGCTTTGGGAGAATATGGCTCGGTCGTCTTCATCTCGGGCAACATGCCGATGCGCACCGAGGTGGCGCCGCTCCTCATCATGACCAAGCTGGAGCAGTTCGATACCGAGGGCGCCACCGCCATCGCCGTGGTGCTCCTGGGGCTCTCTTTCGCGCTGTTGCTGGCGATCAACCTGCTACAGGCGCGGCAGCAACGCCTCGCCGGCCAGTGATCTCGGGAGGGGACGCATGAACGCAACCAAGACCAAGACACTTCCCGACGGCGTGACGGAAGATCCCCCGTGGATCCGCCGCCTGCTGATCGCCACGGCCCTGCTCTTCCTGGTGCTCTTTCTCTTCGTGCCCCTGGCCGCCATCTTCAAAGAAGCGTTCTCGAACGGCCTGGCCGAGTACTGGTGGGCCCTCAGCGACCCGGACGCGCTGGCCGCTATCCGGCTCACACTGCTCGCCACGGTCATCGCCGTTCCGCTGAACCTGATCTTCGGGATCGCGGCCTCTTGGGCGATTGCCAACTTCGAGTTTCGGGGGAAGAGCGTGCTCGTCAGCCTGATTGACCTGCCGCTCGCCGTTTCGCCGGTGATCGCGGGCATGGTGTTCGTGCTCCTCTTTGGGACGAACGGTCTGCTCGGGGCCTGGCTGGAAGCGCATCACCTGAAGATCATCTTCGCGACGCCGGGGATCGTACTGGCGACCGCCTTCGTCACCTTCCCCTTCGTGGCGCGCGAGCTGATCCCGGTGATGCAGGCCCGCGGGAGCGAAGAGGAGGAGGCCGCGCTGGTGTTGGGGGCCAGCGGGTGGCAGATGTTCTGGCGCGTGACCCTCCCCAACATCCGCTGGGGCCTGCTCTACGGCACGATTCTCTGCTGCGCGCGCGCCATGGGCGAGTTCGGCGCCGTATCGGTCGTCTCGGGGCATATCCGCGGGCTCACCAACACCATGACGCTGCACGTGGAGATTCTCTACAACGAGTACAACTTCGCCGCGGCCTTCGCCGTGGCGTCGCTGCTCACGCTTCTCGCGCTGGTCACCCTGGCGGCCAAGAGCCTGCTCGCCCGACGGTCCGGCCGCGCCGGACAAGACTCCGAGGAACTCGCATGAGCATCCAGATTGATCGCCTGACAAAGCGTTTTGGATCGTTCACCGCGCTGAACGAGGTCTCGCTGACGATTCCCACGGGCCAGCTCGCGGCGGTACTCGGCCCGTCCGGCTCGGGGAAGACGACCATCCTCCGCATCATCGCGGGCTTGGAGATGCCCGACGAGGGCCAGCTCTTCCTTCACGGCGTGGATGCCACGCCGCTCAGCGCGCGCGACCGCCAGGTCGGCTTCGTCTTCCAGCACTACGCCCTCTTCCGACACATGACGGTGTTCGAGAACGTGGCGTTTGGCCTGCGCGTGCAGCCACGGCGCTCCCGGCCTTCGGAGGAGGAGATCCGCGGGCGCGTGAAGGAGCTGTTGCGCCTGGTGGAGCTGGAAGACTACGCCAGCCGGATGCCCTCGCAGCTTTCGGGCGGACAGCGCCAGCGCGTGGCCCTCGCCCGCGCGCTCGCCGTGCGCCCCAAGGTGCTCCTCCTCGACGAGCCGTTTGGCGCCCTGGATGCCCGCGTTCGCCGCGACCTGCGCGCGTGGCTGCGCCGGCTCCATGAAGAGCTGAAGATCACGAGCGTCTTCGTCACCCACGACCAGGAGGAGGCGCTCGAGGTAGCGGATCAGGTGGTGGTGATGAACGCCGGGCGCGTCGAGCAGGTGGGCACGCCCGAAGAGGTCTATCACAAGCCGGCCACACCCTTTGTCTACCAGTTTCTGGGCAGCGTGAACCGGCTGCGCCTCCGCGTGCGCGGCAGATACGCCCACCTGGGAACGCTCGCGCTCCCGCTTCCGAACGGCCTGGCGAGGGAAGAGGGCACCGCCATCGCCCTCACCCGCCCGCACCTGTTGGACGTCTCGCGCGAGGCGAATGGCGAGGGCCATTTCCGGGCGCGCGTGCGCCACGTGAACGCCGCGGGCCCCCTGGTAAAGCTCGATCTCGTCGCGGAGTGGGGCGATCCGGTGCACGTGGAGCTTCCCCGCGAGCGCTACCACGAGCTCGCGCTCGCGCCGGAGATGGTCGTCTGCGTGCGTCCCAAGGAACCAGGCGCGCTACTTCTCCAGCCGCCCGACGAGGAGCACAACGCCCCAGCCGAGATGTACTACATCTGAAGCGAGCGGGTCAGTTGTTGAGGCTGACCAGGGGCGCGGGAATCCGCCCGCCCAGGCGAACGAAGTCATCGGAGGCGCCCGTCGGGATCGGGAGGATCGGGCTCTCGCCGAACAGCCCGCCAAAGACGGCGCGGTCGCCCGCGCGCTTGCCCGGCACCGGCACCAGGCGCACCGCCGTTGTCTTCCGGTTGACGACGCCGATCGCCAGCTCGTCGGCGGCCAGCGCAGCGAGGGTCTCCGCCGTGGTGTCGCCGGGGAGCACCACCATATCGAGGCCCACGGAGCAGACGGCGGTCATCGCCTCCAGCTTCTCCACGCGCAGGTGGCCGGCCTCCGCGGCGGCCGCCAGAGCAGCATCCTCCGCCACCGGGATGAACGCCCCGGAGAGACCGCCCACCGACGACGAGGCGAAGGCGCCTCCCTTCTTCACAGCATCGTTGAGGAGCGCCAGCGCCGCGGTCGAGCCCGGGCCGCCAACGTGGCGCACACCCATCGCCTCGAGGATCTCGCCCACGCTGTCGCCCACCGAGGGCGTCGGCGCCAGCGAGAGGTCCACGATCCCAAACTCGGCGCCCAGGGAGGCGGCCACCTCGCGCCCGATTAGCTCACCCACGCGGGTCACCCGAAATGCGGTCAGCTTGATCTCCTCGGCGATATCCCCCAGGGTGAGCGGCTCGCCCGACTGGCGCAGGCGCTCGATGGCGCGCTTCACCACGCCCGGGCCGCTGACACCGATGTTCACCACGCACTCCGGCTCGCCCAGGCCCTTGTAGGCACCCGCCATGAAGGGGTTGTCCTCCGGCTGGTTGGCAAAGATGACCAGCTTGCAGCAGGCAAAGCCGTCGCGGTCGGCGGTGCGCTCGGCCATCTCGCGGATCTTGCGCCCCAGGAGTAAGAGGGCATCCATATTGATCCCGGCGTGCGACGAGGCAGCGTTCACCGACGCGCAGAGGTGGGTCGTCTCCGAGAGGACGTCGGGAAGGGAATCGATCAGCGCCCGGCTGGCGAGCGTCATCCCCTTTTGCACGTGGGCCGTCCAGCCACCGATGAAATCGACGCCTGCTTCCTCGGCAACCGCGTCGAGCATGCGCGCGAATCGCAGCAGCGTTTCTGGCTCATGCTCCGCCACAAGTGGCGCCACCGGACTGAGCGCGATGCGCCGGTTGACGATCGGGATGCCATAGCGCTCCACGGCGCGCTGGCACGCCTCCTGGATGCCCCCGGCGTGGCGCAGGATCTTCTCCCGCGCCAGGCGGCAGAGCGTCTCCGGGTCTCGGTCGGCGCACGAGAAGAGATCGATCCCCAGGGTGACGGCACGCACGTCGAGGTGCTCGTTCTGGAGCATGGAAACAGTCGTCAGGATATCCTCGGATGAGAGCATCTCTTTCCCTTAGAGCATGGTTGAGGGCAGCGGGCCCCTGGCCCTTTACCGCCGGGCGGAGCGCAGCCGCGCGACGGCATGCACTTCGCTCGTCGCGCGAAAGACGTTTTCATGTTGCAGGCTGGCCGTAATCCCAAACTCCTGCCCCACCGCCTCGATGGCGCTCTGCACCCCGGCGATGTCGAGCGAGGCGGGCACGCGAACGCTCAGGATGAGCACCAAGTTGCCCTCGACGACGTTGGCCGTGAACTCCTCGATGTTGATCCCCTGCTCCGCCAGGTAGCCGGTGACGCGTGCGATGATCCCCGGGCGGTCGCGCCCCAGGACGGCCAGGATGAACGCCTCGCCCCCGCCGGCCACCGCGGGCGGCACCGGCGCATAGGGTGCCACGACGGCCTGCAGCTCTCCCGGGCTGCCCGCGCTCTCGACGCGGCGGCGCACGGTCTCGATCTCCACGCCTTCCGGCAGCGACGCAGAAAGGATGATTGTGAAGTAACCGCGCACGACGGTCTGGTTCAGGTGGGTGATGTTCGCGCCCAGGTCGTAAAGCGCCGAGGAGACCCCGGCGACAATCCCCGCCCGGTCGCGCGCCATCACCGAGACGATATAATCAGGCATGAAACCTCCGACGGCGTGCCCGCCTTGGCGGGGCCTGGCATTCGGCGGCTGCTCCGCGATCTGGTCATGAACAGTCGGGCACACACGCGTGAAGATTCGGCCCACGGCAGGAGAGTTCCCCCCGGGCTACCGAACTGGAGACGCAGGGCGCCCCCCTGGCGCCTGGAGGCCGGCTGGAAGAGGGCCGTGCCTCGTCGCGAAGAACGCCGAGAGGCTGCCACGAGAGGGAATGGCCTGAGATTCCGACACTAAGGAATCCGAAGCCTCGGTGGCAGGGCGCAATCCGGCGCGCGGCGATAAATCACCGCGCTGCTTGCGAGCGAAGCCCTGCCGGGCTGGGTTGGGGATACTCCCAGAAGCCTCAAGACGGCGGTGGCTGGGAGGAGAAGCCCCAAGGGGCTTTGCCGGAAAGCAGCGCGGAGCTTCGAGCTCCGCGCATGAGGGCGGTCCTCTCCTTATTTCGGAATCCCAGGGGAGTGGCGGCCTCGTTGAGCCAGGAAGAGCTCTTCCTGGGGATACGCAAGAGAGGGGTTCGGTTATGGATCTGCCAAGGGCGGAGTATCCGCGACCGCAGTTCGTGCGCAGCGACTGGCTGTGCCTCAATGGCGAGTGGGAGTTTGAGGTGGATGCCGGCGACTCCGGCCTGGAGCGCGGTTTGCGCGAGCGCCCTCTTGCCGGGCGCATCCTCGTGCCGTTCTGCCCCGAATCGACGCTGTCTGGAATCGGGAACACCGACTTCCTCAACGCCGTCTGGTACCGCCGCGCGGTCGAGATTCCCGGGGCGTGGAAAGGCCGGAAGGTACTCCTCCACTTCCAGGCGGTTGATTACGATGCCACCGTGTGGGTCAACGGCGTCGAGGTCGGCCGGCACCGGGGCGGGTTCACCCCGTTCACGTGCGACCTGAGCGGCGTCGCCGAGCCTGGAGAGACGGCCGTCATCGTCTTGCGCGCTCGCGACTCCGCCCGCGCCCCCCAGCCCCGAGGCAAGCAGTCTCCCCGTTACGAAAACTTCGGCTGCCACTACACGCGCACGACGGGCATCTGGCAGACCGTCTGGATGGAGCCGGTCCCGGAGTGCGCCCTGCGCCGGCCCCGGCTGACGCCGGACGTGGCAGGGAGCATGATCCGCTTGGAGCAGCCGATCTCCGCCAACCGCCCCGGCCTCCGCCTGCGCGCCGCGCTCAAGGCGAATGGCCAGGTCGTCTGCACCGCCGAGTGCGCCGCCGACCTCGACCTCGCCCCGCGCCTCGACCTGGCGATCCCCGCCGAGCACCGCCGCCTCTGGTCGCCTTCCGACCCGTTCCTCTACGACATCGAGATCGAGCTCCTCGATTCCAACGGGGAGGTGATCGATTCGGCGTCCAGCTATGCCGGCCTCCGCAGCGTGAGCATCGACGGCAAGGCGGTGAAGATCAACGGCGAGGTGATCTTCCAGCGCCTGGTGCTGGATCAGGGCTACTATCCCGACGGCATCCTCACCGCGCCAACCGACGAGGCTTTGCGCCGTGACATCGAGCTGAGCATGGCGGCCGGCTTCAATGGCGCCCGCCTCCATCAGAAGGTGTTCGAGGAGCGCTTCCTCTATCACGCCGACCGACTGGGCTACCTGGTCTGGGGCGAGTTCGGCGATTGGGGCATCGACCGCGACCGCCCGGAGGCGACCTACATCACGCAGTGGCTCGAAGTCCTGGAGCGCGACTACTCGCATCCGTCGATCATCGGGTGGTGCCCCTTGAACGAGACAGGCCAGCCCATCGGCGACGCGATCTCCGGGCTGAGCGACCTCACTCGCGGCATGTTCCTCGCCACCAAGGCGATGGACACCACGCGCCCGGTCCTCGATGCCTCCGGCTACTCGCACCGCGTGCCGGAATCCGATATCTATGACAGCCACGACTACGAACAGGACCCGGAGAAGCTGCGCCAGCGCCAAGCCGGCCTGGCCGAGGGGAAGCCGTTCCAGAATGGCCCCAGCGACCGACCCTGGTCGATCCCCTACCGGGGGCAGCCCTACTTCGTGAGCGAATTTGGGGGGATCTGGTGGAACCCCGAAGCGAGGCCGGGCGAGGATTCGTGGGGATATGGCGAGCGCCCGAAGAGCCTGGAGGAGTTCTATGAGCGCTTCGAAGGGCTCTGCGCCGTGCTCCTCGACAACCCGCTGATGTTTGGCTACTGCTATACCCAGCTCACCGACGTCTATCAGGAGCAAAACGGGATCTACACCTTCGACCGGCGCCCGAAGTTCGATCTCGAGCGGATCCGCCGGGCACAGACGCGCAAGGCCGCGATCGAGAAGTGAGACGATAAACACCAAGGGGCCCGCGCCATCGCGGCGGCGCGCGGGCCCCTCACCGAAAGTGTCCAGGAGCTACGGATTGGTCCCGGTGTAGGCGCCGTTCCAGTAGCGGCTGTTTAGGCTGTACGGCGGGACGCTTTTGGCCGGCATCCACTTGGCATGGCCATCGCAGAAGAGGCTCGTCAGGCCGTCGCCGTGCCGCGGAACCATGGGATAGGCCGCGGAGCCGAGCATCTCTTCATTGGTACCACCGGGATCGCCATCCAGGACGTAGGAGTCGCCGCCACCCGCCTCTGCCAGGAACATCGTCTCGGACGGGTTGGTGATCGTTGCCAGCGCCTCTTCCTCTTGAAAGGTGTTCATCCCGTAGGACATCTCGCCCGTGTAGGTGCCCGTCCACTTTTTGGGATCACTGGGGCAGACGTATACCCCTGTGTTCTTCACGTAAGGATAGAGCAGCGTAGGCCACAACACCGCGCCCGTATGCTGATTCCCGTTGGGCAACGTGTAGGTCGTGCTGCCACCGTTGTAGGTCGGCGGGAGCACTTCGTCGTAGTCCTGCGCGTACTGCATCACCGCCAGTCCCAGCTGTTTCATGTTGGACAGGCAGTTTGCCTTGCGCGCGTTCTCTCGCGCACGCGCGAACACGGGAAACAGAATTGCCGCAAGTATAGCGATTATCGCTATGACGACCAGCAACTCAATGAGCGTAAAACCGTACTGCTTTCTGTTCACTCCGAAGATTTCTCCTCTCCCCATGGAACACCGGCAGGCCCGGACGCCTGAAACCCGGTTCGTTCCTTTGCGGAAGACCTCACAGAGAGAGTTCGCGCTTCAGGGGAGGCTTCCTTCATGTGCGTGCTCATCGCCTTCCTGTAGCGAGGAGTATGCGGGCGCTGCAGAGAAGTCTCTTCTACACGGGCCGTCCGCACATCCACCGGTCGGCCATATGAGTTCGCGTTGGTGCGCGGCTTTCCCGCCAACTTCCAGGAGCCGCGCTTGGAGGATAGCAAAGCATGTTGGATCCGAGATGGATACGGGAGAATACCGAAGAGGTGCGGCGCAACCTGGAGAGGCGTCGCGTGACGTTGAACCTGGATGCGTGGCTGCAGCTCGACCAGCGCCGCACGCAGACGTTGCAGAAGGTGGAGGCGCTGCGGGCGGAACGGAAGGCTGGCTCTAAAGGGAAGCCGACCGAAGAGCAGCGCGAGCGGTTGCGTGCTCTCGGCGACCAGATCGCTCGGGCGGAAGCCGACCTCCAGGCGATTGAGGCCGAGTGGCGCGATCTGTTGGAGCAGATCCCCAATCTGACGCACCCGGACGTGCCAGAAGGCGGCGAGGAGGACTTCCGCATCCTCCAGGTGGTGGGCGAGCCGACCCAATTCCCCTTCGTCCCCAAGGACCACGTGGAGCTGGGCGAAGCGGCCGACCTCATCGACTTTCGCCATGCCGCGGAGGTAGCCGGATCTGGCTTTTACTATCTCAAGGGCGGGTTGGTGGCGCTCGACCTGGCGCTTCAGCAGTATGCCTTCCATCAGGTGCTGCAGGAGGGCTTCCTTCCGATGGTGACGCCGGATCTCGCCCGGCAGGAGGTCCTCAAGGGCATTGGCTTCAACCCCAGGGGTCAGGAGAAGCAGATTTACAACATCGAGGAGAGTGACCTCTCGCTGATCGCCACGGCGGAGATCACCCTGGGCGGCTACCACATGAACGAGATCCTGGCTGAGGATGCCCTGCCAAAGGCCTACGCCGGGCTCTCGCATTGCTTCCGCACCGAGGCCGGCTCCTACGGTCGCGAGAGCCGCGGCCTCTATCGCGTCCACCAATTCAGCAAGGTGGAGATGTTCGTCTTCTGCCGCCCGGAGGATTCCGATGCCTGGCATGAGCGCCTGCGCGACATCGAGGTGAAGATCTTCAAGGGCCTGGGTCTCCCCTTCCGAGTCATCGACACCGCCGCGGGAGATTTGGGCGCGCCCGCCTATCGGAAGTATGATCTGGAGGCGTGGCTCCCTGGCCGCGGCAAGTACGGCGAGGTCACTTCCACATCCAACACCACTGACTATCAGGCGCGTCGCCTCAACATTCGCTTCCGGCGCAACGAGACCGGCAAGGTCGAGTTCGTCCACACCCTCAACGGCACCGCCGTTGCCACCAGCCGGGCGATTCTAGCCATTATGGAAAATTATCAGCAGGAGGATGGCAGCATTCGCGTGCCGGAGGTGTTGGTTCCTTACATGGGAGTGGAGGTTATCGCGGGTCCGGGGGCATAGGCCCGCAATGCAGGCGCGCGGCGCCACGGAGGCAACAGCGATGGCTGCGGAGAGTGAAAAGCCGGAGTTCTCCGTCGCGCCGGCCGCGCCGGAGGATTGGCCCTGGATGCTCCGCCGCTACGAACGCACCGCATGGGAGAGTCTGACGCCCGATCTGCGGCGGCACCTGAGCCCGCGCGACGTACGCCGTCAGGTGAGCGCGCAGGTCGAGGCGTTTCGGTCGGCTGCTGGAGATTCCTTCGCGGCACTCGTGGCGCGCAACCGGCAGGGGAAACGCGCCGGCTTCATCTGGGTGCAGGAGAACCGCCACGGTTTCACGGGAGAGGCGCGCGCCTACGTGCTGGAGGTGTACGTCTCGCCCACGTGCCGGGGCAAGGGGCTGGGCAAGCGGTTGATGGACTGCGCCGAGGAGTGGGCCCGCGCGCGCGGCCTGGAGCGGATCGCTCTGAACGTGGCCGCGCACAACACTCCCGCACGAACCCTCTACGAATCGCTCGGCTACGCGGTAGAGACGCTCCGCATGGCCAAGGAACTCGCCGGCGGGGATTGACCTCGCCGGCCCCGTGAGTGGGAACGGCCCCAGCGACCGTTGGGGCGCCAGGGCCGTTCCGGCTGAATCCTGAGGCCGCTCAGTCTTCCTCGACGGAGTAGAGACGGGCTGGCGTCCCCCCATGCCGGAACCACTTCACGTGCCCGTCGAAGAAGGCGAAGTTCATGCCATCCATATGCCGGGGCTCGAGGAGCTGCGCGGAGATCTGCTTGTCGATAGAGATGGTGCCGCTGCCCGGCCAGTTCACTTGCCGCGGGCCGATCCGGTTGCAGTTGTCGCCCTCACCAAGCATAATCGTCTCCGCGGGGAGCGGGATCTCCGACATCGCCAGGGCCTCCGCGGCCCCCTTCTTGTCGCCGTTGAAGTAGCCATAGTTACGCCCGTACGACCACACCTCCATGTTGGTCGTACTGCCCTGGTAGGTGGGGCGCGCGCGTTCATCGCTGGGGCACTTCATCACGCCCGTGTTCTTCAGATAGGGCACGACCAGATGGGGCCACGAGTAGTTGACCATCGCGCTGGTGAAGGGCGACGGCAACTGGTTCGAATCCGGCGTGTAGCGGCAGTGCGGCATCTTTTCGTCATAGTCCTGCACGTACTGCACCAGCCCCATCGCGATCTGCCTCAGGTTGCTCTGGCAGTTCGACTTGCGCGCGTTCTCCCGCGCCCTCGCGAAAACGGGGAAGAGAATCGCCGCCAGAATGGCGATAATCGCGATGACCACTAGCAGCTCAATCAGCGTGAAACCGCTCTCACAACTCCGCATGCGTCTCATTGGCTCCTCCTTGAACGCGACCGCCGTGGCAGCCCGGTTTACGGCATCGCAGGCGCACCGGAGCGTCAGCCCAGTCCGGCGCGCATCCCAAGCGGCGCCTCCCCTGCGCCATCGGGCTGGCCGCAACCTCGATAAGCGCCGTTCAGGGCCGTGCACTCGCTGGCCTTTGCACGCTATGCTCTGACGGATCAACCGCCAATGGCCCACAAGATCAGGTTCTCGATGAAGCGGCGGCAATCCTCTACGCGCACGCCCTCCGGCACCGTCTCCTTCCCGGCGGCGATGCGGTCCAGGCTCGGCTCGATCACCAGGATCCGGCCCTGGCCAATCGCCGCCTCGAGGATGGCAGGCTGGCCGGCGGTATCTCGCGCCAGCACCTTCCACCCGGGATCGGCGTAAGTAATGGT
>JAAZEM010000057.1 GCA_012512265.1 Armatimonadota bacterium | reverse complement strand
CGGGTGATGAAGCAGGCCATCGGGTTCAAGTCGACGCCAATGGCCCGGCGGCCCGTGGCGAGCGCCTCGATCACGGTGGTGCCGCTGCCGCAGAAGGAGTCCAGGACGAGATCGCCCTCGTTGGTGTTCTCCTGGATCAGCCCGCGCACCACGTACCACGGCCGGCGGCCCCAGTATTTGTGCGCCAGATACCGACTCTGGAAGTAAGATTGCTTCGCCACAGCCCCCTCCGGGCCAAGGAATCATACGCGCTACCGGGCCCCACGCAGCGCACCACTTCCCCAGATAGCCTCCCCAGCGGGATGGAACGCATCCCTCTCAGCCTGACCTGGGCGTGCAGGAGAGGCGGTCCACTCCACCTCACGACCCTTCACTACAGCGCCGCGGGACAGCGATTTCACCCGCCGCGCCGAGGCCAGCTCGCGCTCTGCCCGGCGCAGCTCCACCGCGTCCAGCCCCAGCAGGCGCGCCACCAGGTAATCCAACGCGGCGCGGATGCCCTCCTCCTCGGGATGCTGACGCAGCTCCTCGCCCAGCGCCTCCAACTCTCGCCGGGCCACGGGATCCATCCGCGCCGGGTCGGGCAGCTGGAGACCGGCCAGCTCATAGCGCTGTATCTTCAGCAGCCCGCGTCCCTGCCCGCGCCCATGCGCCTCCAGATGCAGCGCCGCCACCACCGAGTTGAGCAGCGCGAAGAGCACCGACGTCTCCTCTGGGCGGCGCGGGATCACCTCGAAGAAGTTGTCGCTCGCCAGCAAGCCCGCCGAGTTGCGGAAGAACGCTTTGCGCGCGCGCACCGCGTAGCCAAAGAGAAGCGGCGCCGGCTCCGGCGGCGTTGTTGGCAGGTAAGCCGATGTCACGACGCCCTGCTCGCGCAGATACTCCGCCGCGCGCGATCCCCCCTCGTCCGGCCCGGGAGGAAAAAGCACGAGCCCCGGCTGCGCGACGCTCTCCGTGTCCAGCCCGATGATTTCGCGCGGGGAGCGCACCACCCGCCTCAGATAGCGCTCCTCAATTCCCTGGCGCGCAGCCTGAGCCGCATCGAGAAAGAAGACACGATTATTCCCGGTCGTGAGCCCCCGTCGTATGCGCGCCGCTGCTTCGAGCGGCACCCTCCCCGCCGAGGCCGACCGGATCGCCCGCACGGCGCGCGCGGTGGACGGATGAAGGAACCAGCGGTTCCACCCCTCCTCCGCGACAAGCTCTGCCTGGGGTACCACCCGGAGCCGGTAACCGGGCCCCTCCCCATCGCACTCGCGCCCGGCTGCCTCGCTCGCAGCGGCCAGCCATTCGGCGCCCGCGGAAAGCGAGAGGAAACGCACCGGCGGCGGAGCACCCGCATCCGTGCATCCGGCGCGCTTCTCCAAGATGGTAACGCACGCCTCGACCGTGGCATCCGGGAAGACGTCGCGCTCGAACCCGATCACGAAGTGGATGCGGAAGTGCTTCAGCAGAAACGCCCGCAACTCGCGACCATACTCTGCCGAGAGCCAGGTGGACGGAGTGATTGCTCCCAGCCATCCCCCCGGGCGCACGAAGCGCGCCAGGTGCATCCAAAAATGGGCGTGCAGCCCTGCGCGCCGGCTGAGCGCGCCGCCTCTCGCCTTCGTCTCGAGAGCGAGCCTCTCCTGGCGGGTGTAGGGGGGATTCATCAGCGCCACATCACACAGCGCCGATTCTCCCGCCGGCCCCCCGAGCTCCAGATCGAGGAGACGCCCCTCCGGCATTCCCAGAGATGGGGGTGGCAGATCCAGGAAGTCTCCCCGGGTGACGCGAATCGCCTCCGGCTCCACGCCCGCCGCCTCGGCCACGCGCCGACGGCCAACCGCCAGCGCCTCGGGATCGACCTCCAGCCCCCACACCTGCCGGTGCCACTCCGCGTTCCCCAACGCTGCGAGCCGCCGCCCCGCAGCGAGAAGCAGGGCCCCCTCCCCGATGCAGGGGTCGAAAACCTCCGCGTCCGGATCGTCAATGCAGAGCGAGGCCATCAGATCGGCCACGGGATCGGGCGTGAAGACCTGGCCCAGCCGGCGTGCCTTCGCCTCCTTGCCGGGCCCCGAGGCATGGGCGCTCTCTCCGAAACCAGAGACGGGGCCATCTTGGCCGCCTGGGCTGCTCATGGGCTCTTGACCTTTGCACGACGAGGCTGCGTGAGGATAGCGCGTGTGTCCCATTATAGCATGGGAAGCGGGCGGTTTGCAAGCACTTGTTTGCCCCCACCGCGGGCCCTCGTCACGTGAAGCAGGTGGTTAGCACGCCAGAGTAAGGGGAAAGCAGAGGGATGGAGGAAACGCCATGGAGTGGCTGGCGCTGCTGATCACCATTATCTTGCTGGCTATCGTCGCGTTCATCGTCGTGGGCGCTGCGGTCAAGATCCTGTGGGCACTCCTTATCGGCGCCATCGTGGGTCTGATCGCCAACGGGATCGTGAGCCTGATCCAGCCTTCGGGAGGGCCGCGCGGCTGTCTGGAGACCGCTCTGGCTGGCGTCGGCGGCAGCCTGGTCGCCACGATCTTCTTTGGGCGCGAAGGTCTGATCCCGGCGGTGCTCGGGGCTATCCTGGTGGTGATCGCGTGGAAGGCGGTCACCTTCAGCCGGCACATGGAGAGCAGGTAACGTCACCGGCGCCGGATCTACTCTCGGGGCCAGGCACGCCGGGGGCTGGCTCACCCGGGGCTGGTCAAGCTGCTGTGCTGGCGCTGTGGAGGACTCGCCCGTCGCGCATCACGAGCGAGACGCGCTTTAGGGCGGTAATATCGGCCGAAGCATCGCCTTTCACGGCCACAATATCCGCGCGCTTCCCAGGCACCAGCGTGCCGATCTCATCGCCCAGGCCGAGCGCCTCTGCCGGCACGCGCGTGCTCGCCTCAATGGCCGCTAGGGGTGACATGCCCATCGCGACGACGGCCACTTCCAGGCCATCGACGAAACGGTCGAAGCGAGTCCCGGCCACGCCAGCATCGCTCGAAAGCATCATCCTGATCCCAAGCTCGCGCATCCGCGCGAAGCGCTCTTGCAGGGCGCGCAGCTGTTCGAGTTGCTCTACCTGCACCGCCTCGGGTGCCTCCCGGTCGGGCAGGAGGTCGCGGTAGAGGCCCACCATCGTGTGCCCGCAGGTGATGCCGCTCCGGGCAATCTCGCGCGCCAGTTCCGGGCGGAAGTCGAACTCTTCCGCCTCATCGCGCGCCATCCAGCTACAGTGCTCGAAGGTGTCGATGCCGGCCTGCAGGCAGGGCTGAATCCCCTCCACGCCAAGCAGGTGCGCCGCGACCCGCTTGCCAAGCCGGTGCGCCTCGGAGGCGGCCACCTTCAGCTCTTCGGGGGAGAACTGGCAGCGGCGGGGGTTGCTCCCGGGAGTCATCATGCCCCCGGTCGCGACGATCTTCACGTAATCGGCGCCCCGCTCGACGACGCCCCGCACAGCCCGGCGCACGTCATCGAGGGAGTCGGCGTGCAGCCCGCAGTAGTGCAGGTGGCCGGCCGTCGTGGTGATCGGCGGTCCGCTACAGAGGAGGCGCGGGCCGGAGAAGAGCCCATCCTCGATGGCGCGCCGCACCTTGAGAGTGACGAAACCCCGGTCGCCACAGTCACGCGCCGTGGTGATACCGGCGCGTAGCAACGTCTGGGCATTATGGAGCGCGCGTAGAAGGAGATCCTGGTCGTCCTCCTCGGCCAACCGGCGGCGAACCGCAGCGTGGTCGGGTCCTGCGTCAAAGACGAGGTGGACGTGCGAGTCGATCAGCCCGGGCAAGAGTGTCTGGCCCGGCAGGTCAAGGAAGACGGCGCCATCCCGAAGCGCGGGCGGCAGTTCGCCCTGGCAGACTGCCTCGACTCGTCCATCCGCCACCACCAATACGGGATCATCCGTGGGCGCCGCGCCCGTGCCATCGATCAGGCGCGAGGCGCGCAGCACCAACCGCCGCGCAACGGCATCGCTCATCAGACTGCCCCCAAAATCAAGATTGCGGCCCCGCTCGGGGAGCCAGGACCATGCCCAACGCGGTGATTCGGCGCCTATCCAGGCCGCTCCTGCACGGACCGCCTACCCCACGCGCCGCACCACCCAGATCACCTTGCCCAGGATGCGCACATCGTGCGAGTAGATCGGCGCCATCGCTTGGTTGGCCGGCTCGAGGCGATAGCGGTCGGGCTCGCGAAAGAAGTACTTGATGGTGGCCTCCTCGCCATCGACCAGGGCCACGACCATGTCGCCATCGCGCGCCGTTTCCTCCTTGCGAGCGATGACATAGTCGCCATCGAAGATACCTGCCTCAATCATGCTCTCGCCGCGCACGCGGAGCATGAACGTCGGATCCTCGCCCACCCACTCCTTCGGGAGAGCATAAACCGCTTCTCGATGTTCCGCGGCCAGGAGGGGGGCGCCTGCGGCGACTCGCCCAACGAGGGGCACGGCTACGCTTGCCGGTTGGGCCAGCCACAGCTCCTCGGCATCCAGGATCTCAATCACGAAGGAGTTGGGAGTAGAAATCCGGCGGATCTTCCCCTCACGCTCCAGCTCCACCAGATGGCGGTGGACCGTCTCGGAGGAGCGCAGGCCTAAGGCACGGCCAATCTCGCGCACTGTCGGCGAGCGATGGTGTTGCCGCGTAAAGCCGCAGAGAAACTCAAACACCCGCGCCCTCGTCTCGCCTTGCCTGCTCAACTCGCCATCCCTTCCTGCTCCTGCCAACCGGCCCAACACAAACGATGTTTGACAGCCTGGCGGGATCTCCTTCGCCAGAGAGCGAGGGGCAAACAGACGGCGCGACGAATAAAGATTCATGGCTTTCGCCACGTCGCGGGATGCGGGCGGAAAGTGGGATCCGCGCCCGGAGCTCTGTTCTCTCGGAAATCTCACGCCAACTGGGGCATGCGTTGACTTCTCAGCGGCGCTATGTTATCATAGTGCCGCCATCATCATGTTGTACGGCTGTAGCAATCTTCGCCCCCGAGATGGGAGGCCGAGGAGGTCGCCATGACAGGACTCCTTCGCATATTCGCTCTTGCGGCGGCACTCACCGGGGCCGCATCTACTCTCCATGCTGCGCCTGCCCGCCCCGCCCAGGCTCCGACTGGCCCGCGGGTTGTTCGCACTGTGCCAGCCAATGGCGAGAAGGCCGCGGACCCGGGGATCACAACGCTCGAGATCACCTTCAGCGAGCCGATGCAGGCGAACAAGTACTATCTCGGGCCGATTACCGGGCGAGAGCTCCCTTGGGAAGGGATGCCACCGGTGGTGCTCTCTCCGGACGGCCGCACCTTCTCGGTGCCGATCTCCCTCAAGCCGAACCGAAAGTACGGGGTGGCGATCAATGCCCCGGGGCAT
>JAAZEM010000056.1 GCA_012512265.1 Armatimonadota bacterium | reverse complement strand
TTCAATCCTCACCGGGCCCGGAGGCCCGGTGCTACACCGGCAACTACGACCTGCAGGTGATCTACGACGAGTTTCAATCCTCACCGGGCCCGGAGGCCCGGTGCTACATGAGAGCAATGGAACGAAGACCACTCCCCGTCGGCGTTTCAATCCTCACCGGGCCCGGAGGCCCGGTGCTACGCGTGGGGTAGATAATAGGTTTGAAACCGACCCTACCGTTTCAATCCTCACCGGGCCCGGAGGCCCGGTGCTACCTCGAAGTGGTACGTCACTTCTTGCGCCGTGGGGAGTTTCAATCCTCACCGGGCCCGGAGGCCCGGTGCTACCGCCTCTCCGAGCGCTTGGAACGTATTCAACGCAGTTTCAATCCTCACCGGGCCCGGAGGCCCGGTGCTACCTGGTGCCTGCGCCGGCACAGCCGGCGCAGGATCTGTTTCAATCCTCACCGGGCCCGGAGGCCCGGTGCTACGGCTGTGACATCACCCTTCCCGGCCGTTTTTCGCGGCCGGCGCACCGGTGAGTCACTCGGAAATTCGTCTCTGGCCCAGTGAATCCTGCGCGAACGTGCCGGCGAAATCCGAATCGCTTCCGGTTCGCGCACGCTGTCTGCCTGTCAGAGGATCAGGGGCTCCTCAAAATCCACATAGCCGTCGCGGCCATATGCCTCCACCACCTCCTGCCGCCGGCCGCGCAGGCGATAGATGCGGATGCTGTCCTCATCGGCATCCATCGTCTTGCACAGGCGCTGGCGCAGGCGTTCCAGCTCGGTCTCAGTGACTCGGCATTCGAAGACGGACCACTGCACGCGTTGGCCACATCCCTCGCACACCTTGGCAACCTGGCGCAGCCGGCGGCGACCCTCCTTGGTGAGGGTGTTCACATCGTAGGTCACCACCACATCGATGCGATTAGGCATCTCTCTTCCCCCTTCCCTGGCGCCGCCGGCCAAAGAGAAACGGCGGATAAAGCGGAAGCTCGCCCCGCAGGTGGCGAGCAAGGAGGCGCGCCTGCAGGTGAGGCACCAGACCAAGAGGCACTTCCTCCTTCAAGAGGGAATGTGCAACGCGTTCCTGCTTCCGCTTCTGATAGGCGACCAGGACCGCTTTGCGGCCCTCCTCGGTGAGCATCACGCTCTCTCCGGCACCCTCGCGCACCTCAAAGTGATCGGGCCTCACCTGACGCCGGTTGATCAGCGTGGCCACCAGCCGATCCACCAGGCCGGCGCGAAACTCTTCGGCCAGATCCAGGGCCAGGCCCGGGCGCCCAGGACGCACGGAGTGGAGGAACCCGATCTGCGGGTCGAGGCCTACTCCCTCCACCGCACCGGCACAGTCGTGGGTCAGAATGGAGTAGAGAAAGGAGAGGAGCGCGTTGACGCGGTCGCGCGGGGGGCGGCGCGTGCGCTGGGCGAAGGCAAACTCCGCCGTTGGTACCGTCAGAAGGCGGCCATAGACGCTGAAGTACCAGGCAGCCACTTCCCCCTCGATCCCGCGAAGGGTATCCACCGAGGATGCGGTCGTTGCCGTGGCGAGGAATTCCTCAAGAGCGCACACTGCCTCAGTGAGGCGTTCGCGGTCCTCTTCAGAACGGGCGTCGCGCGCTCCGCGCAAGAGCACGAGCCGGCTATTATGGATCTTGGCCGCCACCGACCGGCGCGCGATCTCCAACGTACGAGCTTGATCGCGATGGGCATCCATCTGCGCCAGACGGAGGAGGACGTTGCCGCTCGTCGGGCCCTCCACCCGAAACCGAAAACGCCCATTCAGGCTGAGAAAGGTGACTTCGCGGCCTTCTTCAGCGCAGCGTTCCAGCGCCCCCTGGCTCATCGAGGCACCGCCAAAGAGGACTACGCCTCCCAGGTGGTGCAGGGGCACGCGCGCGGCCTCGTCCTCGCCAATGGTTACCCGCAGCGTGTCATGGTCGAGCCGGACGTGAGCCTCTGGCGATTGCACGTAGAGCGTGTTGAGAAATTGCTGGATCACTCTTCCATCTCCTCGTCGCTCGGCGGGGTGAAGAGCTCGTCTTCGTCCAGCCCGGCCGCAGCGGCGAGTGCCTGAGGCTGGCAGGCATGAAGGAGCGAGCAATCGCGGCAGCGCGCGTCGTTCACCGGCGGGGGGATGCGCCCGGTGCGCAGCAGGTCGCGTACCTGGGCGATCGCCTCCCGGGTGGCAGCGCGCAGTTTGTCGTCAAAGACCACCTCGCGGGTGCGCCGCGAGGCATGGTAGAAGATGGCGCCGGTGGTGACCGGCACCCCCAGCATCTCCTCCAGACAGAGCGCCTGGGCGCATAGCTGGAGATCGTCTTGCGCGCGCGCGGCGCGCGCGCCCCGCTTATACTCCACGGGGCGCACGCTGCCGTCCGCGAGGAACTCCACGGTATCCGCCTTGCCGATGAGGCCCAGCTCCTCAGACCAGAGGGGGAGTGCGCGCTCAATGCGCTTGCCCGCCTCAAACGTCGTGAAGCCCTCATCGGCGCGCTCGTGCAGCGCTGCCCCCTGGAGGGTGAAGACGTTCTCGTCCCACACTTGCTCCACGTGGATCAGCGCGCAGCGCCGCGGACAGTAGGCATAGTGATCGATGGCGGAGAGCATCACTCCCTCATCATCAGCAGCCATGTGGTAGACCCTCTATGCCTGGCGAGAGCACCTTCAGCCGACAAGACGCGAGAGCCTGACGCTCCCCCCCTCAAGAGACGCCGTGTACAGCTCGACGCCGGCAGGAAGCCGATCCGGATGCACGGCAATGGCATAGTCAGCGAAGCACCGCGCCGGTTTCGTCGCGTCCAGCCGGTAGATGGATACGATGTGCTCGGTATCCTCCGAGGTCGTTCCCAGGTCGAGCAACCGGTGGGCTGGCGCGCACCCGAGGATCGCCTGGCGAGCGCACTGCTGCGGATTGGTATCCGTTCCGACATGCCGGAAGATGTAGAGACCGCGTGCTGACATCATCCCTTTGCTGGCCGACCGGTCGTGGTCGTACATGCTGAGGAGGGCCTCCCAGAAGAGCGCCAGGTCTGCCTCGGAGAAACCGGTGCCGCTCGCGAGGTGCGCGCTGATGAAGCCTCTCGCGACGTATAGTCCGTAGGGGATCAGTGACTTGCGGCCCATCGTACGCAGCTTATCCTCGTCCTGCTCCGCCTCCCACGCGGCATACTCGGCGCTGCTCTTCTTCCCCTTCACTTCCTCAGCCACGGCCATCCGGGTGATAGCTACCTCCATCGGGAGCACGGGATCCAGGGAGCGGGCGAAGGAGAGCTGCACCGGGCCGCGGACCTGGCCGGCGTTGGGCCCGGTGCTCATCACGGCGCCGAAGGTGCGCACGTCGTAGAAATTGGCGCACATCCAATCGCGCGCCGCTTCCACCTTGCTTTTGGTGCGCACCTTCTCCTGATATCCGCCCGGCGTCTCCTCGTGGGCGCGCAGGATCTGCCGGTTCAGGTTGGTGGCATGCTGCACAAAGATGGCATTGGGCATCCGGTTCTCGCGCGCAATCTGCACGTAGTTGCGGATGCGCCGCTTGAGCGCCACGTCGGAGACCAGGCCATGCATATCCTCCGGGTCGATCCGGGGGGCATTGCCGGCATCCGGGTCACCATTCGGATTGCCGTTCTCGCAGTCGAACAGGTACAGGAACTCGTAGCGGTTCTGAATGGGTTCAGGCATGGTTGTTCTCCTTCTGGTTGCTAGTGGGCGATGTGCTGCGGTCGAAAGCGAGCTGTTGGTAATAGCCGAGAGCGAAGAGGCTCTGCTCTTCGAGCGAGAGCACAGCGGGGACTCGATCCCTGATGCGTCCCCACACCTGGGCGATCCTCGTCTCATGCCAGTATGCGAGCCCCGGTTCGAGCTTGTTCAGATGAAACTGGCTGGTCCGGATAAGTCGGCCCAGGACAAGGGCAGGAGTGGCGCTCGCCGCGGCGTAGTAGCGTTGCACCAGGCCCGCTCCCACGTCGCCAAGAGCAGCGTACTGGACGCGAGCCAGCAGGGCCATCAGCCGGCCGCAGTGGTATGCCGGCTCTGGGTGTTCTTCGTTCAAGTAGGGTGTCATCATACCTCCTTTGCGAATGTGATATGCCTTGAGCAAGCCCATCCCCGCATGGCTGACGGGATCATCCCGGATCAAAGCGATCCTCACCCGAGCAAGGGCAAGCGCCATCACCTGGCGCGGGATGGGCCGGCCGTTGACAGCTGCCTGCCACAGCACACTCGCGTGTGGGGCAGGAACGTCGTTCAACTCGCGCGCAGTACTGGCTAGAACCGCCAGGAACTTGGGGGGCGAGGTGAGGCCCGTACCGTCACGGCGGACGATGGAAAAGTCATTGAACCACGCATTGACGTTCGATACCAGCTCCTCGAAAGCGCCTTCCATCCACTCGCGTACCATCACGCGTCCTCCGCTCCCGGAGAGAGTGAGCGCGCAGTACCGGCTGTCGAGGAGATCGGGGCGTTTGCCCGTGCGCAGCGCGTCGAGGAGTTCCGCGGCGCGTCGCTGTGCCGCAGAACTCTCCTGCTGCTGGAGCGCCTCTTGCTCGCGCTCCTCTTCGGGGGGCTCATCTAGCCAGGCGATGGGGTCCTCCTCCTTCTCCACCTTGGCGCGCCCCTGATACCAATGGACCACCTTCGCACCAACCAGCTTGCGGCTGTGGTGACTGAGAAGGTGGTTCAGCGCCTCTCGATAGGCAGTCGCGGTCTCGGCCGACATAGCGCCGTTCTCGGATTGGCTGAGACCGTAGGAGCGGAAGGCGGCCTTATCGTAGCCAATGAGCACGCTGCCTGCCGATTGGCCGCCCACATCGACGAGACCGCTGATCTTCGGGTGTGTCGGCTCGGGCTCCACCAGCTGGCCCGTGGCAAGGCAAACCATAGGCCGGCCCTGGCTCGGCCTCTTCCCGGTTTCGGCCTTTCTCTTTGCGATACTCATGCGGAATCGCCGCCACCAGGGATGCCAGGCATCGCTTTCGACCGGGAAGTCTCCATCGATCCGAACGGTGATCCTGTCGGTTGCCTTCGCCTTATGCGCTGCCAGATCGGCGCGCAACTTCTCCAGGACTGAAGGATCTTCCAGAACGCTCGCTGCGGCCGCTAGCTGTGGAACATCCTCGGATGCGTCGCGGAGCAGTCTGATGAAGAAGGCGTGCTTCTGTAGCGTCTTACAACCTTCCCGCTTACGCGGATCAGGCTCTGGGTAGAGGGCAACCTGGTCGCAGGCGGCTACCAGGAAATGGGTTCCCACGCCTTTGAACACCGTCAACTCGGGTTGTGAGAGATCCGGGCAGCAGGGAAATCGGCGGCCCGAATGGCGCTTCAGCTCGGGATCTCCCAGCGATAGAAGACCCGCGTAGCGCCCATCCGAGATATCCACGGCCCACTTCACCTCTTTGGGCGTGAAGCCAGGCTCTGCGATCAGGCCCTCGGAGCGCGCATAGCTCACCAGGCGGTCAATCATGGTTCCCCCTTCCGTATGGCTTGCGCACCTCGTCACTGGCGTATTCGGGTACATCCAGCACCCCAGAACGGACCACCGCTCGGAAGAAGCTGATGCATGCGGCATCGGTACTGCTGCCAGGGCGTGACAGATCGAAGACGTCGTAGAGCATCCAGCCTACGTCGAGGTTGATGGGCGCGGCGGGCTCTGCGGGCTTATCTTCGCACAGCCGGAAGTAGGCGGGGAACTCGCGGCAGCCGAGGTAGGGCTGATAGATGCACTGCCCGGCAGCCGCCCGGCGTCGGAACTGAGCTTCCATCGCTGGAAGCTCGCTCTGGAACTCTGGCCAGGGGCGTATCTCGGCATGGAGGCGATAGCGCACGTCTCTCAGCGCCATCGTCTGGCGCTGCGTTCGCCCGCGTTCATCCGTGCCCAGCACCTCTTTGTCAGCGTCCGCAAAGAGGGGTTTGGGCTCCGCTTTTCCAAGCGCCCACTGGATGATCTCGTCGGTGCTCCAGCTGTGATCCTTCATCTCATTGCGTCGAAGGGCGATGAAGCGCGGTGCTCCAGAGGCGTCCCAAGCAGCGCTGCCATGCCGTGGTGGCAGCACCTCGATGCGGCGCACCTGCCAGATGAACTTCGGCTTGTGGTAGATGGCATCGAAGATGGCGCGCGCCGCCGAGGGGGTGATCAAGGGGTAAGACACCCGCTCCGTCTTCAGTTCAGGTCGAGTGAAGCACGCGAGGTCCCCCCAGACTTCCAGGAGCTGGCGGTTGGGGGTCATATCCGTTCCTCCTTTCGCATGCGGCGATTCGTTGCCCGGCGGAGCCGCCGGGCAACGAGCAGATTCTTCTTAGATACGTTCCATAAACGGCCACTCCATACGGCAAACATGCCTAGAAGACCAAACTCCGCGAGCCGGCCGGAAGATTCAGGCCGAGATCGGGATCGTAGCATTCGGGATCTAAGCAAAGGAACCAGTCCTGAGCCTCTCCGGCCCGGCCCTTGCCACGCAGCGGCACTGGCTCCAGAAAGCTGCTCTGGAGCATGGCGCGATCTGGGCGGTAGATGGCGACCGAATAGGGCCGAGCCCGGCGCACCCAGCTGGCAGTCAGGCCCTCGCGGCGCACTTCCGCGGCGAGAGCCTCGACCTCGGATTCGGCCTCCGGGTAGCGTACCAGCAGATTGACGGCATCCTTCTCGATCAGGCGGTAGAGGCGTGCCACCTCGGGGAAGTTCTGGGCGCGGATCGCATCCCGTAGGGCTTCCCTCTGCTCCTGTGGGCGGGCCAGATCATACAGCTCGCGATAGTAGGTGGCGAACAGCTCGGGGTCGTAAAGATCCATTCCCTCTGGTCCGCGCCGGCGCAGCAGCGAGTCGGTCACGAGCGCCGCCTGTTGGTAGGCATCAGTGGGGTAAAGACGCTCCTCGTCGTCTGGTCGGAAGACGACCACATCGCCCACTGGCCGCCGTCCGTGACGATTGCACCGGCCAGCGGCTTGGGCAATAGCATCTAGTGGCGCGAGCGCACGATAGACGGTGGCAAAATCAACATCGACTCCCGCCTCGATACACTGAGTTGCCACAAGACAACAGGGCTCCGGGTGGGCGGGATCCAGCCATCCCTTGATCTCGCTGAGAACTGCAGCGCGATGCGCAGGGCACATGCTCGTCGATAGATGCCGCAGACGCTCGACTCCGCGCTCGCGTAGCAGATCCACGAGAGCGAGGGCATGTCGCTTCATATTGACGACACAGAGCGTCTGTCCAGAGCTCTCAGCGTTCGCCTCGGCTGCGCGCACCTCTTCTGCCACGCGGGCTGCCAACTCGTCCCAGCTGGTGCGCTCCCCGGGACTTGGCCAATGTACCCGCGTGCGGCGCTCTTCCCCAGTCCGCTCAAAGAGGCGGTAGTGCATCGGCACGATCTCGCGCGGCTGCCACCCCGATTCAGGGTGGCCAAGAGCACGCACGTGCTCGTCCAGGTGCGAAAACGCGGGCTGTGTGGCCGTAGAGAAGACAATGGTCGCCCCGTACCTCTTCGCCAGCCACGAGAGGGTGGCCAGCGTGGGCACCGTCAGATGGATTGGCAAAGTCTGCACCTCGTCGAAGAGCACGATGCTGTTCGCCAGATTATGAAGCTTGCGACACGCCGACGGGCGGTTTGCGAAGAGTGACTCCAAGAACTGGACGCTCGTGGTCACAATCAGCGGCGCATCCCAGTTCTCCGCGAGCTGTCGCGCGCGCTGGCGGGCTTCGCTTTCCGAGTCGAGCTCATCCCCACCCTCGGGCGCCGATTCCAGGCGCGTTCCGGCGAGGCTGTGGTGCTCCAGAATGTATTCCGCGCCCAGCTCCTCGGCCAGGATGCTCCGATACAGATTCACCGTCTGATCGATGATGCTGAGGTACGGCACCACCATGATGATCCGGCGAAACCGAGGGTGGCCCGCTTCTGTTGTGCTCGCATGGACGACTGCATGCTGGAGAGCGAAGCCGAGCATCGAGAGAGTCTTGCCGGATCCTGTTGGCGCCGAAAGGGTATAGAGCCCCGGGGGGCCAGCGGCGGCCTCCAAGCATGCGGCCCAGAGATCATCGCGCACCGATTGGACCTTCGGCGAAGCCACTGTTGAGGATCCGCTCTGTTGTCTGAGAGCGGTGACGCGGGCCTGTACCAGCGCCAGCGCGCGTTCTGGCTGCAACGGTAGCCCTGGACGCCGTTCCGCATGGAAGTGGCGCTCGGTGTCCAAAAAGTCGGCATCCACGAGGGCAGAGTAGAGCATTCGCACATCCAGCATGGCCGCGGCCGTCACCATCTGTGCAACACTGCAGAGTGGCTTCGCCACCTGGGGCAGCCGGAGACCATCGCTCTGGAAGCACAACCGCAGCGGCTCGGTGGCAGCCTCCGTCAGCTTCAGCCCAAGTGGATGCATTGCCTGAAGACGACCTGGCTCCATCGCGCGAAGAGAGGCCCGATCACCCTTCTGGAGGCCGACATGATGGCCTTGGATCGCGAGCGCAGCAGCAATCGCCCGCGCCGGATCCGACAATGCGATCCATGCCCCGGGGGACCAATGATCCAGGCCGTTCGCCCGGCCCTGCAGGCGCTCCTGAAAAACCCGGGTGTACTTCCCAATGTCGTGAAGGAGCCCGGCAAGCTCGGCCTCGTCTCCGGCGCCGAACGGATCCGCGAACTCGCGGGCGCGGCGCGCGACCTCCGACAGGTGCTCCTTCACACTCTGGGGCTTCCCTCCCGGAGGTGCACTGTGTGCGTGGTACATCCTGATTCTCCCATCCCGTGAGCATCCTGCTCTGCCCCGTTTACGTCAGGCCGTTACACTCCGCCGGTGTTTTTCACCAGCAGGCGGGTGGAAAGCGGGGGCTCGGAGAGCAAACGGGTTGGCCCTTTATTCGACGCAGAGCAGTGTACTCTTGCCAGGAGAGACGGTTTCCATGGCCGGGGCTTCGAGAGGCGTGAGAGCGCCCGCGGCACCGGGCGCCGGGGTTGCACTACGGTTCAGGGAGAGTGGAATGGTTCCCGGGAGGTGCTCCGAGAGTGGGAGCGCCCTGCTTCGCTCAGCGTCCGCGGAGGAGACGGTCCACCGGTGCATTATCATCCGTGAGGAGGATCGCGTTCTTTAGATCGGGCACGGGGACGATATTGCCGGCGCGCTTCTCGAAACCTGGAAGCTTGATCCGGCCGGCGCGGACCGCCTCCTGGGCCCGGCGAAGCAGAGCGTCGCGGGTCAGCCGCTGCGGCGTGCCCTTGAACGCCATGATCACGGTGTTCCAGCTACTCTCCGCCTGGAAAAGATAGGGCGTGGTGAAGTGGGCGTCCATCGTCCTCAGCAGCGCGGTGATGATCCCATCGTTGGCGTGGCCCACCTGGGCAATCACGTTGTAGGCGACGATCCCGCCTGGGCGCAGACATTTGCTCACCTGCTCGAAAAACTCGCGCGTGGTGAGATGGACCGGGATGGTGGAGCCGTAGCGGTTGCGAGTGTAGGCATCGATCAGGATGTAGTCATACTTCTTCCGGGTGCGCTTCAGGTAGGCGCGACCATCGGCCACGATCAGGTTGAGCCGGGGTCCGGGTTGCACCGCGAAGAATCGCCTGGCCACGGCGACGACCTGGGCATCGACATCGACCACATCCATGCGCACGTTGGGGTTATCCTTGAGGAAGCGCTTGGGGATGGAGCCGCCCCCGAGGCCGAGCATCAGGACATCCTTGATATCGGGCTTGAAGAGGAAGGCGGAACTGAAATAGTCGCAGTACTCAAAAGCGCCGGAGGTCGGGTCGGCCACACTCATTTGGCTCTGGGGGGCGTTGTCGAAGTAGAGGATGCGGAAGCCGTCTTCCTCGCGCACGACGATGTGGTGGTAGCTGCTGTCTCGCTCGTAGATGATGTTGGCGGAAGCCCCGCTGCCAGCCAGCAGCAGGAGAGCCAGGCCTGCCGCAGCGGGCTTCAGGCGCATTCCAAGCGCGGCGAGAGCAGATAGTGCCAGCATGGTGCCTCCCAATGCCACCGTCAGGAGCTTCACGCTCCCGATGGCGTCGATCAAGTAGAAGCCCATCAGGATCGTGCCGAGAATGCTGCCTACCGTGGAGAGCGCGGAGACGCTCCCCGCCACCTTGCCCGTCTGCTCCACTGCTTGCGCGAGGAGACGGATGGCAACCGGCGACACGGTGGCCATGAGCAGCGAGGGCACCGCGAAGAAGAGGGCGCACGCCGTGAGAGCATGTAACCCGAGCGGGAGCGCGGAGTCGAAGACCCGCTCCGAGATCGTCTCGTCCAGCAGCGGGATGAAGAGGATGTAGAGCCCGGCGCCGGCCATCGGGAGCACGAGCGTGCGCCGGCACGGCCAACGGTCGCCCGCTTTGCCGCCGAGCCAGTAGCCAAGGCTCATCGAGATCAGGAAGATGGCGATCACGGCCGTCGTCTCGCGCAAGGCGGTGCCGAAAGTCTTGCCGATGATGCGAAAGGCGAGAATCTCCAGGGCCATGAGCACGGCCCCGCTGCCAAACACCGCTATCCTCAACGCCATGCAGTTGCTCCTTCTAACGGGCCTGCGCGCGCGAGACGGGGACAAGGGCGCTCGCTGGTGCCGCGAGAAGCTCTCCTTGGCCCCAGGCCTTTCCGGCCGCGGCCCCTCCGCGCCGGCACTCCAGTATAGCACGCGCCGCAAAGAGGCGTCAACGGACGGGCACGGCTCGCGCAAGGAGGATGGCGGGCGGCAGGCGAACTCAAAGGAGTGTCTGGAGGCGCGAGAAGCACCCTTGGTCTGGCAGCGCCCAGACAGTCCGCCCCGGTACAGACCAACACTCCGCGCCGGGGCGATGGGAGGAGATAGAATGCGATTGGTTCTTCTGGGCGCCCCGGGCGCCGGCAAAGGCACGCTTGCCAAGCAACTCTCCAAAGCTCTTGGCGTCGTTCATATCTCGACGGGCGACATCTTCCGCGAGGAGGTTGCGGCCGGCACGGAGCTGGGCAAGAAGGCAAAAAGCTACATGGATCGCGGCGCCCTGGTGCCCGACGAGGTCGTCATCGGCATGGTGAAGCAGCGCCTCTCCCGCCCCGACGTGAACGCGGGCTTCATCCTCGATGGCTTCCCTCGCACCGTCCCCCAGGCCGAGGCCCTCGATAAGGTTCTTGAGGAGAGCAACCAGCCCCTCGATGCCGTCCTCGACATCGTCGTGCCCGAGGAGACCGTTGTCCGCCGCCTCTCCGGCCGGCGCGTCTGCCGCCAGTGCGGGGCGATCTATCACATTGACAACATGCCCACGAAGCAAGAAGGCGTCTGCGATAAGTGCGGGGGCGAGGTCTACCAGCGCGATGATGACCAGCCCGAGGCGATCCGCCAGCGCCTGAAGGTCTACGCAGAGGCAACCGCGCCGCTGACCGACTACTACCGCACCAAGGGGCTCCTGCGCCCGGTGGATGGCACCGGAACGCCGGAGGAGGTGCTCGGCACCGCGCTGGCGCTGCTGAAGGGATAAAGCACCACCTGAAGCATGAAGGCATGGAAGCGCGGCCCGCACCCGTCGCGGACGCGGCTTCCATCCTTCCCCCGCATCACCCCATCGTTACGGGACGAACGCGCGCAACACCACCAGCTCGCCCGCCGATTCGATCTCGTAGCGACCAGCGGCGCTGGGGATGAGGAGCGTCTCGCCCCGACGCAACGGCTCCGGCGCGCCCTCCCCGGCGCGCACGTGGCCTTCCCCCATCACCGCAGTGAGCGCGTGGAAACTCGTCTCCCCGGTGTTAGACTCCAGCAACCCCGTGATGACCAGCTTCTCAGCAGCGAATTCTGGACAGGTCACCAGGCGGGCTACCGTCGCGCCGGGCACATCCATCTCCTGCACCAGGCAACGCGGGTTGCGATCCGCCCCGTACCGGATCACATCCAGCGACTTCTGAACGTGCAATTCGCGCGGACGACCATCGAGGCCGACGCGCCCCCAATCGTAGAAACGGTAGGTCACATCCGAGTTCTGCTGGATCTCGCAGATGATCAGGCCGCCACCGAGCGCGTGGACTGTGCCCGCGGGGATGAAGAAGCAGTCGCCGGGCGAGACGGGCACCTCCGCCAGCGTTTCCGGAACGCGCCCTTCGGCAATGGCGCTCTCCAGCGCCGGCCGGTCGATCCCCGGCTTCAGCCCGCACCAGAGGACTGCTCCCGGTTCCGCCGCCACCACATACCACATCTCGGTCTTTCCGAGAGATCCACCCTCGTGGGCCGCCGCGTAGGCGTCATCCGGGTGCACCTGGACGGAAAGCCGGTCCTCGCAATCGAGAAACTTGATCAGGAGCGGGAAGCGGCCGCGGCCCATCGCCAGGCCGCGCGGCCCCATCAGCTCCTCCGGAAACCGCTCGCGCAATTCGCCCAGGGTCAAACCCGCGTACGCACCGTTGCGGACCGCGCTCATCGCCCCCGGCTGATCCGAGACCTCCCACGACTCGCCAATCCTCTTCTCTGGAGGCAGCGTCTTTCCCAACACGCGCTCCAGACCACGTCCTCCCCACACGCGCTCCATGAAGAGATCACTGAACCGTAGCGGGTAAACGTCCATATCGCTCTGGGGTGCAGGGGGAGAGAAACTCCAGAATCCTCCTCGCTCCCCCTGGATGCGGGGAGGAGAGAGCCCCCTGCAGCTCCCACCCTCCTCTCACGTCTTTTTCCCAGGTATCGATCAGGCGCCAGGGATTCCCACCCGCCATTCCTCTCATGCGAGAGGCGCGGGTTCCCCCACTCTCCATCATACCCACGTTTGCCCAGCAGGACACGGGCGGCTTGCCCGGCGCTGGGGTGGCGCTCGCCTAGAACTTGAAGGAGCCTTCGAGCACGAGGCGGTCCTTGTTGCCGGTCGTGTCTCGCCGCCAGCCCACGTAGAGCCGCTGGTAGAGGCGGTAGGTCACGCTCCACTGCTCGCCGCTATCCACGAACTGACCCTGGCCCATGTCGCGGTTATAGGAGACGAAGAGCCGCGGCAGCACCTCCTTGCGCGCGTCCACACGCAGCGGCCGGTCGAAGCCGTAGTCGAAGTTCACCTCGTCGAGCCCTAGGGCTTCCGCCAGGCCCTCCTCAATCGGCTCGAACACCTGCGGCAAGACGGCGCCTGCCACGATATCGACCACCTGATCGCGGAGGACTTCATCCATATTATCGCCCCGGGCCAGCGCCTCGAACTGGTCGGTGCGCGCCAGGATCGCCATCAGCCGGTGTTGCGGCAGGTCCGGCGGATCCGAGGTCACGGCGACGTTGACGTTCGGGATCGTTCCCGTGACGTGCATCGTGACGATGTATCGCCGGCGCTCTCCAGTGGCCGGCGCCGCCGCCCGAACGCGGGTATCCGCGGTCAGGTCGAGACGGGCCACCAGCGCCCCCGGAGTGTCATAAGAGAAGGAGACGGTTCCGCCGGGCTGTAGCCGGAAGGAAATACCGGCATAGCGCAGGTCACCGCGCTCCACCGTTGCGCGCCCGCTCACCGCCGGATTGCTCAGTTTGCCCCGAATGCCGATGCCCGCGCTGACCCGCGCCGAGATGGCATTCCCACGGCGCACCCACGAGTCCTGATCGACCTCCACGTCGATATTCAGCGCCGGATCCAGGAGCGTCAGCGGCGGCCGTGCCAGGCGCGGCGTGATCTCGGAGGGCACATTCATCTGCGCCTTCGAGACCTGTAGCTTCCCTGTGAGCACCGGTGCTGCTAGCCTGCCGACCAGGGCCAGGTCGCCGCTCGTCACGCCCTTGACCCCCAGGCCATGCACGCCGGCCAGATCGCGCACCCCCAGCTGGAAGCGGTCAGCATGCAGGCGCACATCGAGCATCTGATCCCCCTGGGCACGGATCCCCGCCCGGCCGGTGGCGCTGAGAACGCCTCCTCCATCCGACTTTGCCGAGAGTTGCTCCACGATGATCCACGGGCCCTCCAGGCGCAGGCTCGCCTCCACGTCGCGGAGGTGGTTATCAAGGGCCGCCAGCTTCACCTGGCCTTCATGCAGCTCGATCCGCCCATCCATGTTCGGCTCGCGCAGCGTGCCCGTGACGACAATCTCGGCCATCGTCTTGCCCGACGCGGACTCGATGGCATCGAGCAGCGGGCGCATCTCCGGCGTGCTGCTCACCTTGATCCCGGTGCTCTGATCGTTGGCGAGCATCGCTGTAGAAAGATCGAACTGCGAGAGCGACACGCTCAGCTGGATCGGCTCGTCGGTCGGGATCTCGAGGGGATCCCAGCGGAAAGGCACCGAGCCAGAGAGCGTGCCCGCAATCGGACCCTGCTCCAGATCGACACGCCCAAACTCCACGCGGCGCTCCGTGAGGCGCACGTCGTTGGCTTCAATGCGCGAGAAGCGCATGCCGGCAATGGTGGCGTTGCGCACGACGATCCTCGCGTCTGCCTCGGGGATATCCGTCGTGCCCCCTACGTTCGCCGACAGATCGACATGGCCGGTGAGCTTGCGTCCATTCGGGAGCAGTGGTCCGAGCGCCTCCAACGAGAAGTCGTTCCCGACCACGGTCAGCGCCATTGGTCCGTCGAGATCGACATGACCGCGCGCGCTGAGCTCGCCGCCATTCGTGCGCACTCTCAGGTCACGCACGGTGATGAGGTTGCCCTTCACATCGGCATCGGCGGTCACGCCCGCGAGCTTGTAGGTGCCCGCGACCAGGTTCGAGCCGGTCAGGGCCACCCGCATCTCGGGGTCGAGCAGCGTTCCAGAGAAACGGATGCTCCCATCGATATTGCCCGCGAGCGGGGTCGGAAGCGAATCGATCCGCGCCATCAACTCCTGCGCCACGGGGAAGCGGCGAAGGAGAGAAAGCGCGCTTGCCATCGACCGCAGCCCCTCCAGGCAGCCGTCTCTCGTCACGATCTCACCCGCGAGCCGGCCACCCGGCTCCCTGGCGATCGATCCAGAGAGTGCGCACTTTTCGCCAGCGACTACAATCGCCGGGAAGTTCCACTCCTCGGGCGACCAGGTGCCCTCCGCGGAGACGGCGGTGATCCCGGATTGGCCCAGGCGCAGATCCTGTGCGCGGGCGTTGATGCTCCCGCGCAGCGCGCCAGGCTTTCCGGCCAGCGAGAAGCTGCCGCTCAGGCTCCCCTCCAGGGGCTCTGGCAGATCGGCAAGCACGCCAGGGAGCGACTCGGGGAGAAAGCGCCCGATTTGCGTTCCTTGCAGGGCAGAGGCCACCTTGCGTGCCAGATCGCGCGCCGCGGCCATCTCCGTCTCTCCGAGGTGAAGCTGCAGCGCGAGCTGCCCATCCGTGCCTCTCTGGAAGCTGCCGCGCAGATCCACGCCCTCGGAATGCAGGGCGAGATCATCTGCGGCCATGTGGCCTCGGTCCCAGCGCACCGTGGCGCGCGCGCTCTGGAACCGCGCCTCGCCCATAAGCAGATCCTCAAGCTGGAGGCGCGCCTGGCCATCAAGCGCGCCGCGGGAGCCCTCCAGCGCGATCTCCGCCGCTACCGTTCCGGTGAGGGGATCGGGCAGGCCAGCGACCGCGTCGCGGAGGAGCGTTCCAAACCCGGCTGCACGCGCGCCCTTTTCCGGCTCCGGAGCGAGCGCTGCCACCTTCATCGCCAGCGCGCGCAACGCATCGATGTTCGTCTCGCCTAGGCGTGCCTCTAGCGCCAGGCGGCCATCGGCGTGCCGCTGGATCTCGCCGCGCAGATCCACGCCCTCAGCGACCAGCACGCCGTCTTGCAGTGACATCTCTTGAGGCGTCCAGGCGGCGGAGCCCGCCAGACGCTGTATTTTCAAATCACCCAGCTCGGCCTGAGCGAGAACTCCTTGCGCGCGCCCCGAGAGCTCCGGCCATCGTCCTGAGAGCGCGAAAGTGCCGTCGAAGCGACCTCGCATGCCTGCCGGGAGCGCGGCAACGCGCTGCTGCTGCTCGCGGCCTGTCGGCGTATCGGGGAAATGGAGCGAGCGCAGGATCGCATCGAAGCGCGCCAGGTCCCCCTGCTCCACCGATGCGCTGAGGGAGAGCATGCCGTCCGCGGCACGGAAGGTGGCGCGATCCACTCGGGCCACCTGCTCGCCCTGCGTCACCGTCAGCCCGGCCAACTCGATGTTGCCCGCGGCATACCCGATCTGGCTGGTCACCGCCCCCAGGTCCTGACCATTGACCTGCATCGCCGGTACGTTCACTTTGACGACAGCCTGCGGCTGCGTGAAGCGCCCCTCCACGCTGCCGGAGAAGCTCGCGGCCCCGGCGAGGTGCGCATAGGGGCTCGTGAAGCGGCTCAGGCGTTCCAGCGGCACAGCCGTGCCCACCACCTCGAGGGCGAGTGCATCTCCCGGTCGGATCCACCCGGAGAGGGCCACGCGGGCGGGCCCATCCTCGAGAAGAATCTCCTCCACGGTGATGGTCTGCGTCTTCAGCGCGCGGATGTCGCCCGATACGCCCTGGGGCCCGCGTAGACGGCCGCTCACCCGCTCCACGGGAACCCCGGCGAGAACGGCGTCATTCACCTGAAAATCGCCGGCGAGAATCAGATCGGGGTAGGTCCCCTGCACCTGAAGGTCCACGCGGCCCCGTCCGCTGATGGCGGCGTTCAGACCGAGAGAGTGCAGAGCCTCGCCCACTTCGAACTCGGTTGCCTGGACGCGGGCATCGATTGTGATCGGCTGGCCGCGGCGGGCTTCGACGTTTCCGGCCAGGCTCACGCGCTCCTCGCCGTGATCCAGGGCGGCGTTCTTGATCACCAGGCGGTCCTGCCCCGCCTCGACTCGCGCCCTCAGCGCGTTGAAGCTCATGCCACGGAAAGAGCCGTCTGCGACCGTCACATTGCCGGAGAGGCGCGGGGCGTCGAGCCGGCCGGTCACCCGGCCCTCAAATGCAGCCACGCCGCTGAGAGGCGAGGCGTCACTCATGCCGGCGATGTGCGCGAGTGCCCCCATATCGAGGCCGGAGGCGTTGAGCGCGAGATCCAGCCCACCCGCCCGGGATGCCTTCCCGTGTGCCGCTACGCTCCCTTGCGAAAGATCCACGCGCAGGTTGGTCAGGTGTACGCTCTCGCCCGCCAGCGCCGCCTGACCAGATGCCGCGCGGATCGGGAACGGAAGCCCTGCAGCTCGCGCATCGCGCAGGGAGAAGCGGACGCTGCCGCCCTCCTTGCTCGCGAGGTCGAACTCGGCCTGGAGCCGGCCGAAGCCAAGCTGCTGCACCTGGCCACGCTCCAGGGCGATCTGCCCGGAGAGGTGCGGCTGCTCCAAAGTCCCCGCGATTTGCGCGCGCAGGTTCCCACGGCCGGAGACTCCCTTCTGACCGAGAGCGCGTGCCAGTTTCCCGGCATCCACCCCCGATGCCGAAAGGATGAGGTCCAGCTCGCCCGACTCCGTCGCCGAGCCGGTGAGACCGATCTTCTGCCCGGCGACGACGAACTCGGCCGCGGAGATCCGGATGCGATCACCCACCGCGAACGTGGCCGAGCCGCTCTCTGAGGCCGGCAGCAGGCCCCCCTTCTCCGCCGGCTGGATGCCGGACGCGCGGGCCTTCACGACCACATCGCCTTCCCAGGGAAGCTCGATCACGGCGGATGCCTGCCGGAAGCGCGCGGGGCCCAGGCGAATCCCAGATGCCGACGCTGTGAAGGTGGTATGCACGTTATCCACCGGCCCGCTGGCCTGGAAGCGCACATTGCCTCGCCCTTGCTTGGGCACGCCCGTCATCAAGGGGAGCTGAGCCAGATCCACATTCTCCACCACGCCCTGGAAGGCGATTCGGGATGGCGTCGATTTCACATCAACCCGGCCTGTGGCACGCACGACGCCACCCGATACCTCCGCCTGCGCCGAGCGCACGATGAAGAGGCGAGGCACGCGGTGATAGGTCATATCCGTGCGGAGGTTGTTGAAGACGAAGCCACGCGCGGTCACGCGCGGCAGGCGGCCCTCCACCTTTGCGGACCACGCCTCGGAAGAGCCGGTGACGTGCGCCTGCAGCTCTGCCGGTGCATCCCAGACCACTCCGGGCAGAACGGGCCAATCGCGGACCGCCTTTCGGGCATCCGCGTCCGCGAGGCGAGGCGCCCGGAAGCGCAGGTTGAGGAGCGTATCCTCCTGGCGCAGGAGAAGCGAGCCGCTCGCCGTGATCGGAATCCGCCCAGCGCTTCCCTCCGCGCGCAGCGTCATCCGCGGGCCATCGAACTGGATGGAGAGCGTCTTCGCCACCAGGGGCTCATGCAGCGGCTCCGGGGTCATTACCACCTGCTCGGCGCGGGCCTCTCCAACCATGCGCAATGCACCGCCAGAGTTTTGGGTGACACGCACGTGACCGCTCGCCTTGCCGCTGCGCGCGGGCAAACCCGGCGCCGCATCGGTGTAGTGCTGCCAGAACGGCAAGTCGGCATCGTCGAACTCGGCGCGCAGGTCCAGGTCACCGCGACCCAGCCGATAAGAGCCGGAGACCGCGACCCGACGGAGGGCGTTCCCAGCACTGGCCGAGGCCTGCACCTGGAGCCTTGTTCGCTCTCCCGCATCCACGGAGATGGCGAGATCGCACAGTTGCGTGGTGATAACGCCCTTGCCCGGCACATGGTCGCGCACGGTGACGCGGCCCCCGGCAACGCTCACCCGCCCGTGGAAGCCTTTCCAAATGGAGACATTGCTCGAGCCCTCGAACAGGCTCGTCACGTTCCATTCGCCCGACTCGTTGCGAATCAGAGAAAGCTGTGGAGATTCAATGCGGATCGAAGAGATCGCCGCTGCCGGCGTCTCCCGGTGCCGCCACAGCTCCAGAATCCCGAAATCGATAGACGCGCGTGGGACGCGCATGAGGGCGCCGGACTCCGGCGCCTCCCCATCCGGGATGACCAGATCCTCGACAACCACGCGACGCAAGCCGGAAACGTAGACGCGTCCAACCTCCACATCACGTCCGAGCTCTCGCTCTAGCTCCGGCTCCACCACCTGCTCCAGGTGGCGTAGCATCCCGTGGCTTGCCCGGTAGACGCGAGCACACACCCATGCCGCGAGCAAGACAAGCGTCAGCAGGACCGGCAGGCGCGTCCATCGGTTACGCACAGGCATACCCAGCCTCCATCGGATACTCTACGGCAACCGGTACGCCCATGCACCCAAACAACACCCGTATATGGAGAATCAGGTTGAAGACCCCTACAATAATCGACTTCATAGACTGATTAAATCGTATTCCACCCCTCGGTGGCGGGACCGCGGTCTGATCTCTAGGGGCAATATCCCGGCCACTCCTGGCGTGGCGGGGAGCGGAAACCTCAGCGCTCTCGTGGCCGCCCGCAGTTGCATTCTACGCTGCTGACCGGCGATGGAGCGCAATCATGCAAGGTAGTCCCCGTGATCGATGGGTCACGTCGCAATGAAGGATGCGGAGCTGCCCCAGGTTACTCGCTTCCCCGGGCGAGGCACCCCGTATGAAAGAACTCACTATTAGTAGGACAACGATTCCGCGCAAAGGTTGCTCGGGGAGGGGATTCAATGCCTGGATGGATGCGAGCCACGGCGCGGATATGGTTCAGCCGGGTTTCACCCGACGGCGCGCCCCTCGCCGTTTCCGGCCCAGCCCACCGCGCGAACCACCACCTTGGTCGTCTGAACCCGCGTCCGGGCGCGCCTCGCCGTTTCCGAAGCCATCGGGCCGGGAAGGAGAGTCGCTGGTGAGGAGTGGAGCGATGAGAGAGTGTCCACAATGCCGAAAGGGCCACTGGCACGAAGTGGTCGAGTATGGAACGAGCTGCCATGGCGTCGTGGTGGTCGGAAGACCGCCTGTTCGATGCACGGAATGCGGCATGCGCAACCCGCCGGTGGAGGAGACGGACCGCTACTATCAGTGCGAGACGTGCGGTTACGTGGAGCGGCAGCCAGGCGAGCGGGAGCTATAGCGGGCGCCAGCCAGCATGGATGGGATACGGGAGGAGTGGCATGTCGGACCTCAAGGATGATGCGATTCGGTACGCGGTCGAGCAGGCCATCGCTTATGAGCCGGGCGTCAGGCTTTTCGACGTGAAGGTGCTCGTCCGAGAGGGCGTCGTTCGCATCCAGGGGATTGTTTCGAACCTGGAGGCGAAGATGGCCGCCGAACGGGCAGCGGCGAGCGTGCCTGGGGTCCGCCGCGTGGATAACACGCTCACCGTGGAGGATCCGCGCGGCCTGGACGATCTCGATATGGGGCACGCGGTGGATGAAGCCCTGGTCGAAGATCCGGCGGTTGATACGCTTGAGATTGGTGCTCGGGTGCAAGACGGCACGGCCCACCTGATCGGCTACGCGGATGACCTGGCGCAGGAGGAAGCCGCGATCCGCGCGGCGAGCCGCGCCCCTGGCATCAAGGCGAGCGTGAGCGAGATCGACATCTCCCCAGGGGTGGATATTGACTGGGTGGACCTGAAGAACCGCGTGGTGAGCGCCCTGGATGATGCCGACGATCTACTGCCCTACGGGATCGAGGTCACCATCGAGACCGATGGACGGGTGGTCCTTTCGGGCAGCGTCGCGAATGAGAACGCGCGCCGGCGCGCCATCGAGATCGCGCGAACGGTGGACGGCGCCAAGGCGGTCGTCGACCGGCTGCAGCTGCAATAGCGCAGCCGAGAGCCTACCAGGAGTCGCCCACCAGGCGCTCACGCACCTCCGTGACATCGCCGCGAAAGACCACATGGCGGCGCCACTTCTCGTCGTCTCGCCGGGGAAAGTCGGTGCGGTAGTGACCGCCCCGGCTCTCTTCGCGCTTCAAGGCGGCTCGCGCGATCAGCCGGGATACGGTGAGCATGTTCTGGAACTCGGCCACGCGCGGGTGGCAGTTTGGCAAGGAATCTTCGATGCCGAACGCTTCGAAGGCGCGCAACGCCTCCTGCAGGAGTCTCGCGTCTCTGGCGATGCCAACATGCTCCGAGTTGATCCGGCGCAGCGTGGCAGCCAGTTCGCTGGTGTCCATCTCTTCCCGATCGCAGACGAGCTCTTCAGGCGTGAGGGGGATTCTCTTTGGCAGCTCGCGGAGAATGGCGCGCGCTGCGCGATTCCCGAAGACGAGGCCTTCGAGCAACGAGTTGCTGGCCAGGCGGTTGGCGCCGTGGATCCCCGTACACGCCACCTCACCGCAGGCGTAGAGGCCGGGCACGCTGGTGCGCCCCCAGGTGTCAGTGATGACGCCACCCATGCTGTAGTGGGCGCTGGGGTGGACCGGAATCGGCTGGCGTGTGATATCAATACCGTAGGATTCGCACGTCTTACTGATGGTGGGGAAGCGATGGCGGATGTAGTTCGCATCCAGGTGCGTTAGGTCGAGCACCACGGTTTCGGTGCCGGTGCGGCGCAACTCGGAGACGATGGCGCGGCTGACGACATCGCGGGGCGCCAGCTCTGCCATCTCGTGGTAGTCAAGCATGAAGCGCTCCCCACGGGCGTTACGCAGGATGGCGCCCTCGCCTCTGACTGCTTCTGAGATGAGGAAAGGCGGCGCTCCCTCAAGCATCAACGCCGTGGGATGAAACTGGATGAACTCCAGGTCGGCCATCTCCGCGCCCGCCCGGAAGGCGAGCGCTGCGCCATCTCCAGTGGCGACCGTGGGGTTGGTGGTGCTCTTGTAGATCTGCCCCAGCCCGCCGGTTGCCAGCACGACCGACCGGGCCAGGATCGCGGTGATCTCGCCTGTCTGCTCGTGGACAGCATGCACGCCCACGCAGCGCCCCTCATGCGTGATCAGGCGAAGAGTGAAGCGGTTCTTCAGCAACTCAATCGCGCCAAGCGCCTTGGCGCGATCCACGAGCGTACGCTCGATCATCTCGCCGGTCGCGTCGCCGTGTGCGTGAAGCACCCGGTGCAGCCGGTGCGCTCCCTCGCGCCCAAAGACCAGCTCGCCGTTCTCCGTATCGAACTGCAAGCCCCACTCAATCAGTTCGCGAACCCGATCCGGGCCTTCATGAACCAGGACGTTGACGGCCTCCTCATCGCACAGGCCATCGCCTGCCCGAATGGTATCCTCGAAATGGAGCTCGGGCCTATCGGCAGGGCTCAGAGCAGCCGCCACGCCGCCTTGGGCGTAGCGCGTGGCGCTCTCCGATGAAGAAGACGCCTTGGTGAGAACCGTCACCCGCGCCCCCTTGGAGGCTTCAACCGCGGCGCTAAGCCCCGCGATCCCCGCCCCAATCACCAGTACATCTGTCTCGCGTACCTCGTGTTCACTCTCCAACATGCGTCTTCATCCTTGCCAGGCCGTAAGACCGGCGCAGCCTGAGCATCCTCGGCGCCTGGCAGACCGCCGGGGAATGAGGTCACCCTGCACTGGGCGGCATCACCTCGCCCGCGCCGCTACGAACGGGCCGAACTCTCTGTCTGGTCTCGGGCAGGAGCGGTGCGGCAAATCTCCACGGCGGCATACTCCACGACGCCCTTGACCGGGGGGAGCAGCTTCTTGACGCGCACGTGCACCGCATCGGGCCCGAACTGCTCCAGCACCGCATCTGCGATCCGTTGTGCCAGGGCCTCCATGAGGCGGAAGCGCATGGTGGTGCCGATCGTGGTGGCCAATCGGACAATCGCGGCGTAGTTGATGGTGTCCTCGAGGGAGTCGGTGCGTCCGGCGACGCTCAGGTCCGTGATCACCTCAATATCGACGGCATAGCGATGCCCAACGGCCTGCTCTTCCTCTGATACCCCGTGGGCACCATGGAACTCAATGCCTCGGATCACGATCCGGTCGCATGCCTTATCAGATGAACACATTCCTGTCTCCGGCGCACGCCGTGCCAGGCGGAGCCTTCTGGGCGTCTCACGCCCCCCACAACAGTAGCACCAGTGTAGCACATCGCCGGGATCGAGTCAATGAAACCCCGCGACGTCCCGTCTGCTCGACACGCCCGGGTCCGGTGCTCACCCGCGCGCGGAGCTCGAAGCTCCGCGCTGCTTCTCTGCAAAGCTCTTCGGGCTCCCCCTCCCTGCCCCCGCCGTTCTGAGACACCTGGAGATGTCGCCCAACCCAGCCCGGCAGGGCTTCGCTCGCAAGCAGCGCGGTGATCTATGCTGCCCAAGCTGGCATCATAGACGCGGAGCGGGTGTGTGCGCCGGCACGGCTCAGGAGCCGTCGGGCAGGTGTCGCGGGGGCACCAAGCGCGCCCGGCGGATGATTTCGTCACCGTAGCGCTCGCGGAGCGAATCGACCGTCTCCGCCAGGCGCTCGCGGCGTGCGTCCGGCGGTTCGAAGAGCGAAAGCTGCCGCGCCGCCTGGCCGGGCGAGAGGTTCGAGACGGTGACCCCGAGGAGACGCACTTTGAGCGGGCGCTCCACGCCCCGGAAGAGCGCCAGCGCCACCGGGTAGATCTTCTCGGCGAGCGCCGTCGCCTCGGGAAGCGAGCGCGAGCGCGTCAGAGTGGTAAAATTGGAGAAGCGCAGCTTGAGCGTGACGGTGCGCCCGCAGACGCCCTCGCGCCGCAGACGCGCGCCCACCTCCTCGGAGAGCCCCAGCAGCACGCGCTCCAGCGTTTCCGTGTCGCCGATATCCTCGGGGAAGGTTGTCTCGCGCCCGATCGATTTCGCCTCGGTGGATGGCTCCACCGGCCGGTCATCCTTACCCCGGGCCAGCCGGTGCAGCGCCTCGCCGGCGCGGCCCAGGCGCCTGCGCAGCGTCTCCACCGGATACGCCGCCAGCTGGCCGATAGTCTGGATCCCCAGGCGCCGCAGCGAGCGCTCCGTGGCCGGGCCCACGCCCCATAGCCGGGAGACGGGGAGGGTGCTGAGGAACTCCTCCACGCCCTCCGGGGGCACCACAACGAGCGCGTCCGGCTTGCGCAGGTCGGAAGCCACCTTTGCCAGGAACTTGTTGGGGGCGACGCCCACCGAAGCGGTCAGTGATAGCTCCGAACGTATGCGCTCCTTGATCGCGCGGGCGATCTCTACTCCGGATCCGAAAAGCGCCTCGCTGCCGGTGACGTCGAGAAACGCCTCGTCCACCGAGAGCTTCTCCACCAGCGGCGTGAAGCAGTGAAGGATCGCCATCACCTGGGACGAGACCTGGCGATACCGGGCCATTCGCACGGGAAGGAAGACACCCTCGGGGCAGAGCCGGCGGGCCTGCGCCATCGGCATCGCGGAGCGAACTCCGTAGCGCCGGGCTTCGTAGGAGGCGGCCGATACCACGCCACGCTCCTCGGGACTGCCACCGACGATCACCGGTTTCCCGAGCAACTCGGGGTGGTCGCGCTGCTCGATGGATGCGTAGAAGGCATCCATGTCCACATGCAAGATCGTCCGTGCCATCGCGTGCGCCCCTGCCGGGAGGGCCTGCCCGGCTACAGCGATTATAGCACGCGGCCGTGGACCAGGCAAGCGAGCAGGCGCGATAGACGAGGGTCCGGCCCTCACCCGCGCGTAGAGCGGCAGCTCCGTGCTGCTTCTCAGCAAAGCCCTGCCGGAAGTGTAGTCCAACTGAGCCCGGCAGGGCTTCGCTCGCAAGGAGCGCGGAGCTTTAGGTCCGCGCGATACGCGACGGGCTGGATAGTCTCCGGGGATGCCGGCCTACTCAGGAAGCGCCTCGCCCTCGCGCGGCAGGCGTATGGGCTGGCGCACCTTCAAGCGTCCGGCCTGGGCCGGATTCACCGGAACACCGTCGCAGGTGCGCTGGTAGACGGCGGTGACGCGGATCGGCACCGTGGCTCGCTCGATCACATCGAGGAAGGTGCCATCCAGATCGCGGCGGATCTCCAGGTCGGCGATGGCCAGGAGGATCGACCCCACCTTGATCGCCGGGTCAGGCCTGTCGATCCTCACCACCACGCGCTCTGGGCTCGCGTCGAGGAGCACGCCGATAGCTCCTTCAATCGGGATCTCCTGCTCGCCGGGCTGGCTCGCGGCCCTCTCGCCTAGAGAATCCTCAGCGGCCCCGCCCGCGGAGATAACCGCGCTGGGGAGATCTCCTGGAAGGAGGAGGTGGTCGCGCAGCACCGCGGGGACCGCGTCCACCGCCTTGCGAAGCGCCTGGCTGAACAGCTCGCCAGATGCCGTGTCCCTCGTGAGCGGGGTCTCCTCCGGATCTGAGGGCGCGTTCCCCTGGCCGGTGACAACGATGACGCGCTCCTTAGCTATGCCGCTCAACTCGGCCTGGCCCACGAGCGGCTGTGATGCCCAGACGACAGCGCCCGCCTTCAGATCAAAGACGCCGATGGTGATTTCGACGGTGGCTTCCTGGCGCTGCGTCACCTGCCACTTCCACTCAAACCGCTTCGCCGCGAGTTTTCGCTCGTAATCGCGCTTGCGCTTCTCCCACTCGGCGTGCTCCTTCTCCCACTTCGCCAGGTCATCCTTGTACCTGGGGTCATTCTCCCGCTTGCCGCCATAGTCAAGAGTGTACTTGTGCGGGCCGAAGGGGCGCGTGCGGTCATTCGGGTCGGGTTTCTTCGGTTCGGACTCGCTGAAGGCGGGCTCGTTCGGAGTGAGCTGCTGGCGCTGCGACTGGTAGACAGTCTTCCCGCCCGCTCGCGTGATCGCGGCGAGGAGAAGCGCGTCGGTGTTGGCGATCACGCGGACGTCGTCCAGGTCCTTCTTCGTCACCCCGGCCATCTCGACACGGATCGTGTCGAGTACGGTGTTGAGCTGGTCGCTTCCCGCGCGCACGCCTTTGAAGAGGCGCGCGTTGCTCACCACACCCATCAGCCGCTCCTCCAGCTGGGCTTTCAGGTTGGTTTGCACATCCGTCAGGTTGCTCGTGCCGGCAATCGTGATCGTCTCGACATGCCGGAGGTCGGGCACGTCAACCACCTCGGGAGTAGACGGGATGGTGGATGAGCCCAGGCGCTCGATGAGGCTGTTGAGGAGGTAGGGGGTCGGGGCGATCAGACACGAGACGGGTGGCGCATCCGCGCGAGGCTTGCGGACGGCGAGCGTCTGGTTCGGAGCCAGGCTGAAGACCTCGCGAGGAAGCCGCGAGCGTACAGACACCGGGAGATCATCGAGCTCCTCATAGAGCAGGAGGTAGGCTTCCTCCGCATGGGGAAGCCACGGCTTGTGTCGCTCCCAGCTGCCCGGATCCGCATCAAATTGGATGAGCGGTCGGTGGCCGAGGGCGATCTCCCGCAGGAGGGCGGCAGGGTTCCCCAAGGCCTGAGATTGCGATGCACGATAGGCCGTCTGGGCGAAGCGTGAGATCGCTGGCTTGCCCTTGCCGGCCACCGTGCAGAGGATCGGGAGTTCCGCGGCCAACGGGTTGGGGAACCGGGGGCTCTTCCGCTTGGCTTCCCGCGCGGGAAGATCGGGAAGCGTTTTCGCCATGTCGATCGCGCGGCGTAGCCACTCCTCTGTCGGAGCGACGATCACCAGGCGCGTGCGTTCGTACTTCCGCCCGCGGCGCTCCCCAGGAGCCTTGTACTCGCAGCGGTCTTCCGGTGTATCGCCGTAGATGAAGAGCTCGGTGGGCTTCAGGTCGGCGATCATCGGCAGGTATTCCTTCAGCTCCTGCGGCAGCTCCATCACGTGCTCGCGGGCGATCAGGAAAACGAGCGGTAGCTTATCGAGTTGCTCCTTGCGCGCCGCCATCTGGCTGAGCGGAAGATACTCCACGCCAGGCCGCGACAGGAAGCGGGTGCCAAACTCCTTTGGTTCCCCGGATGAGAAGATAAGGACAGGGATATCCTTATTATCCGGGTCATAGTATTCCATGATATTCTGGCGCGCTGCGGCCGGTCTGGGAAGAACGGCTAGAATCCACAGCAAGAGAGCAGGCAGCGCCAGCCTACGCGTTGTCATCGGTCTACGACTCCTCCTGGAAGGCGATGCGGGGATCGCTATCGATCGCCAGGCGCGGAGGATAGAAAGGGTTCCTTCACGCGCAATGGGCCAGCGGCGTCACTGCTTGGCGGCGCATCGGCACTCGCCGGGCAGCGGGAGCAACGCTTCCCTCTCACCCGAGCCAGAGCATAGCACAGCTTCCCTGGGGGTGTCAACACTGGCATCGGCGCCACCCTGGCAAGCGGCGAGGTTGCACGTGGTTGCCTTCAGGCCCCCCGATTCGGTATGATAGGGCGGCGCGCCCCGCGGAGCGCGCGGAGAGGAGTGGGCCCTTGGCAATCGAGGAGTTGTGCCTGGAATCGAAGGTCGTCTATGAGGGCAAGCTGCTAAAGGTACGCGCGGACCGGGTTCATCTGCCGGGCGGCAGCGAGGGGGTCCGCGAGGTGGTGCAGCACCCCGGCGCCGTGGCGATGGTGCCTATCACGGAGGATGGCCTAGTGGTGCTGGTGGAACAGTGGCGCTACGCGGCAGGCGGCCCTCTGTTGGAGATCCCTGCCGGCACGCTGGAACCGGGCGAGGAGCCGGCTGCCTGTGCCGCGCGCGAGTTGGCGGAGGAGATCGGTTGCCGGGCCGGCCGCCTGGAGCTGCTCACTTCTTTCTTCGTTGCGCCCGGCTACTCGTCCGAGCGGATTCACCTCTTCCTGGCGAGAGACCTGGAGCCCGCCGAGGCTGAGGCGGATGCCGACGAGGCGATTGAAGAGGTCCTGGTCCCCCTCGCGGATGCCGTCGCGATGGTTAAGGATGGGCGTATCGAGGATGCCAAGAGCTGCTTGGGGATCCTGCTCGCGGCGGAGCGGTGCGCGTAGCGCACTCCGGGTGGTGACTGGTTCCACCGTGCCTTCAGACCGGATGGACAGACTCGCGGTCGTCGGCGACAACGCCATGCGATAGGAGAGGGCATGCTCGATATTCGGTGGCTATGTAAACACCCGGATGAGGCAGCCGAGCGCCTCGCATCACGCGGGCGGCCTGTGCCGCTGCAAGAGGTGCTTGAGCTCGACCGCGAGCACCGGGCCCTCCTGACTGAACTCGAGGCGCGGCGCGCGGCGCATAACCGCCTCTCGCAGGAGATCAACCGCCGCGTCAAGGCAGGCGCGCCCGCTGGCGACCTGCCCCATCGCGCCCGCGAGGTGGCGGAGACCCTCGCGGCGCTGGAGCCGCGACTGCGCGAGGTCGAGGCCCGGCTGCGGGACCTGCTCCTGGCGCTCCCCAACCTCCCCCACCCTGATGTTCCGGCCGGCACGGACCAAACCGCCAATCGCATCGTGCGCGCGTCCGGAGAGCAGGTTCGACTGCCCTGGGCGCGGCCTCACTGGGAGATCGCCCAGGCGCTCGATCTCCTGGATCCTCCCCGGGCCACGGCGATTGCCGGATCGCGCTTCCCCCTGCTGAAAGGCGAAGGCGCGCGGTTACAGCGCGCACTCTCGCACTTCATGCTCGATCTGGCTATCGGGCGCGGCTTCACCGAAATCGCCCCGCCGCTGCTCGCCACGGGCGAGGCGCTCCTCGCCACAGGGCACCTGCCGAAGTTTGAGGATGGTCTCTTCCAAACGCGCGAGGGCCTCTCCCTGATCCCCACCGCGGAGGTGCCCCTGGTGAACCTCCATCGGGACGAAGTGCTGGAGGGGGAGACGCTCCCCCGGCGATATGCCGCGCTCACGCCCTGTTTTCGGAAGGAGGCAGGCGCGCCCGGAAGGGAGACACGGGGTCTGATCCGGGTCCACCAGTTCGAGAAGGTGGAGCTGGTTAGCTTCACGCGTCCCGAGGATTCCGGCGCGGAGCTGGAGCGACTGGTCGTCGCGGCCGAAGCGGTCGCGTCCGCGCTCCGGCTCCCCTATCGCGTCGTGGAGCTCTGCGCGGGAGAGCTCGGCTTCACGGCGCGCCGCACATACGATCTGGAGGTATGGTGCCCGGGCCTGGGCCGATACCTGGAAGTGAGCTCGTGCAGCGACTGCGGCGATTTCCAGGCCCGGCGATGCGCCACCCGCTACCGCGATGGAAGTGGGCGCCCTCGGTTCGTCCACACGCTGAACGCCTCGGCGCTGGCGGTAGGGCGCACGCTCGCGGCGCTCCTGGAAAATGGCTTGCAAGAGGATGGCTCGGTGGTGTTGCCGCCGGCGCTGCGGCCCTACCTCGGCGGAAAGGACCGGATCGCGCGGGAGAGATGACGACTTCCGAACGCCTTCGCTGGCTGCGCGCGTGCGGAGTGGGACTGTTGATGGCGCTCTCCCTGGCGCTGCGTCTCCCGACGCTGGGCGGGATCAACTTCACCCCGGACGCTGCCGAGTATGCGGGCATGGCGCGCCGTCTGGCAGAGGGTCACGGCCTCACAACGGCGCTCAAGTGGCACTTTTTCGATCACGGCCCGGTGGTACGCCCGGCCGTCGTCGAGCGTCCTATCCTCTATCCCCTCCTCGGTGGCCTGGTGCTCCGCCTCTTTCCCGAGGCCGAGCCGCTACGCGCCTTGCAGGCGACAAACGCCGCGCTTGCCGCGGTCAACACCGCTCTGGCGCTCGCCGCATTCCATACCGTGGTGCCGGCGCCGGTCGCCTGGCTGGCGGCGGCGCTTTTCGTCCTTCTCCCGCCGGTCACCGAAACGGCCACCCTTGCGCTCAGCGAGCAGCTCTTCCTCTCGCTCTGGCTACTCGCGCTGCTCCTGCTGCCAGGGGTCACTCGCCCGCGACGCGCGGCCGCGTTCGGCCTCGTCGCTGGCCTCGCCACCCTTGCCCGGCCCAATGGCATCCTCCTCTTCCTCGCGCTGCCGTGGCTGCTATCGCCGGTCAGGCGCCATCGCAACGCGCGCCGTGCCACCCTCGCGGCGTTGGCTGCGTCCGGCGCCGTCCTCCTGCCCTACTCCCTCTACGCCTGGACAGCGCGCGCTCCCGAGATGCGCCCCGCGGCGCTGGTGAACTACGCCGTGCTGCATATCCACCAGGCGACCTGGCATGGTTTCGGGCAGACGATCCCATCTCCTCCAGCCTTCATCGCCGGGCATCTTGGCGCCGTGGCCGCAGCGATCCACCGCAAGGTGGAGGCGAACCTCGCTGCATTGTGGGTATCGCTCTTCCCGCTCCCGCTGCTGTTGCTGCTGCGCGTACATGCCCGGCCCGCGGATCCCACGCGCGCGCTATGCCGCGCCTGGCTCACCCTCGCAGTCGCCAGCTTCGCGTTCTACTCCCTCGCCTGGGTTGCGGCGGGAGCGTTACGCTACCTGCTCCCCGGCACCATCCTTCTTCTTCCCTTGCTTCTGGAGCATGGCTTCCGTGTGGCGCGCTCCTCGCCGGCAGCGAGGGGGCTGTTCTGCCTCACCTTGGTCGGCGCCGTCTCCCTCTTCGGCGCGCATTGGCAGGAGCATCAGAAGGCGTGCCGGTACCGCTGGAATCGCGCCGCCGGGCTGCCCTATGCGCAGGCCGCGAAGTGGATTGAGGAGCTTGCGGGCCCGGAGGATGTGGTCGCCAGCAACAACCCGTGGGAGGTGCACTACCAGACGTGCCGGCCGGCCGTGGCGTGTCCCTTCTTCCGAGACCGCGCGGATCTCACCCGGCTGCGACGCCAGTTCGGCGTTCGCTGGGTTCTCCTCTTCGCCTACCCGCGTGATGCCCGCCTGCAGCTCTGCCGGGAGCACCCCAACGCGCGCCTTGTCCGGCAAACGTGGAACCAGCGAGGTTGGAGGGCCTATCTCTTCGCACTGGACGGCACGGACTGACGCCGGAGAGCTGATACCGCCTGCGCCTATGGGCCTGCGCCGATTGGGCCGGACACACGCTTGAGGCGCTGGGACACCTCCTCGCGAAAGCGCCTCCGGTCGATGGCATGCCCCTCGGCCTCGGCGAGGCTCACCTTCTCCTCAACCACCAGGCGCACGAGCGCATCGTGGAGAGAGAAGCCGACCGCGTCAATGCCATCGGCCACCTCCTCGAGGCGCCCCGAGCGGATTGCATCGCTGGTGGCGGGCATGACGACCAGCACCTCGCGCGCGGCAACGCGCTTTCCATCCTTGCCCCGGCAGAGGGTCTGCGCGACCGCCCCCAGCAGCGCTTCCCCGAGGCGTTCATGGACTTCCGCGCGAGTCTCCGGGCCGACCAGGGCGAGCAGCCGGCCGAGGGCAGCCTGGACCGTGACACCATGGCAGCCGGCGATGACCAGAATGCCGGCGCGCGCGGCATCGAGGCACGCCCACAGCGTCGCGGCATCCGGGATCTCATCGACGAAGAGAACCTCCGGCATGAGCGTCATCGCCGCGTGGATCGCTTCACCACGGCGGCCGTCTGTGCCGAGGACACACCGGGTGAGAAGCGCGTTTTCCGCAGGAACCGGGATCTCCACCAGATCCTCGATGGTGACAATGTGCGCCACCCGCGCGGCGGCCACCATGCACAGGAGAGCGGTCAGGAGCGTGGTCAGCCCCTGGCCTGGCTGAGCCGCGACCAGCACCAGGCCGGAGCGCCGGTGAATCAACTCGCGGAAACTTGCGGGCAGATCATCCGGCAGGCTCACCTCCTCGGGCAGCAGGCGGAACACGGCCGCGGGACCTGCCTCGCCCCAGAGCGACGTGACCCGCGCGCGCCCGGCGCATGCCAGCGAGGTGAGGAAGCGGCGCGGCGAGCCGTCTTCGCCAGGGGTCGGGGCCTCCTGTCGCAAGAAGGCGGCGAGCATCCCGTCGGGCATCGCGGGAGCGTTTCCAAGGCGTTCGGTGACGCCCTCGCGCCTCTGGAACGCTGGAGCGCCTTCGGCAAGGAGCAACTCCTCTGCGCCGGCCTCCCGGGCCATCGCTGCGAGATGCTCGATATAGTTCCGGGGGGTGCGCGCCACCCGGATCCAGGATGCCTCTTCGCTCTGCTCCGCGGTGACGCGAAACTCGCCGGCTCCGGTGCGCTGGACCAGCTCGACCCGCTGGCCGGTAGACCAGGCATCGCGCTGGGATACTGGGAGAATCTCGTGGATGAGCGCGGCCACCTCCCGCGCGCTCATCACTTGGTTCAGCGGGTGCGTGCCGGTCGCATCCGTCAACTGACAGTTGTCATCCGAGGGGATGAACAACTCGTATCCACCTTGATGGATGAGGAACTCGAACAGCGCTTCGATCTGGGCCATCCAGCCACACTCCCTCCCACGCGCGCTGCCCCCACCCGCCGGCAGCGTGCCCCATGTCACCAGGACAGCAGTCCGTCCTGCGCACGCCCCCATTCTATCACGAATGCGCGCAGGTGGAAAGCGGGGGGCTGTCTGAGACCAGCCGGATGCCCCCGCGCAGCGCGCTACCGGTGGGACGATTCAGGATGCCGAGTCAGGCCTCTTCCGGCATCGCCTGGGCCGCGGCGGCGCCAGAGACCGCGCGCCACGACTCATACCATTTCGGCGGGCTGAACTTGGGCGCGAAGATGTGCCGCACCGGCCCGAGGCGGTAGACGTCGCGCTGGAGGCGCTCCTGCTCGGCCCAGAAGGCATCGGCCAGGGCCAGCCGGCGCGCGTCCCACTCCCCTTCCGGCCCAATCTCCCGATCCAGGCGTTCCAGCGTCAGCTTGCTGCGCAGGTGCTCCAGGCGCCATCCCGGCGTCGCCTCGCGCGAGAGCGCCTCGAACTCATGCGTGGCGGCTGGCAGATCGACCGCGGCGCGATCGCCCCAGACCGCCAGCCACGAAGCCCAACGTTCGGCCTGCGCCGGAGATGCCCCGAAGTAGCGCGCGCTGTAGGCGCGCAGAACGGCACTCGCGTCGTCAAACTGGCCGCTGGAGAGGCCAGCCACGAGCGCCTTGTTTACATCATCGAACTGACCCTCGCTGTAGGCCTGAAAGCCCTCCGCGCCCATCGCGGCGATCTCGTCCAGCGTGGCGGAAAGACGCTGCGACGCGACGACGGCGCCATGCTTGGCGTAGATATCCCCATTGCCTGGGACGTCGCCATAGCCAATATGGATGAAGGCGAGCCGGCGGCACCCCTCGGGCACCGGAAGATCGGCAAATCGCGTCCGCCCATATGGGATGTGGAAGATGATCGCCTTCGCCCATCCCGGCGCCTCGCGCGCGGCCCAATCGTTGAACAGGACGTGCTCCTCCTCGGTCCACCACCAGGCGCAGAGCCACGGCTCGATCTCCGGATAGTAGCGCTGTGCCACGGCGTGGATATCGCGCACCAGCCGCGCCCAGGTGAGGATCCACGGGGCGCAGTCCGCGCAGGCACATCCACCGTAATCATAGGCAAACGCGGTGAAGGAATCGATTCGAACGCCGCTCTCGGCCAGGTCTCGAAACTGGCGGTCGGCATTCTCCAGCATGATCGTCCGGGCTTCCGGCTTGCTGGGGCAGAGGAGCTGGCCGAAGATCTTGGGGGCCTTGGTGGCTAGCAGATCCGGGCGGAGCTGATCAAGGAAGACGTGGTTTGGGGTGAGGATCAGGTCATTCGCCATCCCCAGCTCTTGCGCCGCGCGGAAGGCCGCCTTCTTGCGTGAGTACATCTCCAGGGGCAGATTCCAGTAGGCGTCGGTCGCGTAGGGGTTGCATACATCGGTACACGTCATCCAGTCGCCGAAGCGGTTGAACCCCCAGTGCCGTATCTCAGCGAGATAGGCGGCCATCTCGCGGGGCCACATCGCCTCGTACGAGTTGCCGAAGTGCCCGGGGCAGTAGGCTTCACGAATGGGCAGTTGCATGGTGCCTCCAATCCTGCCCATTCCTTCCACGGCGGCCTGACTGCCTCCTGCCCGGCGAAGAGGTGAGGGCGGGAGCAACCGCTCTCCCGCCCGGCCACCGTGGCAAGAAGACTCCGGCTGCCCTTTTTGCCCCGGGCAACCCGCCAGTCATCAGCTTCGACGGCGGCGCTCTTCAGGGGGCGCCTCGCCACCGAGCTGTCCGGCCATACTGGTTTGGCCGGCGGCCACTCGCGTCGTGAGTAGCGACGTGGCGATGAACAATAGGCCAACGAGCAGGTGAGGCACCCACACGTTCCACGTCGCACCCGCGAACCCAAAGAGCCACGGAGATATCGCCAGGAAGATACCCAGGATGATATCCAAGGTCAGATGCGTGCTGAGCGATATGTTCCGATCCATGCCTGGCGCGTACTGCGTGAAGAGGCTGTACACGATCAGGACCAGACCGGTAAGAATCGCCACCCATGTCGCCGACGCAACTCCCCAGAACCCGAACAGGAACGGCGCCAGGACAAGCACGATCCCGACGACATAGTCGACCGTCCGATGTGTCAGCGCTCGGATCATCTCTGCACCTCCTCTCCTATGGAGTCACTTTCCTCTCCTATCCTTACCCTCCCGGGCCGATGCGAAACGAGATGAGACGCGGGAATTCCCACTGCGCGAGCGTCCCCAGGCGGTGAGTGGGGAGCCATTGGATCCGTGGGCTTTCGCGGGGGACATCGGTAGTTCGGAGCGGAGTGCGCGGCCACGCTCAGGAAACAAGGGGCTGGTGCATGGAAAGGGGATCAGCAGAGGTCAACGCGCTCGAGGCAGGCTTCGACGGCTTCATCGCTGAGGCGGGCGTTGTAATCGTCCCACATCTCCTTGCCCCACAGCTCGACGCGGTTGACGGCGCCGATGATCACCACTTCTCGCTCGATGCGCGCATACTCGCGCAAGACGGGGGGCACAAGGATGCGGCCTTGACTATCGGGAACACACTCGGCGGCACCACCGGAGAGGAAGCGCTGGAGGACCAGCAGCTCTTTGTTCATGCTCTCCGTCTGGAGACGCTGCTGGATGACCGCCCACCGGTCCTCCTTGAGGATCCAGAGGCAGCCGTGCAGACCCTTGGTGATGATGAAGCGCTCGCCCAGCAGATTGCGGAAGCGAGGCGGGATCACCACCCGGCCTTTGTCATCCAGGGTATGGAAGTAGCCGCCGATAAACACAGGTCGCCTCTCCGGACGCGAGTACAGCGCCCGGTTCCTGGATTATACCAACCGGGTGGGGGCGTGTCAAGCAAACATTGACACGCCGTGCCGCGCGTGCTAAGATTGCAGGCGGGCCAACCCGTTGGCCCGGGAGGACCACCTTGGAGAGAGAACAACTGCTCCAGCTCCTCGCGGAGCTGCTGGTCACGCATTCCCCGCCCGGCGATGAGCGCGAGATGGATGCTCTCCTTCTCCCTCGCTTCCGGGAAAGCTGCGCGGAGGTCCGCCAGGACCCGGCCGGGAACATCATTGGGCGCATCCCTGGGCGCACTCGCGAGGGCGCGATACAGGTCCAGGCCCACAAGGATGAGCTGGGCCTCATCATCAAGCGCATCGATGCCGATGGAAAGATCCAGGCGCGCCCCCTCGGTGGCTGTGTCCCGTGGAAGTACGGCGAGGGCCCCATCGATCTCCTTGGCCCGGAGGGCCCCATCCCGGCTGTGCTCTGCGTTGGGAGCACGCACACCTCGGCAGAGACCACCCGCGTGCAAAGCGCGCGCACAGGACCGCTCACCTGGGAGAATGTCTACCTGGATGCCAAGCTCTCGCGCGAGGAGCTGGCCGCGCGCGGCATCCGCATCGGCTCGCGTGCCGTCATGTCGCGCCAGCGCAAGGCGCCGCTCGTACTTGGCGATTACGTGTGCGGGTGGGGCCTGGATGACAAGGGCGCAGTCGCAATCATGCTCGGGGTGATGGAGCGCCTTGCCCCGCTCTCCGGCGATCTTCCCGTAGATGTCTACTTCGCCGCCACCAGCGAGGAGGAGGTCGCCGCGGCCAGTGGGCCGTTTGTTGCCGCTCGCATCCCCGCGGATACCCTCATCGCCCTCGAGGTCGGTCCTGTGGCCGATGAGTACGCCAACGCCAACTCGGCGCAACCGGTGATCTGGTATCAGGATGCTTTCCATACTTACAACAAGGCGCTCTGCGACGGCTTCATGAGCCTGGCGGAGACGCTTGGGTTCGGGGCGCAACCGGTGGTCTACAGCACCGCCGGCACCGATGCCAGCGCCGCGCGGCGCTACGGCCAAGTGGGATCAATTGCCTGCCTTGCTTTTCCGGTGGAGAACTCACACGGCTACGAGATCGCCCACATCGAAGGCATGTGCAACACCGCCCGGCTTCTGGAGGCGTTCCTTCGCAGCCCGGGGGTGAATCGCTGAAGCCTCTAGCCGATTTGGCGCGACACTGGCCGGGCATTCCTCATAGCTCGTGTCACCGCTCGCTGGCGCGATCCCCTCGCGCCAGCGAGCGCGTGAAGAGGACTGCCTGCTTGTCTTCATAGGTGACCTGCCACGCCGGGCTGGCCCGGAGGATCTGCGTGACCGTGGAGGTCTTTGGCCACAGCATCCAATCAATGCGATACTTCTCCAAGACCTCATCCCACCCCGGCTGGACGCGCCACACCGTAACGAAATCCTCGATCACCTCATCGCCATAGATATCGGCCCGCCCGTCGATGAAGACCTTGTACTGCGGAGCGAGCGCCCAGATGAGATAGCCGCCCCAGGCGTAGTCATTCATCATGCGTCCAGGCATCGAGTGCGCTTTCAGATAGGAGACGGCGCCCTTGGGGACGGTATCGGACCACACGGGGTCACGCCACCCGGGGCCGCGAGGCAGGCGCGAGCCGATCAGTACGAGGAGGACTGCCAGAGCTGCCCAGTTCACCGCGTAGAGCTGCCCCAAAGGGCGCAGGGCGGTCTTTCCACCTGATCGCTCCCTGGCCAGGGGCGCCAGGTGCTCCGCGAGGATCGGCACGGCGGCGATCAGCATCAGCGGTACATTGCGCTGCGAATAGAGCGCCAGCGCCGTGAAAATGAGGAGAACCAGCAGCCGGGACACCCGCGGGCGGAGGGGAGACACGGCCATCGTGGCGAGCGTGAAGATCAGGAACAGTCCGAAGGGATGGAAGCGCGCATCCCGGAAGTCTGGCGAGAACCACTCCTGGACGTAACGCGTGAGCGTCTTCGCGCCGACGTAGCGGAACGGATAGGCGAGGAGCGCAAGGCCGTGCGGGTTCACCAACGCCAGCGCCAACGAGGCAGCGGCCACCATGCCCAGGTGCCGTGCCCTGCTCCACTCCGCGGGCTTGCCATCAGCCCAACGCCGTCCCTGAACCGCGATCTCCCCCACCCCATAGGCGCCGAAGAGGAGGAACGCTACAACGTATGCGCCGTGCAGGTTGGCCCAGACCATGACCAATGGCGGCAGTATCCAGAGGCTACGGCGCTCGCCGCGCTGCCAGCCATCGAGCACCGAGAGGAAGAACGCCGTGAGAATGTAGGTCAGCAGTTGGGGCCGCTCGGTGATGAAGGGAAGCGCCGCCAGCCCCGCCCACAGCGTTAGAACGGAGGCCAACCCCGCGCTGCCGCCACGCACCCGGGCATGCCGGGCCACGAGGAGAAACGCCACGCCGGCGAGCAGCGCCTTGGCCACCACGAGCGCGCGCAGCCCCGCGAGGCGATACAGTCCGGCCGCGAGAACTTCGAACAGCCACTCGTGAGCCAGCCACTCCCGTTCTTCGCCGGCCCAGGACCAGAGGCCATTTTGCGGGATCGCCCGATGGTCAAGGATCCACTCGCCCGCCTTGAGATGCCACCAGAGGTCGGGATCGCCGATCTTATTGAGGGAGAGGAGAACCAGGATGCCAGGCGCGAGGAGGAGCAGGAGGCGCTCGGTGGTCAGCCAGCGTGATAGAGATAGAGGGACTCTCTTCATCATGCTCTACGGGGCGGCTGCGGCCAATCGCGCGGCACCGATTGGCAGCTATGCCTGCCGATTGGTGTTACGGTACCTGAGCGCTGCCGGCCACTTGCGCTGGCGACTCTGCCCGGAAGACTCGGCGCACTACCTCACCGGGCCGTCCCGCTGCCCCCAGCTCCTTGCCATCCACCACCAGGCGGACGCCGCCGGCGTTGCCCATCGTCATCTCTATCACCTTGCCGGCGCTCCAGGTGCGCTCGGTTCCCGGCTGAAGCGTGCCCTCATACACCGACTTGCCATCAGCCAGAATGCGCACCCAACACTTCTCCGTGGCCCGGACCGTTGTCTGCACGCCGCTCCGCGTCAGGGCGGCGCCGCCAC
>JAAZEM010000055.1 GCA_012512265.1 Armatimonadota bacterium | reverse complement strand
CGCCCGCAGCCGTTGCCTGTCCAGAGGCGGCGCGCGTCCAGGGTACCTGCGATGGCCGAGCGGCTCATCTCCGTCCGGCAGCCTGGGCTGGCATGCCCGGTTACGGATCTCAGGCTCCCCCGTTGGTGATTCGGCATTCGCCGGGCTAACCTTAAGCTGGCGCGCCTTCTGCCACGCCTCTGCGCTCTGCTTCCGGCCCACGCACACCGGTGCATTCTCCCCTCCGGCTTACCTCCACGCGGGGGTCCCATAAGCGTCTTTCCAGCAGACACTTGTGGCTCATCAGCAAATGGTGTATAATGTGGCGGGCCAGAACAAATATCCCTTTGGGGAGCATCGGACCGGAGAGCTTGTGCTTGTTCCAGCCAAACTCCGTCACCAGGCTGTATCATGGGCCTGCGTAGGTTCGCTCGCCACTGTGCTCGTTGGATCTGTGTTGTGGCCGGCACCCCTGGTGGTTCGTGCGGTTGGTATCGGTCTCACGAGTGGCGCAGCGTTCGCCTGGTGGCTCTCCAGGCGTTCCCATGTGGCAGTCGCGCGGGAGCTCCACTCGCGGTTAGAGGCGCGGGACCGCGCAGCTCGCTACGCCGAAGCGCTTGCCCGACTCGCCTCGGCAGCGAGTGCGCGGGAAGATCCGATCAGCATCCTTCAGCTCCTCGTCCAAGAAGCGGCCGATGCTGTCGGCCTTGCCGAGGCTCACGTCCTCATTGCTCCCAGCGTCCTCTTCCCGGACGGCCTGCACGTGAACACCGCCTCTTCGCTCTCTGGCCCCTTTGATCCAGACGCCCAGGATGCCCCTTCGCGGCTCCTCGCGCAGATCCTGGCAGGGAAGGACCGGGAATTGGCACTGGAGGCAGGCGACGAGTTCGACGGGTGGGTCGGCTTCCCGATCTCCGACCTGCGCAAGCCGGTGGGCATTCTGGCTGTTCGCACGCGCCCTTCATCCGCCGCGGACGCGCCACCGTTGCCCCCAGAGGCGCGCGAACTGCTGGCGCGCATGGCCGGACAGGCGGGCCTCGTGATCGAAAACAGCGCCCTCTTTGGAGACGTGGTCCGGCGTGCCTGGGAGGTGGCAGGCATCGCAGATCTGGCCGGCGCAATCGTGACTGAGGCCGACCTGCCCCGTCTCCTCGACTTCGCCGCGCAGCGCGCTGCCACTATCACCGAGGCCGCTACAAGCGCGATCCTCCTGGCGGACAGGCACCGACGCTCATGGCGAGTGGAGGTGGCGCACGGCGCCCATCATGCCTCTCTTCAGGGAATCCAGGCGCCGATCGATTTCGGGCTGCCCGGCCGGGTGATCCACGATGGCCGCATGCGCTTCGCCGCCGCACCGGAGCTGGTCATGGAGATCGTGCCGGACACCCCCCTGGAGGATGTCGGCGCGGCGCTCTTCGTGCCCCTCAGCCGGCGTGATTCCACCTCGGGGAAAGGCGCCATGCCTGGCGATCCCGATGCTCCCGCCTTGGGCTGCCTCGTCTGCCTGATGCCCCAAGGCACGTCTTCCTTCTCCGGGAAGGATGTGCGCGTCCTGACGATCATCGCGGACCAGGTGGCCATGGCGGTTGAGAACGCGTGCCTCTATCGCCGGGCTGTCCAGAGCGAGCAGCTCCAGGATGGGGTGCTCAAGCTGGTGGAGAAGCTGCGCCGCGAGACGACGAGCGCCGGTGTACTGGCGCACGGGTGCCGCTGCGCCGCGGAGCTGCTGGAGATGCATGCCGTCGTAGCGTGCCAGTATCCAGAAGGTGCTGTTCCGCCGCGGCCGGTGCAGATCCACGCGCCGTGGGAAGGGGCCCCCTCGGCCTGCTCCTGTAACCTCGGTGAGGACCCATCCCGACGTGCCTGCCCAGCTGCAAGCGTGCTCCGTGACCCGAGCGCGCGCCCGCTCCGCTCGCCGGACGATTTGCGGCAGTGCCCGCTCCTGCGGGATCTAGGCGCGAAGTCCTGGGCAGGCGTGCCGCTGCATCTGCAGGGGGGGCCTCGAACGCTGGTGCTCTTCATTGACCGGGAGGATCCCGACCGTTTTGATGACGAGATGCTCCAGCGTGCCGAGCTCGTGTGCACCTACCTGGGAAGCGCGCTTGAAATGGCCTGCGTCGCCGAAGCGCAGCGGCAAGAGGTGGAGGTCTCCAACGCGCTCCTCTCCATCGCCCACCTGATTGCCACCGAGCGCGACCCAGGCCGCATCCTCCGCACCCTCAATGAAGTGACGCTCAACTGCCTGAGCCACAGCACCGCCGCAAGTTTCGCCTGGGAGGGTACGGGCTTCGTCGGGGTCCCGGACCACGGCATCCCCCGCCCGATCTCCGGGATGTCTCAGCTCGCCACAACGCTTTGCGAGAGAAGAGCCCCCCTGCTGGTGGAGAACCCTCGGGAAAGCTCGCTCATCCCCCCGGCTCTCTCGGATCAGATGGGCGATGGACCCGTCCTAGTGTGTCCGATGCTTTCTCACCGGGGCGATCTTCTGGGAGCAATGATGCTGCGCCCGCTCCATGCCATGCGGCAACTCCCACCTCGCGACATCGCCGTTGCTCTCGGTATCGCACGCCTGGGGGCTCTTGCTATCGACCACGCTCACCTGCAAGAGCAGGTAATGCATGCCGAGCGGATGAAGGCGCTCGGTGAAATGTCCGCGGGCGTCGCCCATGACCTCAACAATCTCCTTGCGGCGATCATGGGCAACGCTCAACTGGCGCTGATGAACGCCAAAGACGTCAATACAGTCTCTACCGCCATGGAAACGATCTCACGCGTCTGCCTCGAGGGCGCCGAGACGATACGGCGCATCCATTCGATCACGGGCCGGCCCCATCACAGCCCCGGCCAACTCATCGATGTTGCTGATGTCATCCGGCAGGCCGTTCAGGCCACACGGGCACATTGGAACGACCGCCCGTCGGGCCAGGAAGTGCAGGTAATGCTGGATCTCGAGGCCGGCATCCAGGTGCATGGTTGCGCGGCCGATCTCCAGGAGGCCATTGCTCACCTGATCACCAACGCGGTCGATGCGATGCCTGAGGGGGGCAAACTCACCCTCCGGTGCCTGTCGCAGCACCCCTGGGCCGTTCTAGAAGTCATCGATACCGGCCTCGGCATGGAGGATGCGGTTCGCCAGCGTGTCTTCGACCCCTTCTTCACCACGAAAGCACAGCGCGGTCACGGCCTGGGTCTGAGCATGGTGTATGGGATCGTGCATCAACACCTGGGAACTATCGTGGTGGAAAGCGCAGTTGGCCGGGGTAGCACTTTCACCATTCGCATCCCCCTGGCCACGAGCATGCGCGCGCCCTCACTCTCGCCGGCCGCCTCGCTGCCCAAGCTGCGGGTGCTGGTCGTGGATGATGAGAGCCTGGTCGCGGAGACGTTGGCCGGCATCCTGCGATGCCTCGGCCATTCGGTGGATACAGCGCCGGGGGGGGAAGAAGCTCTGGAGATCTGGCGCGCCGACGCCTACGATTTGATAATCACCGATCACGGCATGCCCGGCATGACCGGCACGGAGCTCGCCCAGAGGCTGAAGGAGCAGGCGCCAAACGTGCCCGTGCTCCTAATCACCGGGTGGGATATCCACCCGGGCGTGACGACAAACACGCACGAAGTGGTGGATGCCGTGCTTCAAAAGCCGATCAGCCGCGAGGAGCTGCTGCGGGGGATAACCAGCGCCCTTCACGCTACCGCTGTGCGTGCCGCGCAAGCTAACGAAACCAGACGCGTGCTCGTGGTGGATGATCACCCCGCCATCACCGCGGTGATTGACGGGGCGCTCTCCTCTAGTGGATACAAGGTCGAGTGTTGCACGGATGCCGACGCGGCCATCGCCCGTCTGGAGGAGGCGCTACCAGACCTGGTGATCACGGACTACCACCTGGAGGGCACTTCAGGGATAGATCTGGCACGCGTGGTCAAGGAGAAGAATCCCGGCGTCCCTGTCATCCTCATCACCGGATGGCGCCCCGACAAGCATGAGCTGAGAGATATCGATCTGTGCCTCAACAAGCCGTTCAACGTCCGGGAGCTGCTTGACGCCGTTGCCAGCCTGGCGAAAGATGGTCCACGGGCACCCAAGTGAGCGGGGCATCCTCCTCGCGGTCTCGGAGGAGGAGCCGTCCCGCTCCATGGGTGCCGACCTACTGCATCGCGAACGACGTTAGATAGACCGCCAGGAATTTGGGCGCCGACGGGTCATCCGTCTGGTTCAAACGCCTCAGGAGCAGTTTCTTCAGCTGCTCCTTCCCCTTCTCCGAACGCAGATCCGCCCGGCGGCACTGCGAGAGCGTGCTCACAATGACATCGCGCACGGGCACCTCCCATTCGGGCGCCTTTTCCTTACCTTCTTTCTGCTCGCCAGACTTCTTGCCGCCGGCGTACTCTACGACGATCGTGGTCTTGACAAACGCCTGTGGATCGGGCTCGTCGAGGTTCACCAGAAACTCGCCTAGCTCATGGCGGGTACGCTCTTCGGCGCTCCCGTGGGCCGCGTGCGCTGCCCCGCCTCCTCCAGGGGTGGCAACATCTCGCGCCCGCGCGTTCAAGAGCGCCAGTGTCGAAACCCCCAAGGAGGCTGCCGAGCAAAAGGCAATGACGATCATAAGAAATGGCGGTGCGTTCCGGTATCCCGCCGGCCCTGCAGCCGCCTGCGAATCGGCCATATCCCTTGTTCCTTTCCGCTCTCCTTGCTGCCACGCCTCACTCGGCGGGCATCCGTCAGGCCTCTCTTGCCCGCGTCGCCATCTTCTGCTCCGGCGAGAGGAAGGCGCGCATCTTCATCTCCACCGCGCGCGGGTTGTCGCCGCTCTGTATCGCCATCAGCCCCTCGAGGATCATCTGATGGAACATCGCCTCCTCCTCGCCGCGCGCCCTTAGCTTGGCAGCGATCGGGAGCGCTACGAGATTGGCGAAGGCAACTCCATAGAGCGTGGCGATGAACGCACTGGCGAGGGCGGGCCCCATCTGCTTCGGATCTGTCTGTGCCCCCAGCATATGGATCACCCCGATGAGGGTTCCGATAACCCCCAGCTTGGGCGAGACTGCCCCCATCGTGGCAAAGAGCTCCTCGCCCTGGCGGTGCCGCTCATGCATCGCGTCGATCTCGATGGTGAGAATATCGCGCACCCTCTCCTGGGGGGTGCCATCCACGGCTAGTTCCACCCCCATGCGCAGCAGCGCGTGATCCACCCGGGCCGCGTCATCCTCAAGTACCAGCAGCCCCTCGCGGCGCGCCTTTTGGGCAAAGCCTACCATAGTGTCGATCATCTGCGCCCGGTTCAGCTCTCGGTTCAAGAACGCGTTCCGGGCGATAGCCGGCAGCTTCAGGATCTTGGAGAGCGGGAAGCAGATGATCGTCGCGCCGATCGTACCACCGAACACCAGCACGGCCGCGGGCACATTGACGAACGCCGCCAGGTTCCCGCCCTCCATGCAGACCGAGAGAACCAGGCAGCCAAAAGCAAGCAGAAGGCCGATGGCCGTCGCTAGATCCACGCGGGCTCTCCCTTCAATGGCCGCGCCCGCCCGTTCCAAGAGCGAGGCGGGCGCGGTGATACGCACGGCGCGTTGACCGGCATCACTGCTTCAGCATCAGAATATCCTGGAGCAGCTGGTCGGATACGGTCACCGAGCGTCCATTCGCCTGGAAGCCGCGCTGGTAGACGATGAGTGAAGAGAACTCGCGCGTCAGGTCAACATTCGACATCTCGAGCGCCCCGGAAACGATGTTGCCTCGCCCTCCCGTGCCGGAGGTACCCACCTGCGCGGGTCCGGAGTTGGCTGTCTCCAGGAATGCTCCGGCTGGGCCTCGCTGCAGGCCTGCCGGATTCGTAAACGACGCGATTGCAAGCTGCCCGATCTGACGGGTCAGCCCGTTGCTATAGCTCCCGATGAGGACCCCATTATCGGTCACCGAGAAGCCCTGATATGCGCCGGGAGGGAGACCATCCTGGTGGGATGCAACCACTTCGGAGCTCTCCGCCAACTGCTGCACGTTGAAAGTCGTCGTAAAGACCATCGGGGTGATCGCGCCGTCGGTGAGCGGCACGCTCACTGTGGCCGGCCCGGTGGTACACCGCCCCTCGCCATCGAAGGTGAGCACGCCTGTTCCGACACTTGCTCCCCCGGCGTCCGTCGCATCCCACGACCAGGTGTTCGGCGCAGTTTTCACCATGGTAAAGGTGATGTATTGCTCTCGCCCCTGGCTGTCGTAGAGCCGGACCGTGGTGCTGGCACTGTCGCCGACGTTGGCCGTGGCATCCAGATTCCCGCTGAGAGTCAGCTTAGTTGTCTGTCGTGCCAGGGTATCACCTTCCGCCGGAATGGTCAGGGGGGTGATTGGCTGGGAGGTATCGATCTTGCCATTGGCATCCGCGACCCAGCCCAGAACCGCAGCACCGGATGCGGCCTCCACCAGCTGGCGGTTGCCATTGATGTCGAAAGCGCCGTTGCGCGTGTAGCGCGGGGCGCCCGCTCCGGTGGAGATGATGAAATAGCCGTTCCCCTCGATAGCAAGGTCAGAGGCTCGCCCGGTGGTTTGCGGGCTGCCCTGCGTCATCTGGCGCTCGATAGCCCCAACCGTTACCCCAAGGCCCACCTGCGCCGGGTTCTGCCCCCCCGCGTCGGGAGTGCCTGCTGCACGCAAAGTCTGTGCAACGAGGGCCTGAAACTGGGCACGAGCCGCTTTGAAGCCCGGTGTGTTCACATTGGCGATGTTGTCGGCCACCACATCGATGGCCGTTCCATGCGCCTGCAATCCCGAAACCCCGGAATAGAGCGAGCGAATCATCGAGCTACGTCCTCCTCTGGGCGCTTTCTAGCCGCGACTGGCGCTGCGGCAACGCCCACTTCCTATTCGGCCCGGTAGCCCCCGAAGGTTAAGTCAGCCGCCCGCGATCCGGCACGCATCTTGCCTCTTCCGCCACGAGACCTGCCCGTGTCTGCACGCGGGCAGCTCCATCCCCGGGCAGCGGCCGTGAAGCGCCATGCCCGCCGAATGGAGCGCCCCCCTTGCGACCGGCAGATCTTAGGGGGCGCACTCCCGCGTGCACCCCCAGGGCGAGGGCTCAGGATGGTACGTTACCGCTTCCTGCTGGGTCTGGCCGCGGCGCTATCACTCCATCAGTGGTGCCCGGTACGCCCGGTGATGGTGCTGGGGGGCTCCATGGAGCCTACCCTGCGCCATGGTCAGCTCGCCCTGGTCCACCGCGGCCACTACACCCGTCAGCCTCCGCGCCAGGGAGACGTGATCGTCTTCCGACACGACAACATGGTGCAGGTGAAGCGCGTCCATGCCTTGCCTGGCCAGCGCGTCTGGGAGGTGCATTACCGCGATAGCGCGGATACCGTCTTCCTCCTGGACCCCGACGCGCTGCCCCGCGCCCGGCAGATCCTGGAGCGCGATCCCACAGTGTGGATTACCGCCCGCGACGTGCCTCCGGGCAACCTCTACGTTCTGGGCGATGGCGGGAATGCGTCCTACGACAGCCGGCACTATGGAACGGTGCCGTTCTCGGCGGTGCTTGGCAAAGTGCTCCTGCGGGAGAGTACCGAGCACGCCGCCACGCAGGCACTCGACCGGGCCACCCTCCGGCTGGAGAGAGTGCACGACTGAGCGGGCCGCGCGCAGGATCCGCGAAGCGCCGCTAGCGGCAGGAGATCACCCGCTCGGGATAGAAGCGTTGGAGAGGGTGGCGTCCTGACCGCCCTATTCCCACTTGATAGCTTCTGCAATCCGGAACGAGTCTGTTCCGCATCCGGGTCGCACGGGCCGGGCGTTCTCTGGATGGCTCCGGCGACGCAATGGCCGAGTGCGGTGTGAGGAGTGATGTACCATGTCGCAGTATGTGGTTACCTTCGGCGAGATCATGATGCGCCTCAACCCTCCGGGGAATCTCCGCTTTACCCAGGCGCGCACCTTCGAGGTCACCTACGCAGGGGGCGAGGCGAACGTCGCCGCGTCGCTCGCGCAGTTCGGCATCCCGACGCAGTTCGTCACCCGCCTTCCCAACAATGAACTCGCAGACGCGTGCGTGGCCTACCTCCGCTCCTTCGGTGTTGGCACCGATTTCATCGTGCGTGGCGGCGAGCGCCTGGGCATCTACTTCCTGGAAAACGGCGCGGCCCAGCGAGGGAGCAAGGTTGTTTACGATCGGGCTGGCTCGTCCATCGCAACCATCGAGCCGGGCATGGTGGATTGGGACCGCGTCTTCGAGAACGCGCGCTGGTTCCATTGGACCGGCATTACCCCCGCGATCAGCGAAGGGCTCGCGCGCGTCTGCCTGGAGGGGATTCAGGCCGCGCGCGCCAAGGGGATTACCGTCTCGTGCGACTTGAACTTCCGCAAGAAGCTGTGGAAGTGGGGCAAGCCGGCGAGCGAGGTGATGCCGGAGATGGTGGCGCTCTGCGACGTCGCCATTGGCAACGAGGAGGACGCGGAGAAGGTCTTCGGGATCAAGGCCCCCAACGTAGATGTCGAGCGCGGGAAGGTGGACGCCAGCGCGTATCTCTATGTGGCAGAAGAGCTAAAAAAGAAGTTCCCGAACCTGCAGCGGATCGCCATCACGCTTCGCGGGAGCATCAGCGCCAGCCACAACACCTGGTCCGGCGTGCTTTATGACGGCCAGCGCCTCTACACCGGCGCCCAGTACGACATCATCCCGATCGTGGATCGCGTGGGCGGAGGCGACTCGTTCGCGGGAGGCCTGATCTACAGCCTGATTCAGAACCCGGAGGATCTGCAGCGCGCTCTCGATTTCGCCATCGCCGCCTCGTGCCTGAAGCACAGCATCTGGTACGATTTCAACTGCGTCTCGGTGGCAGAGGTCGAGGGGCTGCTCAAGAGTGGTGGCAGCGGCCGCGTGCAGCGCTAAAAGCCCTTTCAAAGAATAACGCGCCGGGCTACTGCGATTCCGCCGTGGCCCGGCGCGGTCTACCAGGTTACGCCAAACCGGTCAAAATCCCCCCGGTATTCGCTCCAATCCGCGTCCACATCCGTAACGCGCGCCATCAACGGGCCGTCTTTCAGGCGCTCGAGAAGTTGTTCCAGATCAACGCGTTCTCCTTCAGCGAGCACCTCCACCTCGCGCCCCGGCCGGTTGCGTACCCATCCAGTCAGATCAAGCCGCTGTGCCTGCTCCACAACCCAATAGCGAAACCCCACACCCTGCACGCGGCCATGCACCATCGCATGCAGGCGAGCCTTCGGCATCCTCGTCTCCTCCTCCCAAACTTGGTGGCCAGCGTTCAATGTACCACGAAGACCGGCCCTGGTCAAGCGCCTGGCGAGCGAATCCCGCGTGGCTCGCGTTCCATCTGCTCCGCATGAATGCTCGGGGATAGGTATGGCGCGCTTCTTGCGCCCTCATGGCTTATGGGAGGAGTGTGTCGATGGCCCTGGTCAGCATCATCATTCCGGCACATAACGCCGAGGAGTACCTGAAGGGCGCGATCCACTCGCTACTCCGGCAGACCTATCCGTGGGTAGAGATCATCATCGTGGATGATGGCTCCACCGATGGCACCGCGGCGGTCGTGCGCGGGTTTGGCAATCAGGTACGCTCTCTTTACCAGGTGAACGCCGGCCCGAGCGCCGCGCGCAATGCGGGGCTGGCGCGTGCCCGGGGCAAGTACGTGGCATTCCTCGATGCCGACGATCAGTTCCATCCGGAACGGATCGAAATCCTGGTGCGCGCGCTGGAAGCGGCCTCGCCGAACGCGACTTTCGCAGTCTCAGACGCGTGGCTCTGGGATGGCACACGCTGCCTGCGCCGCTACAACGTCTCCGAAGGCCCGGCGGGCGAGCGTGGGCTCACCCGCTTCCTGGATGATAATCGCCCCTATATCGGCATTTTGGCGCGCCGGGAAGCCCTGGTCGGCGTCGGGGGGTTCCGGCAGGATCTGTGGCTCAACGAAGATCTGCACCTGTGGCTGCGCCTCCTGGCCGATGGAAACACCTATGTCCACGTGCCGGAGCCGCTCTACCTCTACCGGGTGCGCCACCACAGCCTCTCGCGCAAGTGGCAGCACCAGCTCGAGGGCGCCTGCCAGCTCTATCTTGAGGCGCTCGGCAGAAGCTCGCTCTCCTCGGGGCAACGCCGCCGCCTGGCCTATCTCCTCTGGCGCGACCGTGCCCGGCTCCATGCGGCAGAGGCGCATCGCGCTCGGGCAGAAGGCCAGCCCATGCGGCGGATCGCCTTCCTGGGAAGGTATCTTGGCGCGCAATCTGTGCGCATGCTGCTGCGCCCGCACTTTACGGCCCGCCGCCTCTGGAGCAAGCGGAACGGCGAACCGTGCGTGCTCGAGGAGATCCCCGGCCCTCGAGACAAACATCTCCTGACGCGCTGAACCGATGCCAGCGCGCACTCGGGCCTCTGCCCCGTCCAGCCTGTCTTAGGAGCGCCGCTTTAGGAGAAGCGTGGCCCGCCTGCGTCCCTCGCGCAGGAGAGTACCCAGGCGCTCGTGGTTCCACACGAACGGCTTCAGATGGCCGGCCCACCAGAAAGCAGCCAGACCCACGGCTGAGACTCGTGCTACCAGGATACGCTCAATGGCGTGGGCTTGGTGTGTCCAACGTGCCTTGTATGCCTCCCATCCCCGCCCGAATTCATGCACATCCGCTATGTTGTTCGCCCGCAAGTCTTCCACCACGGCCATCAAGAGCAGATGCACGGGGCCGAAACGGGAATACGCCTCGTCAAACGTCGAGGTATAGCGCAACAGCCGGCGGGATTGCAGAAACGCCAGTGCCATGCTCATCGGCCTCCCATCCAGCGAGAGCCGGCACAGGTAGAGCTGGTCGCGCTTCAGCAGCTCGTGGCACACGTCATGCACCCAGCGACGGTAATCGGCAAAGTGGAAGACGCTCGTCTCATGTCGGCCCTGCCAGCGCGCAATGTGCATCCGGGCCAGTTGGTCGAGCATCATGTCCGCTTCCTCGGGGGTGCGCGCGATCTCGAAGGTAACCTGACCCTGCTCCTGAACACGGCGCCACCGTCGCAGCACCTCGGTGCGATGGTTTCTGGGCACGCGCTCGCGCCAGTCGGTCCTCAGATCGATGTAGGGAGCGGCATCCAGACGCTGTCGCAGTGACCAGAAGCGCTGTCCGGCAGCGTGCGAGAGGGTCGCGACCTGTGACCCTTCCGGCAGATAGCGAAGATCCAGCAGGTGCCAGTCCTTGCGTCGCGTGAGGTGCTCCCACAACACCCCCAGGTCGTTCGGATGGTCAGGATCGGAGAGAGCGTCGCAGTAGTCCGAGTTGTTGTCAGCGATGAAGCGCAGAGTGCGCATCCGACACCACCCGCGCCCGAGATCGTAGGCACAGAGTGGTAGCGCCGCCGTCATCTCGTCGTCACGCCAGAACACCAGGAGGAATGGCCGTGCCCGCGGATAGTGGCGCAGCCATGTAGAGAGCCACGGGCAACCCTGGAAGACATGGGCCCGAGGATCCTTCTCCGCCAGCTGGTCCCAAGCCGTGGAGATCGCCTCGAGGCGCCTGGGCTCCTCGATGATCTCAACACGCCCGGCGGGATCAGCAGTCTCACTCCCCGGCTGCTCTTGCCTCATCAATCGAGTATCCCTTCACGTGCCGGGTATTCTGGAAGCGACGCCCATACGTGGGCAACCCCACTGCCAGGCGCCTGAACGGGTGCGATGGCAAAGTTCCCGTTCCCTTTCCATCCCCTCCGGTATGCACTCCGGCGCCTGGCAGAGCCGGATTGCTCTTCAATTCTCTGCAAGATGAGTACCGGGCCGAGCCCGCGGCGCCGGGGTTTCATGGTGATTGCGGCCGGAGCGATAGCCATTCCGCGGTTCGTCCAACGCCTCGCCGGATCCGACGCCTCAAGAGAGCTCCAAGGGTGACGTAAAGCTTTGTTTCAAGGCCGGCCGCGCGAATCTTGCGCGCACACGCCGCGTGGTCGTAAGCGACCGCGCAGTACTCCACGGTTCCGGCGGCGGTATCCAAGACGGCATAGCGGGCGGAACGCTCCAGCGTCCGAGACTGCCCAACGCTTCCCGGATTCACCAACGCCGGCACCGAGGGAGCCATCGAGAAGCAGGCGCCCGCGTTCGCGCGCCTCACTCGGCCGGCGGGTGCCCACACGGCACGGTGCGTGTGCCCGCACACCATGAGACCAATCCCCGGGTAGCACGCCTCAAGCCGACTCAGTTGGGCCTGCGCGTCCGCGTCATCCACGATGTAGTGATCCGGATCCTCCAGCGCCCCGTGGCACAGAACGAACGATCCAGAGACCTCGCGTGCCGTGGGCAAGGTGGCGAGCCATTCGCGGCTGCTCCGGTCGAGACGCGCCCGGGTCCACTCCACTGCGCGCAGGCCATCCGGGGTGCATCGCGGTGCGATGCGCTCCAGGACCATCAGGTCGTGGTTCCCAGCCACGCAGAGCGCATCACGTTCGCGCAGCAGCGCGATGCACTCGTTGGGGCTCGGTCCAAAGCCGACGACATCGCCCGCGCACGCAACCCGGAGGGAGCCCCAGCGCGCCTCGGCATCGCGGAGGACGGCTTCGAGCGCCTCCAGGTTGGCATGAAGATCGGAGAGGAGCAGCCAGCGCACCCGTTGCGGTCCCTTCAGTTCGGCGCTGATCCGCCTCGCGTCGGTGCAGACTGCGAAGGTCGCGCCCAACGCGGGATCTTGGGGCGCACGCGCTTCCAGAGAGCCGCGGCCAGTGGCATCGGATCGTTCCAGGCGAACGGCTCGTAAACGGATCGCGCACAGAGCGAGCGCAGCCAGGCCCCCACGCTGATCTCGCCGGCGCGCCGTGCCTCGCGGAAGGCGCGGAAGTCTCCGTCCAACCACAGCCAGCGCATGCCAGGCCGGACCTGCGTCGAAAGCGACCACTCCAGGGAGTAGAGGTCCTGATAGACAAGCGCGGGCAAGTTGACGCCGGCGGCAGCGGCGGGATAGTGCCACAGGTTGAAGCGCGGGTTGATCTCAAGCAGGTGGAGACGCCCATCGCGGGGGTCCTCCTTGAAATCGATCTTCAGCACGCCGTGGAAGTTGAGCCGCTCCACAATCTCGAACCCGGCATCGCGCACGCGGGGATCCGCCGTCACCTCGACATAGGTGCTGGTGCCCATCGAGCGCGGGAAGGTGCGTATCTTCCGGCCGGTGAACCAGGCCACGCACTCGCCTCCCGGGCGCACATAGGCATGAAAACTGACGATGCGGTCCTCTCCGCCGTCGATGCACTCCTGGAAGATCAGCTCCGAGCCGTGCCCTTTCAACACGGGCCAGAGACGCAGGAGGTCTTCGCGCCGCTCCACGCGGATCGCCTTCTGCGCCCACATGGCGCTCCCCGGCAGCGGGATACTCATCCAGCGCTCGCTATGCACTGCCGGCTTGATGACGCAGGGGAAGATGTCCCACTCCGCCACCAGGCGCTCCGCGCCCGCATTCGGGGCAACGATCTCGGTGCGCGGTATCGGCAGGCCGAGACGGAGCGCGAGAGTCAGAAAGCGAGCCTTATCCAGGAGGTCTTCCACCAGTTCCACGGGCGGCAGGAGAAAACGATAGCGCTGTCCGAGGATCTCGCGACTCCGAGAGAGCACCCGCAGCCCGTGGTCGCGCTGGTAGAAAAGCGCTGGTTGGGCACCCTCGGGCCAGGGCACGGCCATCAGTGCCTCGACCGTGCCATCCAGATCCTCAGGATTGGGAAATGGAAGCACGCGCCGGCAATAACGCGAGCGCGCCCCGGACGTTTCCGGGTCAGGCGTGGCCAGGGTGACGGGCACCCCCACCATCCCCAGTGGTCGAATCAGGTTGATATCGCCCAACACGAGCGCCGGCTGCAACGCTGACATGCCCACTCCCTTTCCTCCCTGGGAGCCAACGGGCAAGGTGCATGCCAGAGGCGCCGGGAGATCAGAGTTTATGCCAGGCGGGAGGAGGAATGCGCCGGTCCCTCTCTTGAGCGAGGAGCGAACGCTCCAACTGGATGGTGGTGCCTTCCGGACCGGTCGCCAGCCATACGCGGTCCATCACCTGCAGCATGATGGTGAAGCCCATCCCAAGGGAGATTTGCGTAGAGTATCCAGGCAGAAGGATGGTGGCCGGGATCTGCTCGGCGCGGATCCCCTCGCCGCGGTCTGAAACTCGCGCGATGATGCAGCCCGGAGCGGTATAGATCTCAGCGCGGCCCTCGCGACCATGCTTCACGGCGTTGATCACCGCCTCGCCCACGCCAAGCACCAGGTCTTCGGCGTCCTCCGGGTCCATCCCGGCATCCAGCGCGACATCCCGGAGGCGCTTCCGCAGGCTGCGGTAGCCCTCGATGTCCGTCAGATCCACCTGCAGGATGCACTGGCCTTTGATCGGGATCTCCCCGGCGTCTACCAGATGGAGCTTATCTTGCGTTACCGCGCGGATCACCTCGCGATAGAAGCGCTTCTTCTCGACCTCGGCGTTCAGGAGACTCTGGTGCGCCTGGTTAAGCTCGCGCTCCACGCGCTTGCGCTCGGTGATGTCGCGAAAAACGACAACGACGCCCGCCAGCTCGCCCTCTTCGCGGATCGGTGTGCTAATGAACTCTACGGGAAAGCTGGTCCCGTCGCGGCGCCAGAAGAGTTCCTCGTCGACGTGGTGGATAGTTCCATGCAGCGCGGTGTCGCGCGCGGCGCACTCTTCCCAGGGGAAGGGCGATCCATCCGCGCGGTGATGGTGTGCCGTCCCGTGCAGCGAGTGGCCCACCAGCTCCTCCGCGCTCCACCCCAGCATGCGCGCGGCCGCCGGATTGATGAAGAGGATCCGGCCCTCGCGATCCAGGCCGACAATCCCCTCTCCCGCGGAGGAGAGGATCAGCTCGCGCTCGAACTCAGCCCGACGGCGCGCCTGGCGCTCCCTGGCCTCGCGCATCTCCCGCTCAATGACCGGCACCAACCGCGCCAGGTTACCCTTCCGGACAAAGTCGTGAGCGCCCGCCTTCATGATGTCGACGGCGGCTTCCTCGCCAATTGTCCCGGAGACAACAATAAACGGGATATCCAGACCGCGCTCGGTCACCAGGCGCAAGGCATCCCGGCCGCCGAAGCCCGGCAAGGTGTAGTCGGCCAGGATCACGTCCCACGTCTGCCCGGCAAGCGCCTCGGCCATTGCCTTGGCCGAATCGACCCGCTGCCAGGTGACGTCGTAGCCCCCTTGGCGAAGGCAGCGCGCCAGGAGGAGGGCGTCATCCTCCGAGTCTTCCACCATCAAGACGCGCAGCGGGACCCTCATCGGCCCTCCTTTGGTGGCGGCTCATTCAACACGAGCCAGTAGAGGCCGAGTTGTCGGGTCGCCTCGGTGAATTGGTCAAAATCGACCGGCTTGCGAATGTAGCTGTTGGCGCCGGAGCGGTAACCCTCGATCAAATCCTGTTCCTCTCGCGACGATGTCAGGATCACCACTGGCACCAGCTTCGTGCGCGCATCAGCACGGATGCGCTTCAGCACCTCCAACCCATCCATGCGCGGCAGCTTCAGATCAAGCAACACTACCTGTGGCTGCCCATCGATGTCTCGACCGGCGTATGCCCCTGTGCCAAAAAGGTAATCCAACGCCTCCACGCCATCACGGGCCACCACCACCTTGTTGGCGATGTTGTTCTTGCGCAGCGCCCGCAGCGTCAGCTCAATATCGTCGGGGTTGTCTTCGACCAACAAGATTACTTTCTCCGTCATCACCCCACACCCCTTCGTAGGGATATCCACCTAACTTCCGAGCGTGAAGGAGAAGGTTGCTCCCTTCCCGACAGCCCCCTCTGCCCAGACGCGCCCACCATGCCGGCGGACAATTCGACGCACGGTCGCCAACCCGATGCCGCTTCCGGTGAACTCGTCGGCAGTATGGAGCCGCTGAAACGCCTGAAATAGCTTATCGGCATAGGCCGGATCGAACCCAACACCATTATCTCGCACGTAGTAGACGCATATTCCCCCTTCCTGTCGGGCGCCGAACTCGATCCGAGGGGATGGTTGATGCGCCGTAAACTTCCAGGCGTTCCCGAGGAGGTTATCGAGCACAACCCGCAACAGCGTGGGATCGCCCTCGGCCGTGATACCCTCGGCGATGTGCCACTCCACCCGGCGGTCTGGCTCGGTCTGCTGGAGCTCCTCCGAGATCGCTCGGGCCAGGGCAGAGAGATCCACCGTCTCGCGGCGCATCTCGGCACGCGTGACGCGCGACAGCTTGAGAATGTCATCAATCAACTGGCCCATGCGCTGGCTTGCGCGACGAACACGCCGGAGGTAATCCTGACCAGTCTCATCTAGCTTATCGGCATAATCCTCCAACACGGCCTGGCTGAAGCCATCGATGCTCCGGAGCGGGGCACGCAGGTCGTGCGAAACCGAGTAGCTGAACGATTCTAGCTCCTCGTTCGCAGCGCGCAGCTCCGCAGCTTGTTGGCGCAGGTCCTCAGTGAGCCGTGCATTCTGCTCCTCGGCACGCTGGCGCTCGCGGATCTCAGCCTCGAGGCGCTCGACGGCGTTTCGGAGTTCGGCGGTCCGCGTCGCGACACGCTGCTCCAGTTCGGCGTTCAGGGCATTGAGCGCATCCTCCGCTGCCCGGAGCTCGGTGATGTCGATCCCGGTGGCAATCACGTGGCGCACCTCGCCTTCATGGATGAGCACACTGTTGGACCAGGCGATGAGGCGGCGGCCGCCGCTTCGAGTCCGCCAGTAGTTCTCGTGCCTGTTCGGAAACTGCCCTGCCGTGAGAGCATCGAAGACGGCGCGCACCCCATCCACTTCCTCGGGTAGCAGGAAGAGATCCCAGAAGAGGCGGCCTTCCACCTCCGCGAAGGAATAGCCGGTGACCTGCTCGCAAGCCCGGTTGAAGCGGATGATCCGGCCTTCCCGATCCAGGACGACCACCAGTGCCCCCACAACATCGAGGATGGCCGAGACGAAATCGCGCTCCTCTTGCAGGGCGCGCTGCGCCTTGTCACGCTCCTCAACCTGAGCTCGCAACACCTGGTTCACCTGGGCCAGTTCGGCCGTCCGCTCATTGACGCGCTCTTCCAGCTCGTCGCGCGAGCGGCGCACCTGCTCCTCTGCCGCGGCGCGCTGGATATCGGCATTGTAGAGGAGGCTGGCGTTCCACCAGACCAAACACATGATGATCGTGATGCTCGCCGTCGTGAGGAACGCCAGGCCGAGGCCCACCCCATACCAGCCGGCGCGCTGGCCTTCGAGGCGCAGCCACGCCAGCAGCAGCGGCACGATCACCGCCACGGGCAGCAGGCGCCGGGCCGCAAAGCCCCCAGGGGTATCACTGGCGACGATGGCCACCAACCGGTGCTCCGGTTGTGCTAGCAGGACGCCCACCGCGAGCAGGAAGATCGCAATGGCAGTCGGGAGCGCCACCACCGTGTAGGATTCTGCTTGAAACACCTCACCCGCGATAAACGCGTGCGTGGCCAAGGCGAAGATCGCCGCGATGATGGTGACCAGCGCCAGCCACGGCGCCAGCGCCCGGATACGCGTCTGCCTATTCAGAAGGAGAAGCGCCACCCCGAGGAGGAGCAAACTGAGGGCAGTGATCGGCGCCATTCGCCCCGGATGGGAGGTGAGCGGCGCGCCCGGCGGTTCACGGAAGAGGAGCTGATCGATCCCCAGATCCCAGCCAAAGAAGTATTCGCCAAGCGTCACCGCCCCGACAGAAGCTGCAGTGAGCGCCAGTAGCTTCCCAACCCCCCGCGGAACCCGGTGGTGGCCCGGATCGCTGAGGAGCCATAGCGACACTCCGATGAGGAAAAGGCTCACGCTCGTGTTGGCCTTTGTCGCCCCGGCCTCTGGCACCACGCTGGTCAGGGCAGGTGACCCCAGTAGCCAACCAGCTAGCGTCAGCACGCCGATGCCCGCGGCTGTCAGGCCGAGCACTCCCGCAGCCCGGCGAAGCGACCGCGCTCGATGGGCGGCGATGGGCACCGCAGCGGGCGCCTCGGAACTCGTCCTCTCCCAGCGGTCGACGGCACTGGTCATCCACTCCTGCCTTTCTGCAGGAAGACACCCTACTCTACCCTCTGGATTCCTGCCTCAAACCGATGCCATGCGCCGAGCGCGGAAAGCGTGGAGCGGCATCCCGATGGCTACGGGGGATCCATCCGTGAGGTCACGCGAGCTGCTCACGAGCGCCCTCGACATCGTAGAAGCGTTCAACCGGCGCTTGGCCTGATGGTCCTCTCACGCGCCAAGCATCTCCGCGTTCGGATCGTGGCGGCGCAGGTAGGCACGGGCGACCGCGGGATCGCGCGTGGCATAGCAATAGGCACAGGCATGGGCGCAGGTATCATAGGCGCCGATATCGATGGAGGCATAGCAGCCACAGCCCGCGCGCGTCGGCTTCGGCTTGAGATCCAGCTCTAGATCCGGGCGCAGCGCCGTGATCACATTCCGATCAACGCAATGCGCCTGGTGCACATTCGAGAGGGGGTTCACCAGCAGCTCGCTGCAGCAGCTTTGCACCGGTATGCCATGGGAAGCCGCGATCTCGCCCAGAGCATCCGCCAGCTCGCGCCGCTCCTCTACTGATAGCTCGCGCCCCCGGCGGGGCGGCGCCACGCTCCCCACAGGAATGTAGCCGTAGGTGTATCCTCCCTGCTCCGCAGCCTGCTCCACGCGCGCTCGATTCTTCCGGTAGAGTTGCAGGAATGAGATGCGGCAGCCCCGGACGTTCCCGGCCAGGGCCGCGCAGAGGCGCGCGAAGCGGCGGCGGTGATCATCGGCTGTCATCTGCCCCGTCAAGATAATCGGATCATAGCGCCAGTGAATAAACTCCGGGCCAATTCGCCCGGCCAAGCGGCGGATGAGCTCGATCACCCTCTCTGGCGCGGGTCCATCCCTGTCCAGGTCGCGCCCGTAGCCGGTGAGGGTCACCTCAAATGCGCAGCGAAAGCCGCGGCGCTCCAGCTCGTCGAGGTGGGGAAGCAACGGCGCCGGATTGCGAGTCCAGAAGAGGAGGGCAATGACCTCTGCCGGGTTGAGGGAAACGCGGTGTATTCGTCCGGAGAAGGGGTTGGCCACAAGGCAGGAACCGGCGCGGATCCGGTTCATGAACCACTGGCTATAGAACGCCGGGATATCGGTGCGCCGGCTCGCGGAGATGACGTGCATGGCGTTTTCGAGGCGATGCCCGGCCCGAAGTGCGAAAGGGCCGGCGAAGCAATGCTCGCCGGCCCTTTCGTGCGCACTTCCTACTCGGCAACAAACGGAAGGAGCGCCACCATGCGCGCGCGCTTGATGGCACGCGTCACCTTGCGCTGGTGCTTGGCGCACGTCCCTGTCACCCGACGCGGAAGAATCTTCCCGCGGTCGGAGACATAGCGCCGGATCCGTGTCACTGCCTTGTAGTCGATCTGGGAAACCTTATCCACGCAGAAGCTGCATACCTTGCGCTTTGTGCGGCGGAACTTCCCCTTCGCGCTCTTCTTCTGCATCGACCAACCTCCTCATCGACTTATGGCTCGCTGAAGGGGTCATCCAGATCCATGGCATCCTGCCCGCCGAAGCCAGCGTCCGGAATGCCACCACCTCCGGGAACCCCCTCGCCATCCTGGCGAGGCCGGTCGAGACCCTGCACACGGTCACAAATCACCTCGGTAGCCCACCGTGTCTGGCCATCCTGACCCTGCCACTTGCGGACCTGGATGCGGCCTTCCACGGCGACGAGGCGTCCCTTGCCCAGGTAGTTCGCAGCAAACTCCGCTTGCTGGCGCCAAGCGACGCACGGGATGAAATCCGTCTCCTTCTCGCCCTGAGCGTTCGGCGCCTGGTTGCGATCCACCGCAAGGGTGAAGTTCGCGACTGGCAGCCCACTAGGCGTGTACTTGAGTTCCGGATCCCGAGTCAGTCTGCCGATCAAGACAACCCGATTCAGCGCCATTTGCGTTTCCTCCTCTTGAACCGAACCTACGCGCTCACTCTTCGGGTCGCACGATCAGATGCCGGATCACACCCTCGGTGATGCGCAGCTGGCGGTCGAGTTCGGATCGTAGCTCCGGCGTGCCCCGAAACGTCATGATGACGTAGAGACCTTCGCGCTTGCCATTGATTTCGTAGGCGAGCTTTCTCTTCTCCCACCGGTCAATATTAGCGACCTCACCGCCATTGCTGGTCACTAGTGCGGAGAAACGCTCGACGAGGGCATTGACCTGCTCCTCCTCGAGGGCAGGATCAATGATATACGTAAGCTCGTAATCTCTCACGCGGTATCACCTCCCTTCGGACTAGGCGGCTCCGAGACGATGCCACGGAGCAGGGTAGGCTCGTGAGTAGCCACCGTCCGGCAATAGGGCCAGACGCCATACTGTCCAAGATGATTATACCATATGGAGCTGTCACAGGCAATAGCCTGTTTGCCCATTCCAGACCGTGTTGTCCGGCACTCGCCTTTTCTCACCACGCACGGGAGCGTTCCGCGATGGCGCCACCCAAGGGCGTGTCTGGCCCGTTGGCGTTTGACTCTCAGGAGGGCGATCGGTATAATGGCAGAAGGAGGTGCCTGGGAATCGTGATACAAACGCACGAGGAAGCGGATAGCTACCGTCTGGGCGCTGTGCCCTATCTCAACGGAAAACCCCTCATCTATGATCTTGAACAAACCCCTCGCCCGAACGTCACCCTAAGCAAGGCGGTTCCGGCGCTACTGAGGCAGCGCCTGCGCGACGGGGAGCTGGACGCGGCACTGGTTTCCTCGATCACATCCTTGGAGGATGGAACACTCTACGCCATCCCCGGGCTCGGGGTCTCTTCCCGGGGCGCCATCGACAGTGTCCGGCTCTTCTGTAAGACGGCGCCCCAACGCCTCCGCCGGGTAGCGCTCGATGCCGGATCGCGCACGTCGGCGGCGCTCATCCGGATCCTGCTCCCGGAGTGCTTTGGCGTGGAGCCCGAGTACATCACCGCGCCGCCGGACCTGGCAACGATGCTGGAGGAAGCCGACGGGGCGCTCTTGATCGGCGACCCCGCGATGCGCGCCTGCTACCTGGAGTCGTGGCCGCGCGAAGAGCTGCAGGTGCTCGATCTGGGAGAGTTGTGGTTCCGGCTCACCGGCCTGCCTTTCGTCTGGGCCGTCTGGGCCGTGCGCCCCGAGGTGAAGATGGCGCCGCTGATCGCTCTCCTCCGCCAGGCGTGGGAGGTGGGCCGAAACTACCTGGACGCTATCGCCACGAGCACCTCGGAGCAGCTGGGGTTGCCGCTGGCCGTCTGCCGCAACTACCTGTATCGCATTATGAAATACGACCTGGGGGAGCAGGAGTGGGAGGGCCTTCGCCGCTTCCAGGCGCTCGGAAAGCGGCATGGGGTCATTCCGGCCGATGCCCCTCCTTTGACCATCGTCTCGCCCTGAGAAACGCGCCCGCCAGCATGGAGCGGTGAGAGACGAAAAGGTATCTTGAAAGTAGGTGGGAACGCGCGGTGCGCCCACTCTCACGGCGCTCGCGGTTCCCCTATCTGGTATCGCCGTGGCGCAGCCGCGCCCCAGGCTGGGAATATGTGGGATGATGAGACTAATTCTATACGCTCTCTGCGCGGCGCTGCTCCTGTTCGGTGTCCCTTCTGCCCCGGTCACTGCAGCGCCATCGATCACTTCGTCCGTCAACACCCGGATCCATGATCTGCAGGCGACAGCGGTGCTGAACGAGGCGAATCTCGCCGCGCTGAAGAAGATTGGCAAGGACTACGCCGACGCGTATCGTGCCAAGACCATGGAGAGCAGCTTCAAGGAGCCGGGGAAGCTTCGCTTCGAAGCCAAGGCCGTGGGAATCACCTTCACGCAGGTGGTGAATGGCAATCAGATCCACACCTCCGTGCTCGGGATCCGCTCGACGCGCGATATCAGCACGCGCCCGCAATCCCGCCTGACGACGCTGGAACTCGGCTTCATCGCCCCCAGCGCCCTGCGCGATTACACGACGAAGTACCTGCGCAAGCAGACGCTCCACAACACCGCATGCCAGGTCTTTGAACTGCGCTACCGCCAGCAGGATCAGCGGGCGAAGAAGACGCTGCTCTACGTGGATCCGGCCAAGAAAGTGCTCGTGTGCCGCGAGCTGTACCGCCCGGATGGCTCGCTGAAAGCGCGGTTCACTTACCTCAATCCAAAGCAGGTGGCGCCCGGGATCTGGCTGCCCACGCGGATCACCGTCCACAACGGCGATGGCGAGCTGGGCGGCGTGACCACCTACAGCAACTTCCGCGTGAACACCGGGCTCCCAGACTCGCTCTTCGAGAAGGCGTAGCCCCTCGCCTCCCCCGCCCCGGGGAAGGATGGGGCTCCCCTCTCAGGCCGAATCGGGGAATGCCGCGTCTACGAGCAGGGGCAACGCCGTGCCCGCCGGGGCCTGGAGAAGATAGTCAGCGCTTCTCGCGTGGTCAGTGCGCTCCGGGTTGACCACCACCCGGACCGCGCTGCACGGGGCCAGGTTGACCAGGCTCGCGGCTGGTTGGACGACGGCCGACGTGCCCACCACCAGGCAGAGGTCACACGTGCGCATCGCCTCAGCCGCGGCTTCGAGCGCCCCTGGGGGGAGCATCTCGCCGAACCACACCTCGCCAGGGCGCGCATACGCCCCGCAAGGGCAGCGCGGCGGCACCGTGGTGTGATCCAGCTCTGCTTCCGAAAGGAGCCGGCCCTCCCGCGAGCAACGCGTTTCGAAGAGATCCCCATGCAGGCGGATCACCTCGCGGCTACCGGCGCGCTGGTGGAGATCGTCGATATTCTGCGTGATCACCGTGCAATGCGGCACATGCTGCTCCAGCTTCGCGAGCGCGCGGTGCGCCGCGTTTGGCTCGGCGGCCTTCACCAGGTCGCGCAGCCAGGTGTGCCACTCCCATACCAGCCTGGGGTTTCGCCGGAACCCATCAATCGAGACCAACTCCATCGGGTCGTAGCGAGACCAGAGGCCATCCGGGGCGCTGCGAAAGGTGGGTATGCCGCTCTCGGCGGAGATCCCGGCGCCCGTCAGCACGGCGACCCGACGCGCCGCGCGCAGCGCCTGGACCAGAGAATCAGGAATCAACCGTTCACTCCTCGTCATCATCGTGGGCAAAAAGATCACTGCCCAAAGAGTCCTCCAGCGGTTCGGAGATGCCCTCGTCGGCGGCAAACGCGGCGGACGCGCTTCCGATGAAGAGGCATTCATCGGCCAGCGACCGGACCGGCGCGGTCCATGCCTGCCCCCCTGCCTGCTCGCAGGCGATCTGGACAGCGTTCATTTTGGCATCGATGTTATCCGCGAAGTGGAGGACTATCGCCTCAGGCGTCTTGGGCACCTCGAAGACGCCATGCGCCCGCTCGCCATGGTGGCTCCCGATCAGATGGAGGACGCGGTCGCGCAACTCCGATGGAAATCCCTCGAGGCGGTCGATGAAGCGGTCAACGATGCGTGCGCCGGGATAGACATGGCCCAACAGCCCCCCCTGGTCCGTCATCTCCGGTGGGGCGTTGGTCCGGTAGGCTTCCACCTTGCCAATGTCATGCAGGAGGGCGCCAGTCAGAAGTAAATCCCGGTCGATCCGCGGGAAGCGCGCCGCGAGCATGAGGGCAACCTCGGCCACGCCGAGCGTGTGCTCGAGGAGGCCGCCGGCATAGGCATGGTGGTGACGCACAGCGGCCGGCGCCCGCCGCCAGCGGTCGCACAGTGCGGAGTCAGCCAGGCAGAGGTTCAGGAGCGCGCGCAGATGGACGTTGCCACACTCGGCGCATCGCCGTTCCAACTCTTCCCACATCTCTGCCACCGGGCGCGACGCCGTCGGGAGCAGCTCATGGAGGTCGGTGTCTGGAGGGCAGGGCTCCACGCGCTCGGCACACAGCTGCATGCTCCCCGCATAGATCCCAACGCTCCCAACCACGCGGTAGGGCCCGTCGGTCAGCACGCGGCCCTCTTCCCAGTCCCAAGCGATCAGTGACGCCTCGCCGGTGCGGTCCCAAACGCGCGCGCGCAGTCTGGGGCCGTTGCCGGTGCCAGGCGAGATGCCGCGGAGGAGAAAGTGGGAGTCCACCTTAGTGCCGGGCACCAGGTCTCGTACCAGAATCAGGGGACGTTTGCGTTTGCGCGCCATAGCCGGGCGTATAGACTCCTTACTACTTAAGGATTATAATTCGCTTCCGCGCCGCCTGTCAACGCAAACACGCGTTTCGTTCCAGCGCGAGATAGCCAACCAGAAATCATCCAGAAGGGGCTGGGGTAGCCTCACGGCGAACTACCCCGTAGTCAGGATGCATCCGGCAAGCGCCCGTTCCCAAGGCGTAGGCGCGTTCAGGAGGCATCTGTATCCCGTCCGGCGCCTGGTCGCGCGGGCGCTGCTCTCCACAGGTGGACGCTCTGCCACCGTGAAGGAGGAGAAGAGATGAAAGTCGGTCTGAGCTGTATCATCACTCCCGCCGATTGGAGCTATACGGAGACGCTGAAGCAGGCGAAAGCCGCTGGCTACGAGGCGATCGAGCTGGTGATCCGAGATGAGTGGGATATCACCCTCGAGACGCCGGAGTCGAAGCTGGCACAGATGGCCCGCCAGGCGGCCGATGAGGGCCTGGAGCTGGCAAGCATCTGCCCGTCGTTCCGCAAGGCCCCCAAGGATCTGATGACCAACGACGCGGCCGTTCGCGAGCAGAGTCTGGAGACGGTCAAGCGCGCGCTTGGGATTGCCAAGGCGATGGGGATCGACACGATGCTCCTCACGCTGGGCGCGCTCACTCCGCAGCTGTACTACAACGAGGCGTATGCCAACGCCCTGCAGTCGATGCAGAAGCTGGCGCCCTTTGCGGAGGAGATCGGCGTCAACGTCGCCATCGAGTACGTTTGGAACAAGTTTCTCCTCAGCCCGATGGAGTTCGCCCGCTTCTGCGACGAGGTAGCCAGCCCCCGCGTTGGCCTCTTCTTCGATACGGGCAACATGACGATCTTCGGCTACCCCGAGCACTGGGTGCGCATCTGCGGCAAGCACCTGATGAAGGTCCACTTCAAGGACTTCAAGCGCCAGGGCTACCAGTGGACGCCGCTCCTCGAAGGCGACGTCGATTTCCCCGCAGTGATGGCCGAGCTCCGCAAAATCGGCTATGACGGCGCCCTGATCTCCGAGGTGGCCCCCTCCATCGCTTCGCTGGAGTCTCAAGCCGAGGCGATCCGGAAGATCATGCAGATGTGATCTGCGAGGGTGCGAGACGCAGCCACGGGCGCGTGGCGCGGGAATGGCCCGAAAAGACCCAGGGACATGACCAGCTCCGCGCGCTGGCTTGCGTCTCGCATCCCCCTCTCACCCCTCGCGCAGGAGTTCCTCGGCTTCCTCGGGCGTGAGGTTATAGGCCTCGATCCCGCCCACGAAGCGGTGGGCGAAGCGCCGGCGCAGGCGGTCACGCGCACCGATCATATCCACCGTGGGGATAAGCCGGAGAAGCTCGGTTCCGGGCGGCGTGCGCGCGGGTGGTTCCGGCATGCATTCGATGCGGTGGAAGGGACCCATTCGCAGGATCGCGATGTAGCCGGCGCGCGGGCGCCGGCCCTCCGGCGCTTTCCACCATACGGGCTCACCGAACGAAGCGATAAGCAAGCGGCCCCCGGCGCCGGCAAAGCCGTGGATGCGCGTGCCGCAGGCGTGGAGATCGAGACGGCGCAGCGCCCTCGGGGTGTAGTCACGCCACGCTCCCTGTGGCCCGCCATCCGTGAGACGTGGCGCGGCGGGGGTCAGGTGGCACGCCCTCAGCTCGCCCCCGGCATCCAGCACGTAGACGCGCCCGTAGCTCTCGCGATGCCAGTCGCGGATCTCAGCGGGCACGCGGTACTCGCGCGTCTCGTCCAGGTCGCGGAAGTGCTCCGCCCCGCTCCCCGGGCAGAGACGGGAGAGATCCCAAACCCATAGCACGGGAAGGCGGAGGCACGTGTAGTCCAGGGTGCGCTGGCGCATCTCCGCAATTCCGATCGGGCTTTCCTGACACTCAACGGCAAAGCGCCCATTCACCAACAGATCGGCCCGATGCTCGGCAGAAACGGCAACCTCGCAGCGGAGCTCGCACCCCATCCCGCGCAACAGCAGGCCCATCTGCTTCTTCATCTGCCGGTGCCGCTCGCTCTCGCCCAACGAGAGCGGGCAGGCCGCACCCGGCCGGTGGGCAAAGTGCTCGACTACCACGGGGCCGGCCTTAAGCACCACCTCCTGCGCACACCCAGGGCAGGTATGGCGGGCGTCTCGGACGGCATCCCAGGCGAGCACTTCCTGCCCCATCGAGTCTAGCGCACACTGCATACGGCTCCTTGGCAACGGCACGGGCGAGAGTGGTAGACGCCCTCATGGGGATCTTCCCGCGGATCTGGTCACAAGCGCGTGTGAATCGTTTGCCCGGCAGTGCCAGGAATCCTGTCGTGAAGTGCGAAGATAGGCGCGAGGAGGCTCATACCTATGAAGTTGAAGATGCACCACCGCACGACCAGCGGCCTGCTCGCCACACTGGCCGCCTTTGGCGCAGGCATGTGGCTCGCCTCGCGACCCGGGTTCAGTGCCAGCGCGCCCGCGAAGCCAGAGGCGAACACCAACCGCTGCCGGCTGATCCTGCCACAGGAGATCTATGCCGTCGTGGGCCAGGAGGCGAACCTCTATTTCGATAATGTCGTTCTCGTCCCAAACTGGCGCAACTTCCTATTCGATGTCACCTGCAGCAAGGGGATGCAGCAGGAGGAGCGCTGGACCTTCGTGCCCCAGGCAGAAGACATCGGTGCGCACTCGCTGACTCTGGATGTTTACGATGCCGAGGGACAGCGCATCGCTTCGGGGAAGACCACCGTGCGCGTCGTCCCCGCAGACGCGGGCCAAGGCCGGGAGGTGCGTCTCCTCTGCATCGGCGATAGCCTGACGAACGCATCGATCTATCCCGCGGAGCTGCTCAACCTCTGCAAGGAGGCCGGCAACCCGCGCCTGACGCTCCTCGGCACGCGCCAGCCGTATCCCGACAATCCCGAGTGCCGCCATGAGGGCTACGGCGGATGGACCTACCAGCGCTTCGTGACGCACTACGCGCCCCCCTCGGATGCCGGCGACCGCCTAAAGCAGGGCAGCCCCTTCATGTTTCTCGCCGATGGCAAGCCGCGCTACGACTTCGCCCGCTACGTCCGCGAGCACTGCGACGGAAAGAACCCGGATATCGTCACGATCGCCCTGGGATGCAACGACATCTTCAACGCCACCGAAGAGGAGATCGAAACGAGGATAGAAACGGTGCTCGGGTACGCCGATACGATGATCGCGGGGATTCGCGCAGCCGGAGCTGACATCCGCATCGGCCTGGTCCTGCTGGTGCCCCCCGCGGCTTCACAAGACGCCTTTGGCGCCAGCTACAAGTGCGGGCAGACGCGCTGGCAGTACCGGCGCAACCAGCACCGCATGGTCGAGCGCATGATGGAGAAGTATGGAGGCCGGGAGAAAGAGCGACTCTTCCTCATCCCTGCGTACGTGAACTTGGATGCGGCGCGCAACTATCCCTCCGCCGAGGTGCCCGCCAACGCGCGTTCCACCGTGAAGATCGTTCGCCTGAACAATGGCGTTCACCCGGCTCCGGCCGGCTACCGCCAGATGGCAGATAGCATCTACGCCTGGATGAAGTGGCTGCTTGCCAGCGGCGGGTAGTCACAGAGCGGTTGGCAGGTAGACGCGCAACCGAACGCGAACAGCAATCCACAACAATGGGAGTGCGGGCCGGAACGGCCAACGAGGGAGAGGCGCATACCCGGAGGCGCCTTCGCTTTCCGGCCCGGATTCCCGGGATCACCACCCGAGAGGAGTTCCCAAATGCCACACGTGATCGATGCGGATCGATGCACCTCCTGCGGGGCGTGCGCGGAAGTCTGCCCGGAAGAGGCGATCTCCGAAGGCACCGACAGCTACGTCATCGACCCGGAGATATGCACCGACTGTGGCACCTGCGTTTCTGAGTGCCCGGTCGATGCCATTTCGCAGCAGTAACAACGCCACGAAAGATGCCCCGGCAAGGGCGCTACGCGCGGGCCGATGGCGCCAGGCGCGAGCGCCCTCGCCGGATCGCCTTGCGGGCATCACTCATCAATGATTCGATACTTGTGCCGGATCGGCACCACCTTCGCCAGCATCGCCTGCGCCGAGCAGTACCGGGTCTCCGAGAGCTCGATAGCCTTCTCCAGACCAGCCTCCTTGATATCGCGCCCGCGCACGATGTACTCCACCTCTATCGCGGTGAAGACCTTCGGGTGTTCGGCGGCGCGTTCCGCGTGAACCTTCACCTCCAGCCCCGTCACTGCTTGCCGTTGCTTCTTGAGGATCAGGATCACATCCATCGCGGTGCATCCGGCCAGCGAGATGAGCATCAGCTCCAGCGGGCGAAACCCATCCTCGTCGCCCCCCGCCTCGCGCGCTCCTCCCAGAGCCACCTCAAACCCACTGCCGGCCGTCCCCGTGAAGGAGAGACCGTGGTCCCACACCACCGAAGCTTCCATCCGCCTGCCCTCCGTTCGCTTGCTGTCCCGGGGGCCTCGTGGCCATCGTGGTGAGGCCCCTCCTGCCGGTGACGGTCTAGAGACGTTTCACCATGTCCACAACCCAATCCTCAAAGACGTACTCGTTGCCGTTCTCATCGACGCGGGTGTACGTGGCGTTGAGGTAGGTCTGCCCTCCAGGATCGCGATAGCCGAGGCGCTCGTAGTAGTGACGAACCCGACGGTTCTCGGTCGGGTTCACGGCGAGTGAGATCTGATGCAGGCCAGCGGCCCGGGCGAGTGCCTCACTCGTTTTGAGCAACTGCGTGCCGATGCCGAGGCCGCGAAGCTGCGGGATCACGTAGAGATCGGACACGCTGGCGCCCACCGGCACACGCGTGATGCTCTGCCAGTGCAGGAGCGCAGTGCCGACCGGCAGATTGTTGATGAGCGCGAGGAGATAAAGAACGTGCCCCGACTCCTGAGAGTCCAGGCGCCGGCGCGCACGCTCTGGCTCATCCGAACGGAGGCAGGAGATGGTCGGTAGATCCGAAGGCTCAGCAGCCCGGATGGTGACGCCGAGGCGATCGAGACGGTAATCCTGCGGGAGCACCGAGGCAAGGGCTTGCCTGCGCAGGTCTTGCGGCATGGTTCCCCTCCTTTGCTTCGACGAACATGGCCAAACCGCCGGAGGCGAGCCTCCCGGCTGCGCGCCGAACTCGGGAAGCCAGCGCGGGCTCCGAAGGATGGCTCGCGAAAACCGTTGCCGATGGCGGCCGCCAGACGAGTCCAGCTTCCCGATCCTACAGGCAGTCCGCGGCGTCGACAGCGCCTCGGGCCGGTGCCGGGCTTAGTCGCCGCGACTCGTCAGGCGTTGCCACGGGGGCCTCTCCACTCCCCCTCGGTATTATCCTTTTGTTCGGGCATCGCGCAGGAACTCCTCCCATCCCCCTCGTTTCGGGGTCCCCGGGGCGAGGTATACCAGTCCGAGGGAACATCATGATACGAAAAGCGCTGGTTATCGCGGTACTCCTGGCGTGGCCGGCGCTCGGCCATGCCCAATCACTCTCAATCACCGGGCCCGCTCGCTCCGGGCTCCTGGAGGGCGAGCTCTACCGGATCACCTGGAAAGCGACGGGGCTGAAGGGCATCAGCGTGGTGGCCACCGGCGAGCGGACGCCCCTGGGCACGAACTCGCGTGGCACATTCACCACGATCATCGCGGAGAGCGCGCCCGCATCTCGCGGCACGGCGCCGTGGCGCGTGCCATGGATCGATGCCGTGGAGCTGACGATCAAGGTGAAGGGTTACGACGCGCGCGGGCAGCTCGTCGCCACCGATATGCGCCGCTACCATTTCCGTCCGGCGGTGATGGAGCACCGGATGAAGAACGGCATCTACCTGGACTTGCACCTGCCGCGGCGGCAGCGACTGTACGTGCAACGCGACGGGCGGATCACCCACGCCTTCCTCTCCAGCTCCTCGGCGAGGTACTCGTGGCAACCGCGGAACCGGCATCCGGCGGCGCCTCACGACCACGCCGGCGTCTACCGCGTGCTTGAGAAGAGGAAGATGCACTGGTCGCAGCTCTTCGATGTGCCAATGCCCTACGCGATCCGCTATCACGGCGGGCACTTCATCCATGCGACTAGCCGCAATTTGTATGCGCACCTGGGCCGGCCCGCATCCGCCGGATGCAACCGCTTGACGCGGCATGATGCGAGCCTGCTGTATCAGATGACGCCGATTGGCACGCGCGTCGAAGTGATCGGCCCTGGCGGGTGAGGCTGGCGCGTGTCTCACCCGCCGAGGGTGACATCCTGGCGAGCGTGCCAGCGCAGCGCCTCATGAAACTGCTCGATCTGGAAATCGGGCCATAGGGCATCGACCACATAAAGATCGGCGTAGACCGACTGCACTGGGAGGAAACCGCTCAAGCGGCATCGCCCTCCCCAGCGCACAACCAGATCGAGGCGCGAGGCATCCGCCGATGCCAGGCACTGCATCACGTCCCTTCGGCCCGCGCTGGCGCCATGGCGCAAGGCGTTCTCCAGATCCCAGGCCCAGCCGTAATTCACCAGGAGGTTGACCCGCAGGGGTCCTGGCCCCACTCGCCGCTCGGCGTAAGGAATCAGCTCTGGAGGAAAGACGGGAGATGTGGCATCTCCCAGAACGCGCAGGGCGACGCCACGGGCCGCGGCACGCAGGGCAAACTCGACACACGCAGCCCGAAACGCCTGGGTCTGCTCCTTCGGGCGGCGCGTATTCTCCTGGGTGAATCCGTAGATCGAGACTTCCGCGATGCCGAGGCGCGCACACTCGTCAAGAAGGAGCAAACCCGGCTCAATTCCGGCAGCATACCCCTCGCTCCGGGGCAGGCCGCGTTGTTCTGCCCAACGCCGATTGCCATCCGGTATGAAGCCGACGTGCCTGGGTAGGCGCGCGAACTGTTTTGAACCCATGCCCTCCTCCCACGCCGCGGATCCGGGGAGAAGGCGGGGGATCCCATTCCGGGATGGAGTGAACGGCTCCCACCGCATCCGAGCGGCATGATGCGGAGCAGAGTTACCCATTTGGCGGGCCGGTCAAACCCGGTGGGGCACCCATGCCGGGAAAAGCAGGCGTCGAGGGCACAGCAGGCGCGTTCCCAGGAGGCTCCGGAATATAGCCCATCGCCGGAGGGGACGGCACCGGACTCGCGGGCAGGGCGGGCGCACTCCCTATGGGAGGCGCTGCGCCCGTCGCCGGCGCAGCGGGCAGCGTGCCCGGCACTGGCAAGAGGCGTGGCGTGACCCGCACATCGAGAGCGAGGATCGCTGGCCGGCCGCTCCATCCCGCGAACCGAGCCTTCCCCAGGACGACTCCCGCCTCGCGTTCGAAATGAACCCGGTTGAAGCTGTGAACTGGGCCGGTGACGAGCACCAGATCGCCCGCCAAGAGGGGCGTCTGGGGAGGCCGCTCCTGAATGCCAGGAATTGGGCTGGCGGCGATGACGAGTAACTCGGGGCATCCGAACATCTTGCCGCCGAGGGTGAACGCGCGGGCGTCAATGACGCGGCTCACCTCGCCGCTCACGGTCACAATTACGCCAAGGAAGGAGTGCGGCGCCGCGGTAACGTCGCCCACGGTTGCAGCGACGCCGGTGAAGGCCCCCCATGCCGTCGCTGCGCCGCGCGTCGTATCTGAAGGCTGAAGGCCCCCTTCGCCCTGTGGAGCCTCCCAGCTATTCCATAGGACCAGCAGGAGCACGAAGGCGGCGAGGGCCCACCACCAGAGGTGGCCGTCACGATGTCCCGCAGCGCAGCGCAGCAACCATCGGGCATCCTCGCTTGCCACCCTCTCCCCCAACCACCCATGCGCTGAGCAAGGCAGACTGCCGGCGCAACCGGCGTCGCCTCATGCCATGGCGTCACTCCGCGGCCGGTCATCCAGCGTTAGACCCGGCCGCGAGATCCACGCCAACGGTATACCCTCGCCGCCCGTGCATCAAAACGGAGCGCGATCGCTCTTAGCCCTCTTTCCCCAGCAAGCTGCCAACGGTGAGGCGACGGCCCGCATCGGCGCTTTCCGTGCCCTCCGCGGCCTCTGCGCCAGCGGATGCCTCGGCAGGCGCTTTGCTATCGAGGAGCTCGCGGACTTCCTCGATCCCTTCCTCGACTTTCTGCGCGGAGACCGGATCCAATCGGTAGAGGAGACTGGTGAACTCGCCTACATGGACCAATTCCTCGAGAGCAATGTCATACAGGACCTTGCGCGCATCCTCGTTGGTCGTGGCGTCTCGGTGGGCCAGGTAGAGATGGACCGCCTCAAATTCCGCCGAGATGTTGAGCATGATGGCACGCACCAACTCTTCGTGCGTCATCTGGCGGGGAACCGTTCCAATGAAAGGGTTGGTAAACTCGGGCATGCGGTGACTCCTCCCCCGGCGTCGCTCTCCCATGCGTTTTCTCGACAGTGGTGATATGGGCAGGCGCCCGCGTCACTGACGACAGGAGCGACGCACGCTTGGATGCCCGCACCGATGCGCTTCCCCTGCACGGCAGAGGTACAGGCGCATGGAGGACACCCCTTAAGGCATTATACCCCCTCTCGTCCCGATTGTAAACTCGAGGGGGCGCGAGCCTGGGATTCCGAAATAGGGAATCCCAAGCCTCAGAGGCAGGGCGCAACCCGGCGCGCGGCGATAAATCACCGCGCGTGCGGGCGGCCCTCTTCTTATATCGGAATCCCAGGGCGCGAGCTCTGCAGTTAGCGGAGAGGCCGACGCAGCGGAGGAAAGGTGGCGGTCACTTCGCGCTCCTCATCGCCCACTTTCACCGTATAGCTCCGTGTGAGCATCTGCTGGCCGTCGGCCAGCCAGCACTGTCGCGAGAGCAGCCTTGCATAGGAAGGTAGCAGGCGCAGCGCCGCGATGAGCCTGCGCACTTCCCCAGGCGTGGGCCACTGCGATTCCCGCCCGCGACCGGTTCCGACGATGAGCGGGTAGGCGTTGCGCGAGGCGATTTTCCAGCCATGCCGGGTGACCTCGTCAGCCCGGCGTTGCCCCAGCTCCTTGAGGGGCGTGAAGAGAAGCGCCAGCACCGGGATACCAGCGGCCTCTTCCTCTGCACGCGGATCATCCGGTGGAAGGAGCGCCAGGCGCTCGAAGTGTTTCAGCGACTCGTAGATCGCCACGCCTTTCACACTGCCTCCGGCGCCGAGCACGACCGCGTAGCGATAGGGTGGCGTCCAATCAGCGCATTCGAGGAGCACCGGGTCGCCATCCATCAGCTCTTTCCACGGCCTCGCCTTGTAGAAGGCGGCGGCTGCATCGAAGAGTTCAGCCAGGGCTGCCTCCGGGACCTCCGATACGTCCAGATAGCCCTGATCCGCCGGCGAGCCAAACTGCACCTCGAAAGCGCGAAACACGTCATCAGCAAGGGGGAGTGTATCCGTGACCTCCACGCGAATGCCCAGAGGATCCGTGACTGGACGGACCGCTTCGGCAATCTCCTGGCGGTTCACGCGGATGCAGCGCGGCTGCCTGGGGGGCCCCCCGCCGGGCGCCGGATGGTCAATGGCGCGGCGCAGCGTATCGGCCATCACGTGGGCGGGCGCGTCCGGGAGCACGACCTGCTGGCAGACGACGACGCCGTGGTCGGAATCAGCCCAGAGGACCAGGTCGGGAGTGACGGGTTCTTGTCCGGGAGCAGCAAGCTGGAGAGTCGTCCGGCGCCGGTCGCCCTCCCACGTTTCGTTGCAGTGTAGTGTGCCGCGCTTCGTGACTCGGGTCCACTTGCTGTGCATTGCCGTCCTCATCCCTCTCATTGTACCCCACCCCGCGGCGATTGTCCATCCCCCAGAGCGATACCTCTCCACGCACGGCTGTCTGGTGCGCGTCTGAGGCATTCCCTCATTCGGTTCGGCATCGGACCACACTCCCCCTTCGCGGTGTATCGACCACGGATCATGGTCTCGGCGCTCGCACCGATTTGGCGAGTGCCGGGACAAATCCCACACCCTTTCGGATGGGATTGCAATGAAATATGACTTCGATCTGGGGTTGACAAAAATGGGGTATCACGCTATAATGTGCATGGTTGGCGGGCGGTTAGCCCAGTTGGTTAGAGCGCTTGCATGACACGCAAGAGGTCACAGGTTCGAGTCCTGTACCGCCCACCATTCTCTCTCTAATAGATGCTGGAGGCAACTACCCATCCTCCTGTCTTAGACAGGGAGCGGTAATGTCGTTTTGTTCTCGGGCCGAAGTTCTGGCTTGTGGCCGCTTCCCTGTTAATTTGATCTTAGGCGCGCAGTGCCGATACCGCATCCCTATCCTTCTGGTCGCAGGTTCCCTCGCCACGCACACGGCCCATTGCAGTCCCTACCCCTCAGGTCGAGTTCAAAGCGTTAATCCAACCCCCCTTGGTACCGTTTACCTGGTCCTTCTGGGACTCGCCATCGCGATCGCCATCGGCATGATGGGAATGGCATGGAAGCGGCGGACACAGCGATGCGCGCCGTCACTCCTCGTTCTCGTCTCTCTCGTAGCTCTCCTCGCCGCAGCCAGTGCCCTGGAAGCCATCGTCCCCCGCATCGAGTGCAAGGAGTTCTGGGTCAACATCCAGTACCTGGGATACCAGTTGATCCCCATCGCCTATCTGACCATGGTCTTCCAGTACGTTGGCTTCCAGCGATGGCTCGCACCCAGCCGCATCCTGCTCATCAGCGCGGTCCCCCTCATCACTGTGATCCTGGCGTGGACTAACGACTACCACCTGCTCATGCGACGCGACCTCTTCATCGAGCCAGCAGAGGGGCTTGGCTTTCTAGGAAAAACCTACGGGCCGTGGTTTTCTCTCGCCAGCGTCTACTCTTACCTCATCACTCTCTGCGGGCTCACTCTCCTGACCTGGGCCAGCCGGCGCGCTGCCTCGGTCTACCGCCGGCAGGCACTCCTCCTCATCATCGGCACGGTGCTACCGTTGGCCTGGTCACTCGCTTATGTGCTGCGCCTTCCGCTGTTGCCGCCCATCGACTTCATGCCCCCCATCACGGCGCTCAGCCTGCTCCTCATCGCCCTCGCCGTCCTTCGCTTCCGGCTACTAGAGATCGTGCCGGTGGCGTGCCACCAGGTCGTTCAGGCGATGGAGGACGGCCTCCTCGTCCTTGATGACGAGCGCCAGGTCGCGGCCATCAACCCGGCGGCCGCCCGCATGCTCTCAGTGACTCCCTCCGCGGCGGTGGGCGAGCCCGCAACCCAGATACTCGAAGCGTTTCCGCAGGTGCTCGCCCCCATCCTCGCTGAGACACCCCCCAACTCCATCGTGGTGTCGGTGGGCACCCCGGACCGCGCCGCGTATTGGGAGGTGCGGATCTCGGAGCTGCGCTCCGAGCGAGGGCACCCTTTGGGGCAGGCCGTCATTCTGCGCGACGTCACCGAGCAGAAACAAGGCGAGAAGGCAAGGCGCGCGATAGAGGCACGTATGCTCCAGGCACAGAAGCTGGAGAGCCTTGGGGTGATGGCCGGGGGCATCGCCCACGATTTCAACAACCTGCTCCAGGTGATCCTCAGCAACACCGACCTGATCCGGATAGCCCTGCCGGAAGACCACTCCACCCAGAAACTGCTGCGGGGCATCATCCGGAGTACCGAGCGCGCCGCATCTCTGGCCAGCCAGATGCTCGCCTACTCCGGGAAAGGGCGCTTCACCCTCGAGCAGCTGGACCCAGCGCGCCTGGTGTCGGGGATGGCCGATCTGCTCCGTTCTCTCGCGCCCAAGAAGGTGGCGCTCGCCCTGGAGATCTCAACCGATATCCCTTCGATCCACGCCGACGCGGCGCAGATCCGCCAGTTGTTCGTCAGCCTCGTCTCCAATGCCGCCGAGGCGATTGGCGAGCGCGAAGGCACCATCACCCTCCGGCTCGCTCAAGTCCATGCAACACGCCAGCTCCTGGCTCCGCTTCACCAATCGGGCGAGCTGCCAGAGGGCAACTACGTGCAGCTCACCATCACCGACGACGGCTGTGGAATGGACGAGGCCACGCAAGCCCGCGTCTTCGAGCCCTTCTTCACCACCAAGTTCACCGGGCGCGGGCTAGGCTTGGCGGCAGCTCTTGGGATCGTGCATGCTCACCGCGGTGCCATCGGCATCAAGAGCGCGCCGGGGCGCGGCACAACGGTCACCGTCCTCATCCCGGGTGCTGGTGCGTCTCCGCCCGTTCAAGAGGTTGGTATCCCTCTCCTTTGCGAGAGGCAGGCAAGCGGAACCATCCTCGTGATTGACGATGAGGCCGGCATCCGCGACACGGCGATGATGGCGCTACGCAGCTATGGGTATCGTGTCCTCGCTGCTTCAGACGGCCTTGAGGGAATCGACCTCTTCCGCGAGCATCAGAACGAGATCGACGCGGTGGTGCTCGACCTGGCGATGCCGCGCATGAGCGGCGAGGAAGTGGTGCCTGCCCTGCGTGGCCTCCGCAGCGATGTACCTATCATCCTCACAAGCGGCTATCCGGAGGAGGAAGCGCTTCGCCGATTTGCTGGAAGGGACCTTTCGGGCTTCCTCCAGAAGCCGTACCGGCCGCATCTCCTCGCGGCGCAACTCGACACGCTCATCGCGCGCACCATCAGGCCACGGGAGGCAGTGGCCCACATCAATGAAGGAGGAAAGCCGCATGAGTGAAGCTGCAAGCCAGCATACCCCCTGCAGACCACCACTCGCTTGCGAGATGCCGTTGCCGGTGCGCATTTACGACACGGATCTCCTCGGCGTCGTCAACAACGTGGTCTACATCCGCTGGCTGGAGGACCTGCGCACGGCCTGGTGCGACCGCTACTGGCCCCTCACCGAACAGATGGCGGCCGGCTACGCGCCCGTCATCGTCTCCATCACTATCGACTACCTCAGCCCCGTGCGTTTCGGCGATCACGTCATCGGCCGCGTCTGGGTCACCCCGCGGAAAGCACGCCTGGTCTTTGATACGGAGATCCATGCCAACGGCCGCCCCGCTGCAACCGCCCGGCAGATCGTGGCGTTGGTCCACCTGGACGGGATGAAGCCCACCCGCATCCCCCATTGGCTGATCGAGCGGTATGAGGAGGCCCTCCAGGCGGCCAACCCGTAATCCTCTTCGCTCCCCGACGATCTGCCGGTCGCCGGTCGCACCTGGAGTGAGCCACACCCGCCCGGGATAGCATCCCCTATCGAGGGACGCCACTATCGTCGGCGGACCGTCGCTCCCCGCCAGGCAAGAGGAGATCGAGGCTCAGTATGCGGCGCTCGCCTCGGGCAAGCGTCACGGTGAGTGCTCTGGTCTGGCCACGGTACGCAAGGCGCAGGGTGAACTCGCCTTCCCGAAGCCCGGTGAACGCAAACGTGCCGTCGCTTCCCGCAAGCGTTCGGGTGACCTCATCGCCCTCGGGAGGCACAAGCGTGAGGGAGATACTCTCTCCCTGAAGCTGCGAGAGGGGGCGGCCACCCACCGTCACCCGGCCCGTAATCGCGCCTGTGGGCAGGGGATCGCCGCGAAATTGCACCGTAACCTGACCGATCGGGGCGCCGAGCGTCACGGGGGTAGACGTGCGCACGAAGCGCCAGCGGCTCTGGTCGAAACCCGAAATGGTGACGGTGAATGAGCCTGCCGGCAGGCCGTCGAACGCGGCGATTCCGTTGGGGCCGGTCGTCTCCGTGCGGCTCTCCGTGCCGGCCAACGCAACCGTCACCCCGGAAAGCGGCTGGCCGCCCGCAAGCACCTCGGCGCGTATCTGGTTGACGGGCGGCCTTTCCCTATGGAGAGTCTCGTTTGGGGCACATCCCGGCACGCTGACGGCTGCCATTCCGATCACCACGGCCGCGCGCCATCTCCATCTCTTGGCGCATCGCGCGCCCCTCTTCCTCACCGCCACGCGGGCGGTCTTCAGCGCGCCTGCTTCACGCGCTGGTGCGGCACTGCTGCCGCATCGGAGCATACCGAAGGCCTCCCTTCCGATACCCGCCGGCACACCACCCGCCTCGTCAGACTGCATCCCGAAAGAATGCGCCCTTTGGACGCCGGCCGGCGCGGACCGGACCGGTGTATGGGGCGAAGCATTCGCGGGCACACGGCCCACGCCAATGCGCCCGATGCGAATGCTTCGCCCCCGCCAGCACCCCCATGCGCAAAGTTACGGGGTGAGCTGGTTGAACTCCAGGTTTAGCTCGCGGCGCTCTCCCTGTGCCAGGGTGACGGTGGTGGATCGGACCTGACCGCCAACCGCGACACGCACCGTATGTACCCCTGGTTGGAGTTGCGCGAAGGTGTACTCCCCGGTTGTTCCGGTAAGGTCACCGGTCAGCGCGTTGCCTACGGGCGGCACCAGGGTGATCGTCACGGTCTGGTCCGGGATATCCGCTGGCGCCTGACCATTGATCGTTACGAGGCCGGTGAGCGTGCCGTTAGCCGCTGCCACGCCCTGGAACTGCGCCGTCACCAACCCAACGCCTGGATCCAGCGTCACCGTGGTGCTCGTCGTAGTGAAGAGGAACTGGCTGGCATCCCACCCGGCGATAGAGACGGTGTAGGTACCATCGGGCAGGTTTTGAAAAACAGCCAGGCCGCTCGCGTCCGTCGTCGCCACCCGCTGGGCCGCGCCATTCAGGGTCACCGTGACCCCGGAAAGGGGCGTGCCGGCGGCAGTCACCTGAGCGCGCACCTGGCCTGTCGGCTCGCCGCTCGGGCCCTGATTGAAAGCCGGCAGGCTGGCGAACTCCAGGTTCGCCTGAAGTTGCTGTCCTTCCGCGACGCTCACCGTCGTCGCACGCACGTCGTTACCCACGGTCACGCGCAGCGTGTATTGCCCCGCCGCAAGCTGGCGGAAGGCGTACTCACCGGTGGTGCCCGTGAGGTCGCCCGTCACCGGATCGCCCGATGGCGGCACCAGTGTGATCGTCACCGTCTGGCCCGAAAGCTGCGCGGGCGCCTGGCCATTGACTGTCACCACGCCCGTGATCGCCGCCGTGGACGGGCCGATCCCCTGGAATTCGACCGTGACCAGACCGACGCTTTCCGAGATCGTCACCGGGACGCTCGTCCGAGAAAAGGTGACCCGGCTCGCATCGAAGCCGGAGATGGTGACCGTGTAGTTGCCGTTTGGCAGGCCGGTGAAGAGGGCCACTCCATCCGAGCCGGTCGTCGCCGTGCGCGTCGTATCTCCTGTGAGAGCGGCATTCACGCCAGGAAGCGGCTGGCCATCCACCGTGACCACGGCACGCACCTGACCGGAATCCGGTCCCAGTATGGGATCAGCGTCATCACCCGAGCCGCACCCGGCCGCGGCGAGCACGGGCAGGCCGAGCAGCAGGCCGAAGCATGCTCTGAGAATGCGTTGCCTGAACATTCCGGAAGCCTCCCATCCGGTGTGAACAGCACGCGGAGACGCGCCGCGGAGGGGAGGCGTTTGAGATGAGAGGCTCAGCGGACGAGGCACTCGCGCGCCTCGCCGGAGGCCGATCCCGGCACACTCCCCCACTCCCCCATTTCCACACAGGCTTCCGCCTGGCCGCAGGTCGCACCTCCGGCGTTGCACACCGGCACCTGTTCGGGTGCCATCCGCCTTCTACCCGATGCCCCGGCGTGCAAAACAGCAATGCGCCGCGCAGGCAACGCCGTCTCCGTGGCAAGCCCCGGCGAAGAGCCACCGCGTGGCGCATCCCTGGGATTCCGACATAAGGAGAGGACCGCCCTCACGCGCGGAGCTCGAAGCTCCGCGCTGCTTTCCGGCAAAGCCCTTTCGGGGCTCCCCCTCCCAGCCATCGCCATTTTGAGACATCTGGGAGTATCCCCGACCCAGCCCGGCAGGGCTTCGCTCGCAAGCAGCGCGGTGATTTATCGCCGCGCGACGGGTTGCACCCTGCCTCCGAGGCTTCGGATTCCTTATGTCGGGATCTCAGGGCGCATCTGGAACCCCTCGACTGCTCTGGCCCCGGCATCGCGGAGAGGAGATGGCTGGAACTTCGCCGAGAAAACGCATGGAGTGCGCCGGATACTCCTGCTCTGCGCTGGTCACACGCCGGCAGGCAGGCCGAAGAGGCGCGTCCCACCCTCGCGCTGCGGCTCAGATCTGCCCGGCGACGCGCGCGATCCCGGCCAGGTGGCGGGCACGGCACGTGGCAAGAAGGTCGCGGGAAACACGGTCCTCGACGCAGTCGCGCGGATCGTTGCGGCCGAGCTCCAGGTCGAAGCAGACAGCGCCAAACTCGCGGTAGATCCAGTTGGAGAGGCTCCCTGCGGAGCAGGCGTAGCTTAGGGTGGTGCCTGGCTCGCTCCCCTCGTCATACGCGGCGCCGTAAACGCTCGACCATGCCTCGGCCTGCCAGCGATAATCCGGGTCGGCCTCTCCCAGCCGCGAGACCAGGAAAGAGTTCCCGGTAAAGCTGGCAAGCGCGTGGTAAGAGAAGACAACCGCCGGGGGATACTTCCGGAAGAAGCGCATCACTGCCTGCGTCTCCGGCTCGCTGCCCGGCGCGGCGCCGCGGTAGGTCGCCGCGTCCGGATCGGAGCTGACCAGGCCATAGCCACACTCCACCTGCTCCCAATCCGCAGGGAAGTTCCGGTTGAGGTCCACTCCGTTCGCGTTCACCCGCAGATACCAGGGAAGGCCATAAACCATGCGGTCGCGCTCTTCCCAGTTCACCGAAGGAATCGCCACGAAGCACACGCGCTCCAGCAGGTGGCGGTGTTGCTCCAGGAACGCCTCCAGCGCCGGCACGATCAGCTCCGGACCTGATTCGCCGGCGTGGACAGCGCCCACGAGGCCAATCATCCGCTCGCCCCGGCCAACGAGGACGCCGTGCAGGGCGTTCCCGCGTGCCGTCCGCCCGATCTCCTCCACGCGCGCCAGTCCCGGATATGCCTGCTCCATCCGGCGCAGGCGGTCCACAACCCGCGCATAGGGCCACCACACCTCCTGGTCACGCACCCTCACCGGCACGGGGCCTGTCAGCGGAATATCCCCGCTGGCGGATCCGAGAAAGTAGGCGTAGGTCCTCCCCACCTGCGCGGTGCGGTCGATGTAGGTGAACTTGCGCCCGTTGCCCGCCTCCAGCGGGCCCTCGAAGAGGAGATCGGACGGCGAGGGAGAGAGCCCGTCGAAGAACTCAGCGTAGTCGGTGTTGAAGAGAAACTCCACTTCCTTCCGGTAGACCCGGAGGCGCGAGAACTCCGCCGCGTGCTCCTCTCCACAATACCGTTGCGTCTTGTAGGCGGTAAGGCAGACCTTTCCTTCCTCAACGCGCCCGCGAAGAAATCCGAGTGACCGTCGCTTCACTGCCGCTCCCATCACACTGAAATGCCAGGGTGCAGGCATCTCGCCCAGGCGAGATGCCTGCACCCCGTAAGATGCAAAACTCCCACAGGCAGCGCGAGGGGCAGAAGCCCGCGCGCCTGCGCCGTGGGATGGCTCACTTCTTCTCGCCGAACTCGGCCGCGCCGAACCAGGCGCTCCCCTTCCCTGTGAGGCGGAAGAAGAGCACCGCCTTCGCCGCGTTCTCCGGGGCGCGACACGAGACGGTGAGCCGCGTCCACTCCTTCTTCCCTTTCAGCTCGGCCGTGACGCCATCCCACTCGGCGGACAGGCCCGGAATGGGCGCCCACCGGTTCTCTTTCGTGAAGAAGTGGAGGCGGATCTCCGCCACCCCGTCAGGAGCCAGATCGCCTTTCACCAGCCCGGTGAAGACGTATTCCTTTCCGGGCGTGATCGGAATCTCGGTGCCCGTGCGGTAGTTGGACCAGTAGGCCTTCGCCTCAGTATCGCGCCCGGTCAGCTTGAGGGAGTATGGCAGGCCCTCGGGCGCTACCAGGTAGTCCTGGAGGGTTTCACCGCCCTCTAGCGCCACCGCCTGCCACTCGCACCACTGCTCCAGGCGCGGGTTGGGCACGCCGAACCGCGAGTTGACCTCCACGCGCTCCGAGGCGACATCTCTCCCCTTCACCACGAGACGGAGCAGATAGCGGCCGTCGGGCACCACCTTTCCCCCAGCATCCTTCCCGTCCCAGGTGATCTCGACGTGGTCGCCTTGCCCAGCAATCTCGCGGACGACCTGGCCGGACGCGCTCGCCACGGCGACCTTCCACGGCGCCTCGCTCCGCAGCTCCGCCCGCAGGGAGGCCGTGTCATACTTCCCGTCGCCATTCGGCGAGAAGACGGCCGGCGCCACCTCCACGCCTAGCGTACCGAGAGTGAACTCACCTGCAGGCGAGTAAATGCTCGCTTTCCCGGTGAGCGCATCCACGGCGCGCACCCGCCAGTAGACGCGTGCGGTCTCGTCCAGAGCCTCAGAGACGACCCACGATGTGCCCGGCACGCCCTCGATCCGGCGCGTGCTCGCCGCCGGGAAGTCCTTCTCCCGCGAGAGTTCGATCGTGTAGGTGCAGCGCGCGCTCCCCTCGTGCTCCCAGCGCAACAGCGGGCGGTAATCGGTCACGATCTCGCCGGAAGGCTCCAGCAGGCGCGGCGTGGTGGGCACCGCCCCCGTGTTTTGCCGGCACGCGTAGATCACCTGTACGGTGTACGCGGGCACCGTCGTCTCCAGCGCGGGCCGCAGCGAGACCGGCTTGCGCGTCCAATAGTCGATCCCGGCGACGCCCGGCGCCAGGCCGGCCATCGTGATCCGGAAGGGCTGTGGCTTTGCCGTGTGGTTGAAGAGGAAGAGGAGGCGCTCGTCGCCGAGGGCATAGACGGCGACGTTGGCGGCATCGCCCGCGTCCACCGCCGCAAGCGAATCATCGCGCTTCCCCTGGAGGAAGAACGCCTCGAAATCGGCGGCCACCGCGGCCGCGCGCGCGATCGCCCGGGTGAACCGGCCATCCAGGAACCAGTCGTAGTAGACCATGAACCCGCCGGCGGAATCGGTCAGCCTCCGGAAGAGATGCGGCTCGGCCTCATCCTGGTTATAGGGAGTGCCATCGCCAAACCACGCCAGCTCGCCTCCCACAAGGGGCCGGTCCGCCAGCGCGCGTCGCGTCTCCTGAATCAGAGACACAGGCCGGCCATAGCCGCACCACCCCTGGTCGATGTGCGGGCGCATGTACTCCCAGTTGACGCCGTACGTCTGGCGCGTGTTCGGCCCCTGGTAGCCGCTGTAGACAAAGAAGAGGCACTCCGGGTTGGCCTGCTTGATCCCCTCCTGCAACAGGCCGGCGATCTCAGCGTTCTGGCGGCAGCGGAAATCGACCCAGAGCTCGCGGTAGTCGCGCGCCACGATCTCAGGCGTCAGTGGCGCCGCCTCCGGGATCTTGGCAAAGCGCCGGAACGCCGCCAGGTTGGCGGCATCGAAACCGATTGACTGCGGGAGCAGCACGGGCACTTCGTAGTCCCAGCTCAGCACGGGGTACTGCTTTGCCAGCTTGCCGGCGAGCTCTCGCACGAGCGGCCGGAGAGGGCAGTCCGGCTCCAGCAGGTGCGCCGGCGAGACCACGCGGTCCAGCACCTTCCCGTTCAGGCACACGGTGCGGTACTGGGGATGCGCCGCCAGGTATTCGGCGATCCCAGGCAGGCTGGCGCTGATGTCGTTGAGGTTGCCCGGCAGCATGTAGCCGCTCTTGATCGGATGGCCTTTGCCCACCTCACGCAGGATCCCGGTGTGCATCGAGAAGTTGAACCCCGCGCGCAGCCACGACTCGGCAATCGTGCGCTGCTCGAGCTCGCTCAGCCGGTAGAAGAACGGAACCTGAAAGGCCATGCCGCACGGCCAGTTGCACACCACTAGGTTGGACGGCGAGCGTCTCGGCAGCGGCGGGAGAAGCGTGATAGGCACCTCGCCGGCAACCGAGCTCTGGCCATTCACCCGGATATCGAAGCCGAGGGGGTAGGTCGCCACTTCCTCGGGCCGCGATCCGGTGAGATCCGCGCAGAAGAGGAGCGGATTGAGGACGAACTCGCGCTGCGCCGCCGCTTCGGGGAAAGTCACGTGCGCGGCGCCGAGCTCCAGGGTGTAGCGCCGGTATGGCTTCCCATCGCGCTCGATTCGGGCCTCGGTCACGCGCAAGGGCGCGGGCGCCCGGCGTGCGCCCGCGAGCGGGTTCACCAGGCGCAGAAACCGGGGCACTTCCAGGATCGCCTGCGCCTCGCGAAACGCCTCCGGACTGACGCTCGGGGTGACCACCAGCGGGAGGGCAAGCCACTCTCCCTGGACCACGTGGAACTCCGTGATCGGCCGCGTGTGGTTGGCTCCCAGTACCGTCACCCGAGCCATGAAGACCGTGTCGAACCGGAGGGGGAACCCGGCAGAGGTGTAGAGCACGCGCCCGGCCTCCGCCACCTCGTAGCGGAGCACGCCCCCGCCGCCCGGCGACACGTACTCCACCTTCACCCTCTCGGTGGCGCCCGGACCCAGGCGAACGACCTGCCGCCCGGCCTCCACCGGCCTCCCGGTGCCGTCAATGAAGGCGTTCACCGTCACGGCGACCGGCTGCGCCGAGGGGTTCGTCAGGCTCAGGCGGAGCTCATTCGTTCCCTTGCCGCGCCGGCCCAGGTCAATCACATCCACGGCCACCGGCGAGGCCCCAAAACTGGCGACTCCGAAGCTCGCCGGCGTGTGGAAGGCGCCGCCCGTGGGTGACCAGCAGGAGTTCTCCTTGTTGGCCTGCTCCGCGCGGCAGATGTTGATCCGCCAGGCCTCTCCCGCCTGGGGGGCCCGCGCGCCCATCGCCTGCCAGGGGATCGCCACTTCCAGGCTCCAGGCGCGCTCGCCTACCTGCCCCTTTGCTACCGCTCCCGAGTTCCAGCCCGGGTCAACAGCCGAATCGGACCGGCAGCGCGCGTCGTACACGGTGCCCAGGCTGTTAATCGCGAGGTGGTAATATGCCTCGCCGCCGGGCGGCATCAGAAAAAGCTCGACCGCGTCATCCTTGTACACAGCCGAGTCGTGCTCCGTGTACTGCGCTTTGAATGCCTCCCGTTTCTGCACCGCGGGGTCTAGAACGCTCTCCGCGCACTCCAGAAAGAGGTAGAGGTGGCGGTCATCATACGTCGCGCGCGCGGTTGTCTGCTGCGACGCGAGTTCGAGGCCGCTCGCCAGCACGAAAGGGCCGAGCCACGGGCTCTCCTTCCAGCAGGCGTCATCGGCTCGGCCATCGAGAACGGGGGGAGTGGCCGTGCGATTCACCGCCGTGAAGGGCACGCTGGCGCCCATCGCTTCGCCCTCCGGAAGCAGGCGCAGCTCCAGATCATCGAAGTAGACCGTGCCGATGAACTTCGTCTCGCCCTTCCTCCACACCAGGCACCAATGGGTGAGGTCCCTCAGCTTCTTCTCCGGGTCGGTGGAGAAGACCAGGCGGTAGGTCTTCCATCGCTTCAGGTTCGAGCGGATCTGCTCGTCGGAGAGGAGAAAGCTGAAAGTCTTTTGGGTGCCGTCGGTGTAGGTGGCGGTGATGTAGGCCCCGTAGATCGCGCCCTGGGTGTAGGAATCGATATAGATGCTGTTGTAGGCGACGAACTTCCCGTGCGCGGGGAGGTCGGTGGTCACATGGGTATTCAATCCCCCAAAGCCCTTCTCGTCGTCCTTGCCCGTACCAGCGATGCGCACGCTCCATGGACCGTTGATCTCCGGAGCGTAACTCCGGTCGCGCGTCCGGGTGTAGCCACACTGGTAAGAGGCCCAGCCCGCGGCCCGGGTGGGGTCGTCCTTGGCTGCTTCTTCAAAGGAGGGGTTTGCGAGCAGGTTCACGTGTGGAGCAGCCGGCGCGGCGGCCACGAGCGCCGGCAGCCATAGAGCCGCGACAAGGAATGTTGCGCGGAGTATGAATCGAGCCATCAGGAGCAGCTCCTCTCTGAGCGGGTCGCTCTCAACAAGTCAGGGGAAGAGGGAGAGCGCCGGCAATGGGGCAGGCGCTTCGCGCCCTGCGAAGCGCCTGCCGAGTCCTTTCGCCAAGCCCCTACTTGGTGCGATAGCCGCAGTCGTCGTAGTCGCTCAGCATGCTATTCTTCGCTTCCCACTTCGCGTGCCCATCCATGAAGAGGACGTTCTGGCCATCCGCGTGCTTGAAAGAGCCCAAGTTGTTGGCATCTTTGATCCGCGGGAAGTACACCGTGTGGTAGGTGTTCCGAAACTCTGTCATGAGGCAGACACGCGCGTGATCCACATCCGCGGTCAGGGTATTGTAGCGCCAGTCCTGGAGGATCACGTGCCAGTTGAAGCCGTACGACGTCGTCTGCGTGACGCTGGTACCAGAGAACGCGTAGGTAGGCGTTGGCTTGACGCTCGGACAGCTGAAGACTCCCGTATTCTTCACGTACGGAAGCAGCGCACTGAGCGTCGATATCCCGCCGCTCGAGATGCCATCGTTGTAGCCAGCAATCTCGATCCGGAAATAGCGCGGGAAGCACTCGTCATAGTCCTGGGCATAGGCCAGGCACGCCGTTCCCAACTGCTTCAGGTTGGAGAGGCAGTTGGTCTTGCGGGCATTCTCGCGTGCCCGCGCGAAGACCGGGAAAAGGATCGCCGCCAGAATGGCGATAATCGCGATGACAACCAGTAGCTCGATCAGGGTGAATCCCCTCCGTTGACGCAGATCCCTCAAGTAACACATCTCCTTACTCCTCTCCGACCGGTCCGGGTATCCCGGGATGCCGGAGCCTCACGGGCTCGTCTTGGGTTCTTCCATCGCGCCCGTCGAGGCACGGGGCAACAACTCGCACTCCAGATACTCGTAAGCAGGGCTCTCGCTCTCCTTCCAGGAAAGCAGGTGCCGGACGGCCTGGCGCCCGGCCTCATAGAACGGCTGGCGGACCGTGGTGATCGGTACCATGGCAAAACGCCCGATCTCCGCGTCGTCGAAACCCGCCACGGCGACGTCCTCGGGCACGCGCAGCCCGCACGATAGGCAGGCGTAGAGCGCTCCTGCTGCCGCATAGTCGGTCACCCCGAAGAGGGCGTCCGGCGGTTCCGGCTCTTCCAGCAGCCGGGAAGCAACGGACCGGGCGGCTTCCACCCTGTTCTCGTACCAGGCGTCGGTGAGAGTGACCACCCGCGGCTCGAGGCCGGCCGCGCGCATCGCGTCGCGATAGCCCTCGCGGCGATCCACGCTCGATTGCAAGGGGTGTATCCGAAGCCCCGCGTCCTCAGGAGCATCCAGATAGGCGATCCTGCGCCGGCCCTGTTCCAGCAGGTGCTCTGTCACCTTCCGCGCGGCCTCCCGGTTCTTGATGAGGATGCTAATGACGTTTGCCTGGTCAACTCGTCTGTTCACAGAAACGAGAGGCGTGCCCGCGGGGCGGTGCGCCAGGACCTCTTCGGCCATCTCCGTATGCGACGAGGCGACCGCGATGATCCCATCCACGCGGGCTTCGGCGAAGGCGCGAAGGTAAGTGCGCTCCCGTTCAGGAAGAGCGTAGGTGTTGCAGACGAGGATGAGAAAGCCAGCCGCCAGTGCTTCATCCTCGACGCCACTCGCCACGCGAGTGAAGGGGGAATAGTCTCCTGTCATCTGCAGGAGGCCGAGGGTGCGCGACCGGCCCTGCGCAAGGCCCCGTGCCAGCCGGTT
>JAAZEM010000054.1 GCA_012512265.1 Armatimonadota bacterium | reverse complement strand
TCGTGCCGAGGACGGTCTGCCACCGGACGACGCCAGGGAGGAGCGGCTCCGGCACCTGGCCGGGGCGCACGCCAACTTGGGGGATCTGCCGCGCCGCCAGAATCAGGGCGATCCCGAGCGCCGCGCCCACGGTTGCGCCAAGGAGGGCTAGCCGCAGGCCTTCCAGGGTGAAGCCACGGAGGATCTGGCGCTCGCGCGCGCCCATCGCCTTCAAAATGCCAATCTCGCGCGAACGCTTCAACACGCTGACGATGAGCACGCTGGCGATAGCGAAGCCCGCCGCGATGAGGCTGAACGCCGAGATCAGAAACGCGGTCGCCGATTGCGCGCGCAGGCCACTCAACGCCTGCGGGCTCTCGCGCATCCAGCTATCCGCCTCCAACCCCAGCGAAGCGATCACCTGGTCGGCGACCTCATTCGCGGCAAAGAGATCGTCCAGGGCCAGGGAGATCGTCGTCACGGCGGTTCCCGTGGCGAAGAGCCGCTGTGCCGCGCGAAGAGTGACAAAGGCCCAGGAGGCATCGATCCCCTCCTGACCGGTATCGAAGATGCCGGCGACGGTGAAGGTCTGTTCGATTCCGCGGCTGGAGGTGATCCGGGCGCGGTCGCCCAGGGCGAGCCCCATCTCCTCGGCGAGGCGGTAGCCGATGACGACCTCCTCAGTGGCAAGGCCCAGATAGCGACCGTCGATGAGATCCTCCGTGAGGCGGATGATGCGGTTGTGCGCGTCCGGATCCGCCCCGAGGATGCGCACGCCGGTCACCTTCTCGCCGCGAGTCAGCGTGCCCTGCCCCTCCACCGCCGCCGAGGTGGCGCGCACGTGCGGAAAACTGCTGAGAGCGCGGTTGAAGTCGCGCCACTGCCGGATCTCCTCGCGCTGCTGTGCCCGGCGCTCCACCCGCGTGATCACCTCGTCCTCCGAACGCCCGGTCACCTGTGCAAGAGTGCGTGGCTCTGGCTCCGGGGCGGTCACCGTCACGTGCGCGATCGACCCGGTGAGAATCCCAAGCCAGCGCTCCTGCACGCCATAGATCAGGCCGCTCACGAAGATGACGAGGGTGACCGCGATGGCGACGCCGGCCATGATCAAGACGGTCTGCCATCCCCCCGCGCGCAGATGCCGGATCGCGAGCTGTAGCTCGAACCCCATGCCATCCCTCCCCGACGGCATCGGCCCCGTGGGTCGTTACTCCCCACGGATGAGAGGCCGCGCCCGCTGCCCCGCCTGAACGCTGGTCGATTGGATCACGACGTATTCGCTCTCGCGCAGCCCGCCCAGGATGACCGCCTTCTCGCCTCCGACCTGGCCCAGAACAACCCGGCGCTCCTTGACAATCCCATTCTCGACCACCAGGACGAGCGCGCGGTCGCCCCGGCGCAGGATTGCGGTCGTGGGCACCACAAGCCGCTGTTGGCGCTGGGCCACGATGATGTTGGCATCCACCGTCAGCCCGGAGCGCAACCATCCGGGAGTGGAGAGTGGCTGGACCACCACTTCCACGGTGCCCCGCTGGGGGTCCGCGCGCGCCCCGACGCGCGCGACACGGCCAGAGAACGAGCGATCCGGATAGGCATCCGCGGTCAGGACAACCTGTTGGCCCGCGCGGATAAGCGACAGGTTCCGCTCATCTATCTCCACGCGCACCTCTGGATTCTGGATCTGGGTGAGGCGCAGGATCGGCTGCCCCGGGCCGACCGCCGATCCGGGCTCGTTGAGCACCTCGGTGACCACGCCGGAAAAGGGGGCCTTCACCTGAACGGCATCGAGCACTGCCTGCGCGGCGTCGCGCGCGCGAATCGCCTCTTGCAGGCGGCGCGCCGCCACTGCGAGCTCCTCCGGGCGCGGGCGCGAGGTGAGGGTTTCCAGTTGCGCCCGGCCAGCCGCGCGCGTCTGCGCCAGCGCCTCGCGCGCAGCTGCCACCTCGGCGCGCTGCTGGGCGATCGTCTCGGCACGGGCCGGCTCTCGGATCGCGCGTAGCCTGGCTCGGGCGGCCTCGAGCGCCTCCTCGGCGGTCTGAAGCGCTGCCCGAGCCTGTTGGAGCTCGGCTTCGCGAGTCACCGCCAGGAGACGCCGCTGCCGTGTGACATCCACCTCGGCCAGCTCCCGTTCCGCGTTCGCGTGCTCCAACGCCTCGCGCGCCGTGCGCACAGCCGCGCGCCTCTCTTCCACCTGGATACGCGGCACGGCACCTTGCTGATAGAGCCGCTCGTAGCGCGCCTGATCGCGCTCCGCCTCCTCCAGGGCAATCCGCGCACGCTCAACGCCCGTCTCCGCGGCGCGAAGGGTGGCCTGCGCCTGCTCCAGTGCCGCGCGCGCCGTATCATCCGATCGGGCGAGCGCCTCCGCCTGCTCTACATCGCGGCGCGCCTGCGCGACACGCGCCTCCGCTTCGCGCACCTGGGCCTGCGCTTCCTGCCGCTGGGCCGCGGTGCCCCCCGCCAGCAGCTCCCGCAACCGCTCTTCCGCGCGCATCAGCCGCGCCTGCGCCTCCGCCACCCGCGCCTGCACCTCCGCGCGCGCCTGCTCGATCTCCGAAGCAGGAGTGCCCCGCTGCACCTCCAGCAGCTGCGCCTCCGCCGTGGCAACCGCCGCGCGTGCCTGCTCCAGCCGGGCGCGAGGCACCTCGTCTTCCAGCACGGCGACCACCTGGCCGGGAGAGACCCGCTCTCCCTCTTCCACCCGGAGCTCCGCCAGGCGGCCCGCCTGCTCGGGGGCTATCAGGCTTTCCCGGGCCCCGGCCACTCGACCCGTCGCCGCGATCGACTCGACCACGGGCTCCACCTGTGGGAGTACGACGGCCACTCCCTCTGGGCGCAAGCGCCAGACAATCGCCGCAGCGATGATTGCCACGGCGACCACAGCGACGGCAGTCCACTTCACCCGCCGCGCGCGTTGTCCCTCCGTTGCAGTTCTCACTCCGGCGCTCCCACACGGCGATCTGATGGAGAAACGCTCCGGCGCGTCCGCATCACTGCTGAAGCTCCACCGGCTGGTACGTTCCCATCGCCGTGACACGCCAACCGTCGGCCACCTGCAGCCTCCACAGACCAGAATCCGGATGCCCGGCTGCTGGCGTGGAGGAAGCAGAGACGTCGGAAGAGTGGCTCGTCTTTCGGAGCGGCAGGAGATCGGGCAGGCGTGTCTAAGCTCCGCTAAAGGCAATCCGGTTCAGACCGCATCTGCCGGGTCCTCACTTTCCGATGGGGCGCCCCGCGCACTGGAGTCTGTTGCCGGCGCGCGCCGCGATCGGATCTCTGGCCGCTGGCGGTAGCAAGTCACTCGCCCTACCCGGCGGGTGCACCGCGAAGGAGGGTCCAAAATGCGTCGCTCGAGACTCGGTCTCATCTCTTCCGCGTTGGCCGTGAAGTGGCAGTTCCTCTCGCCCCGGCTTGCCGGTCGGGCCCAGGCTATCTGCCTGACCCTGGTGCTCCTTGCGCCAGGCGCCGCGACCGCCCTCGCCGCCGAGGCGGAGGTTGCCGTGGACGACTCCGGCGTTCGCTCGCGCGTCTCCACCAGCCAGGGGCATGCAGGGCATCGGTGGGATGAGCGAACGTTCAACCTCAATTCGGGAGCCGCGCGCTATGCCTTCCGCTACTCCGCGTGCGTGGATCCTTCGCATGGCGACTCGCGGCCCGCAGGAGAGGGCACCCTCGGCATGCCGGTGCCTTCGAGTACCAACTGGTATCATAGCGGCTTCCTCTTCCTCTCCATCAACGGCAAAGAGGCGACCGCCTTCCCGCTCAGCGACAGCCGGGTGCTGGAGAAGGGCGCTCGTGGCTCCTTCCAGATGGTGTTCGAGCACCCCGATGCCGTCGTCGGACTGCGCGCCCTGATGCTCCCCGGCGCCAACCACGTCCTCATGGACCTCACCTGGACGCCCCGGACGCCGGGCGCGGTGAAGAGCGCCTCTCTGAAGGCGATCTGCTATCCCAGCTTCTTCACTTCGTGGCACAAGCGCAAAGGCGACCGCCACTGCATGACCCCCCGCATCGATGAGCGCGAGCCGAAGACGTTGGAGCTCGATCCCGCCGCGGATGGCTACCTCTACTACTACGACACCATCTTCGATGTGGCCCGCGGTGAGGGCGACGGGCCGTGTGCGCTGATCTTTACCCCCGAAGGGGTGCAGAGCGGCCAGGTCAACATCGGCAACTATGCCGTGATCACCACCCTGACGCTCAAGCCGGACGCCGGGCGGGTCCGCCTGGCCTTCTACGATTTCACCGGCAAGAAGAACGCAGAAGCAGAAGCCTACCTCAAAGCGCACGGGCTTGAGGATCGGGCCCGCTTGGCGGAGATGGACTTCCGCCCGGAAGGGGTGCGCACTCTCCAGGTGGCGCAGCTCGAAGCGGACGCCGCCAAGTGCCTCGCCGATGCCGGCGAGGATGGCAAGCCGTTCCAGCCGAAAGTCACGGATCTCCTGACCAAGGTGAAGGAGCTGAAAGCGAAGGCAGACGTGAACGACTGGCGCGCCGAGGCCGAGCTCGCGGGCCTGCTGCTCGACTCTCAGGATCTCTTCTGGAAGCTGCGTATCGCCGCGCTCCTGAACGCGCCTTAGAGTGGCCCCTCCGCGCGAGTGTCGCTGCCAGACCTGGAGCGATGGCCTGCCCGCTGCTCCTTGACGCGGCCGGCGGAAGAGCCGGCCGTGTCATGCAGTAGGCGGCTCCAGTTGGGGAAATCGCGGTTGAAGCGGAGAGAGTCGTAGCTGCCGTAGAACTCGCCCAGCCGGGGGAGATAGATGGAGAGCCCGTGTGAATTCATCACCGCGGGGAGGTTGTGTCGCTCGTAGAGCACGGGTCCGCCACTCTCTCCGGGGATGCCCTGCATCACCGCGTCTGCCGCCTGGCGCACGCCGTCATCCGAAAAAGCCGCCCGCGCGTTGCGCGTGAAATCGAACAGGTCACGGTAGTAAGCAAACGCGTAGGCCTGAGAGGTTGCGAGCGCCTGGAAGTACGCCTCCTCCTGCGATGGCAGGACGCTGCGGATAGAGGCCGCGAGCGCATCCACCCGCGCGCACAGCTCCGGCAGCCGGGCGGTCTCGATCAGCGACTGCGTCACCCCATAGTTCGGGTAGGCCTCGACGTGCGCATCGACAATCACGCGCCCCAGATCGGCGGGGGTCATCTCGGGGTCTGCCACCAGGCGCGAGAGGATGACGTCATAGGGATAGCCGGTTCCGGGGGGCGACTCTTCCGAGGCCACAATGTAGTCGGTCTGGTCGTGGATCTCGTAGCACACCTCCAGCATCCCCATGAGGCTCGCATCGATAGCAACGAGGTCGATCCGCGCGGGGAGGGTGCTCAGCGCGGCACGCAGCCCATCCATCGTCATCGCCGTGCCGCTCGTGCCATCGAAGTGAATCCCGCGCGATCCGCCAGCCGCCCCTGTGCCAGGCGAGCGCGACCGCCAGCCGGCCCCGTGGTTCCACAGGACGAGGGCATAGTGGTCCGCGGGGAATTCGGACGTCGCCCAGGAGACAAAACCGCGCAGGGCCTGCGTGCTGGCCATATCCACCTCGCCCAGATCCATGAGCAGGGGCGAGGTGATGCTCTGCAGGTCGCGGTCCGGCGCGATCAGGAAACGGCGCGCAGTGGACCAATCACCGGCGCCATTCACCTGCGGGCCGCGGTCAAACTGCACCACGATGGAGACCGCGTCCGTGGAGCCCACGCGCTCCATCTCGTTCACGTCCCAGACGCCCGCCTCCTCCAGATCGTTATCGCCATCGAGATAGACCATGAAGGTCCATGCGCGCTGCGACCGGCGTTCGGCGCCGTCGCCGTTGCCGCACCCAGTCGTGGCAAGAAGCGCCACCGCGAGAGACGCCCACACCCAGAGCCTGGCCATTCCCCACCCCTCGGAGTGGCCCCAAGCCTGCGGGCCACCCGACGGGCGGGAAGGCAAGTCTCATACCAGAAAGGTGTTCTTCAAAGAGTGTGCGTCTCTCCCAGCGCGGGTACGGCGACCTCTGGGATTCCAAGGTTGAAGAGAGTATCCGCCAGGGCGAGCGATTGGCTCTCCTCGCCGTGGACCACGAACACTTTGCGCAGCGTCTCCTGGGTGGCGCCGATATAGCGGAGCAACTCGTCGCGGTCGGCATGGGCGCTCAGGGCGTTGATCACGCGCACCTGCGCGCGCACGCGGTGCTCCTCACCGAAGATCCGCACCTGCGGCCACTTCTCCACCAGGCGCCGACCCAGCGTATTCGCCGCCTGGAAGCCGACGATGAGCACGGTGTTCTTTGGATCGCCAATGTTGTTCGAGAGGTGATGGAGGATGCGCCCAGTCTCGCACATCCCCGAGGCAGAGATGATGATGCACGGATCTGCCAGGAAGTTGATCTGCTTTGAATCCGCCACCGAGCGAGTGTAGGCGAGCTTGCTGAAGCCAAACGGGTCATCCTGCTTCGCAAGGAGCGCATTCATCTCCTGATCGAAGCACTCTGGATGCTTGCGAAAGACCCCGGTCACGTTGGTCGAGAGCGGGCTGTCGACAAAGATCGGGATCTCGGGGATGCGGTTCTCGGCGCGCAAGCGAGCCAGGGCATACACCAGCTCCTGGGTCCGGCCGACGGAAAACGCAGGGATGATCACCTTCCCGCCACGCCGGGCCGTCTCGTTCACCGTATCGGCGAGTTGCGCCTCGGCATCACCGATCGGATCGTGGAGGCGGTTGCCGTAGGTGCTCTCTGTGACCAACCATTCGACGCCTTCAAGCGGCTCCGGATCGCGAATGATCGGCGTGTTGGGCCGGCCCACGTCGCCGGTGAAGCAGAAGCGGTGGTTCTTGCCACCCTCGTCCACATCGAGAACGATGGCAGCCGATCCCAGAATATGCCCGGCATCGAGGAAACGCGCCGAAACCCCTGGTACGGGTTCGAAAGGAACGCCGTAATCCACTCCGACGAACTGGCTCATCGCCTGCTGGGCATTGAGCGTGGTGTAGATCGGCTCAACCAGTGGCTCGCCGCGGCGCTGGAGCTTCTTGTTGAGGTAGGCCGCGTCCTGCTCCTGGATATGCGCAGAGTCCGCGAGCATCACGGCGCACAGATCCTGGGTGGCGCGGGTGGCGTAGATCGGCCCGCTGAAGCCCTGGCGGCAGAGGCCGGGGATATTCCCGCTGTGATCAATGTGCGCGTGCGAGAGGATGAGGCAGTCCGCGTCCAGGGCGGGCCGGGGGAGATGCCGGTTACGCTCATTCGCTTCCGCCCGGCGGCCCTGGTAGAGGCCGCAATCCAGGAGGATGCGCGCGCCATTCACCTCCAGGAGGTGCATCGACCCAGTCACCGTGCGGGCTGCGCCCAGAAAGGAGATCTTCATGACTTAGCGGCTCCGCGTCAGACGCCGATCAGCGACTCGGCGAGCGTGTACCACCCCGCCGGCTGGCGGTCCAGCAGCTCCTCGGCACGCGGCCCAAAAGGAATCACCATCGCGACCTCGTTCTGACAAGACATGCCCAGCTTCTCTCCCAGGGCAAGCAACACCGGATCGTACGAGCCGGCGAGCATTCCCACGCCAAACCCGGGCGGCACGCGACGCAGGAGCGCACGAACCATCGCCTCGCGCGCATCTGGGCTATCTCCGGCAATGTCGGTGAGCACCACGAGATCCAGCGGGCGGCCATCGAGCTGAACCCGGGTGGTGCAAACCGCTCCCGTCGCCCGGATCTGGCCAGCATCTTCCAGGACGAAGAGGGAGCAGGGTAGCTCGTGCGGGCGCTCCTCGCGACGCCATCGCCAGAGCACCGGATCCACCGGGACAAAGCCATCGCTCTCGCGAAGCCAGGTGTTGAGCAGAACGCGCACGCGCTCTTCCTCGCCGGGCACGGCGGCGCGCAGGCGTGGGTCGGCCTCGCCTTGTGGCGCCGGAAGGGCGAAGTAGTAGCTGACCGTGGCACGCTCGATATAGCCGAGACGGGAATAGATGCGGTAACCGTTGGAGTGGGGCACGGTGAAAAGCAGGCTGGACTCCAGCCCCGCTTCGCGCATCCAGGCGAGCGCATGCTCCATGAGGCGCGTGGCGACTCCTCGCCGGCGCCAGGTTGGCAAAGTCATCACCGAATCGATGATCCCGCAAGAGATCGGCTCGCCCCCCAAAACCACCGGGGCGCAGGTGACCATCACTCCGCCAATGAGCTGATCACCCGCCAACGCAACAAAGGTGTGTTCGCGTCCAAGACCGGGGCGCGCCACATACCACGCCATTGTCTCTGGCGTGAAGTAGACGACGCCCTCATACTCGCCAAAGGCGGTGTTGAACAGCTGGGCAAGCTCTGCGGGCGTCCTCTCGGTCTCAGCAAGAGAGTGGATGGTGATGTCGTCGGCCATCAGTCCCCCCGAACCATGAGAGCCGGGCCGGCCCTCCGTGGCGACAGGCCGGCACTGCGCCACCCTGCGTGCGCGGCGCTTTCCATCGATTTCGATGCCCGGCCGCTCCTTCCTGCTCTCTGTGGCGCTCGCACGGTCGCCGCCAGGTGAGGGGAACGCTCCCCAGCCACCCCCCAGCAGCCCTGCATCGGTGGATTGCCTTGGAGGGCTGCCCTTGCCGGCATCGGTGTCGGTTGTGGTTTTGGCAGTGTATCTGCGCCGGCTCTTGCAGGCCGCTTTCGCACCTATGCCTCGTGCTCCCGGCGCAAGCGCACCCGCCCGGCACCTGACCATGACGGGATGTGATCTACGGCACACGGCCCTAGCCCGAAGTATTCACCAGAATACTTCGGGCCAGACGTCCCCGCGCAGGGCGGGCGCGTGCGCCACCCGGCCAACATGCCGCTGGCTCATGCCCGCGCTCCCGAGGCGCTCAGTTACCACTTCTTCCGGACAGGGATCCCCGCCGCGTCCAGCTCCGCCTTGATGGCGGCGATGGTGTACTCGCCGGTGTGCGTCATACTGGCGACGATGGCGGCGTCCGCATGCCCCTTGGTGAAGACGTCCACCAGGTGCTGTGGCACGCCCGCGCCCCCGGAGGCGACGACGGGAATGTGCACGTTCGTCGAGATGAGCGACGTGAGCGTCAGCTCGAAGCCAGCACGCGTACCGTCGGCATCCACGGAGTTCACGACGATCTCGCCCACGCCCAGGTCCTCGGCGCGCTTGGCCCACTCCAGGGCGTCCATTCCCGTCCGCTCGCGGAAGCCGCGGATGGTGACCTCGTAGCCGCTGGGGAAGCGGGAGCGATCGGCGACGCTCACGGGGTCCATGCCAAGGACGATGCACTGCGAGCCAAACGCCCTGGCGCCCTCGGCGATGATCCCGGGGTTCTTCACCGCCAGCGAGTTTACGGAGACCTTCTCGGCGCCGGCCAGGAGCACGCGGTACATATCGTCGAGCGTCTCGATGCCGCCGCCAACAGCGAAGGGGATGTGCACCACCTTCGCCACCTCACGCACCATGCCGATGTCAATGGGGCGGCGCTCCGCCGACGCAGTGATGTCATAGAAGACCAGCTCGTCGCAGCCGCCCTCGCTGTAGGCCACGGCCATCTCAATGGGGTCGCCCAGGTCCACGTTCCCCTGGAACCTCACGCCCTTGGTCACCTTGCGGTTGCGCACGTCCAGGCAAGGGATGATTCTCTTGGTCAGCATCGTCCGTCCCACTCCGTGAAGTTGCGCAGCATTCTCAGCCCGATGCGTCCCGAGCGCTCGGGGTGGAACTGAGTGGCGAAGAGGTTGCCCTTGCCCACGGCAGAGGCAAAGCACACGCCCGCGTACTCTGTCTCGCCGTAGCAGTGCGCCGGATCCGCCGGAACGGGGTAGTAGCTGTGGATGAAGTAGAACTCGCTCTCATCCTCAATGCCCGCGAAGAGCGGGTGGCTCTGCCGGAAGCGCACCGCGTTCCAGCCCATCTGGGGGATCTTCACCGCCCGCTCCGCAGGCTGGAAGCGCGTCACCCGCCCGGGCACGAACCCGAGGCACGCCACGCCGTCGTTCTCCTCGGAGAAGTCGAAGAGGATCTGCATCCCGATGCAAATGCCGAAGAAGGGCGTGCCGCGCTCCACCACGGCGCGCAGCGTCTCGATCAGCCCCAGCTCGCGCAGGTTCCGCATCGACTCCCCGGCCGCGCCGTCACCGGGGAAGACCACGCGCTCCGCGGCGAGAATCTTCGCCGGGTCGCTGGTGATCTCGCTCGGCACCCCCAGATGCTCCAACGCCAGGAGAACACTCGTCAGGTTCCCGGCTCGGTAGTCCACAATCGCAATCATCGCTACTCCATGCCTGGCCAAGCCCCCGCCTGATGGGGGCGATGCGGTACCAGCGCCTCGCCTGCCAGCCGTCCCCGGGCGAACGTACGCGCCAGGGCGAACACAGGGGTTTGCTACGGGTTTGGGTTCGCGCTGGCAGGGAACCGTCCGTCCGGTCCCATTGCGGTTCGGCCACGCCGGCAGAGTGAGTATTCGCCTCCGGGGGGCTCCGCCCCTGCCGGCCCTGTGGCTGAGATCCCGACATAAGGGAATCCGAAGCCTCGGAGGCAGCGCGCAACTCGGCGCGCGGCGATAAATCACCGCGCTGCTTGCGAGCGAAGCCCTGCCGGGCTGGGCTGGGGATACTCCCAGATATCTCAAAACAGGGGGGGGCTGGGAGGAGAAGCCCCGAATGGGCTTTGCCGGAAAGCAGCGCAGAGCTTCGAGCTCCGCGCGTGCGCGCGGCCTTCTCCTTATGTCGGAATCCCAGGCCCTGTGGTATTGCGGTGTCGGTTGTGGTTTTGGCAGTGTATCTGCGCCGGCTCTTGCAAGCTGCTTTCGCACCTATGCCTCGTGCTCCCGGCGCAAGCACGCCTGCCGGGCACCTGATGATAGGCGCCTTGTCTTGCATGCGGTCATGTTCGCCACCCCTGCACCGGGTACCTACCACATCTTTGTGCTATTTCACTTGGCGCTCACCACGCCCCGGTCCAACTGCCCGCTCACTCCCTAACAACAATCGACACCGATGACGCTCCGGGCAGGCAGCGGAGCGGGCGTCTGCATAGGAAGGAACCGGTTTCTAGAAGGGCGAAGAGGGCTTCTGGAGGAGTTGTGATGCTAGCCAAGAGGCAGAAAGAGACGATGAGACGAACCGGATTCACCTTGATTGAGTTGCTCGTGGTCATAGCGATCATCGCTATTCTTGCGGCGATCCTCTTCCCGGTTTTTGCCCGTGCCCGAGAGAACGCGCGCAAGTCGAACTGCGCCAGCAACTTGAAGCAGATGGGCCTCGCGATCATGCAGTATGTTCAGGATTATGACGAGACCTATCCGATTGGCGGGATGCTTGATTCGAAGGGCGTTCAGATCCACTGGCGCCACCTGATCTACCCCTACGTCAAGAACGAAGGCGTCTTCAAGTGCCCGAGCATGGGGACGTACGAATACACCGCGGCGCACCCCGCGCTGGGCGCGCCGGCGCTGGCCGGCTCCTATGGGTGCAACAACCTGGTGATGGCCTGGGGCACCGCGGTCGCCATGGCCGAAATGCCGCGCCCGGCGGATTGCATCGCCGTGGCCGAGCGGCGCAGCACTTCCGACTGGCCGGCCTATCCGTCTAACCGGGTGCCGGACCCCTCCTACGTCGCCGCGAGCATCGTAAGCGACCGGCACATGGAGGGTGCCAACTACGTCTTCTGCGACGGGCACGTCAAGTGGATGCGCCACGGCACGGATATAACACCGATCAACCTGTGGGATCCGAAGAAGAAGTAACGCGGGAGCGCGGGCGGGAGGGCCGATTGCATCCCGCCCCTTTCGCGCAGATCATAGGGGAAAGCTCAGAACGCCGTCGCAGGCCTGGCGCCAGATAGATCGCCCGCCTTGGAAACTGGGGTGCCCACTGAGCCACCGACCGCGCATCCGAAAACAGTGGCGCCCCCATCGTGAAGGAATCGGTTTCGAGACAACGAAGAGGGTCGGCAACAGAGTCCCCGCATAGGGATATGGCATCGGGAGGCGATGATGAGACGCAATGGGTTTACCCTGATCGAGTTGCTAGTGGTGATCGCGATCATAGCCATCCTGGCGGCGATCCTCTTCCCGGTCTTCGCCCGAGCGCGAGAGAACGCGCGCAAGAGCACCTGCCAGAGCAACCTCAAGCAGATGGGCCTCGCGATCATGCAGTATGTTCAGGATTACAGCGAGACCTATCCAATCGGCGGGATGCTCGATACGAAGGGCGTTCAGATCCACTGGCGCCACCTGGTCTACCCCTATGTCAAGAACGAAGGGGTCTTCAAGTGCCCAAGTATGGGTACCTATAGCTACACCGCGGCGCACCCGGCTCTCGGCGCTCCGGCGTTGGCCGGCTCCTACGGCTGCAACTATCTGGTGATGCGCTGGAACGTGGCGAGCGATATGCCCAGCATGCCCCGCCCAGCAGACTGCGTCGCCGTCGCAGAGCGCCGCACCGGCGCGGACTGGCCCGCCTATCCGTCCAATCAGGTGCCGGATCCCTCATATGTCGCCGATGGCATCGTAAGCGACCGGCACATGGAGGGTGCCAACTACATCTTCTGCGACGGCCACGCCAAATGGCTGCGCCACGGCACGGATGTGACCCCCCTCAACCTGTGGGATCCGAACAAGAAGTGACGCGGAAGCGCATGCCGTGTGGGGGGGAGTGCCTGCGGCCTCCCACCTCCCACCTCGACGCGCTCACTCCAGGCGCACGGAAACAGGCACCCGGTTGGTGACGCCATCGGAGGCCGGCGGGCGTTTCCATGCTAGGTGCGCGCTCCCAGGACGTTTCTGTTCTCCTTGATCACGATGCGGGAATCACCGCCACGCGCGGCGAATCTTGCACCGTCGCAGGGCATAAGCCCGGCGATACGGCACCGGCCTCTCGCCGTGCCGCCGTGGGAGTGCAGATGACCGTGTGGACCGTGGATCCCAAGCGCTATTGGGAGCGCATCTCTTTTATCCGACGCGCCTTCTCCGTGTTGAGCGCGCTCACTCTCCTGATCACCCTTGCACTGGCCGTTTCCCTCTATCGGGAGAACCGCGCCGCGCAGGATCGCGTGCTGGAAAGAGCATCCGATCAGGCACGCCAAACCAGCAGTCGCCTCGATGGCGTGTGCCGGCGGGTGATGCACTCTGCCGACACGCTGGCCGCCGATCTCAGCCGCGTCCGTATCTCCGAGGATCGCCTTCTAGACCGCTTGCGCGCTCTCCAGCGGTCGCACGCGGTCGTCTACAGCGCGGGCGTGAGGTATGCTCCCTTCAAGCGATCGAGCCGACGGCATGTCTTTAGCCCGTACATCGTCCGCGGCACCGGCGGCGAGGAGCCAAGCATCCTCTGGCGCGAAGAGGGGACTGACGAGGAGAACAAGTGGTTTTCCCGGGCGCTCGCCGAGGGACCGCTCTGGGGCGAGCCGCGCTTCGCCCCGGAGGCGAAGCGCCTCATCATCACCTACTACGCACCCTTCACCCGGGAGGATAAAGAGACCGGAGCGCGCGAGCCGATCGGCGTAGTGGAGATCTCCTGCTCGGCGAATGACCTGGCGGCGCTCCTCTTCTCGTTCGACCTGGGAGCTCCTGGCTACGCCTTCCTCACCACGCGCACAGGCCGGTTCCTCTGCGCGCCTGCGAGTGATTGGATTCGCGATGGCAAGAGCGTGGCTTCGCTCGCGGCGGAGCGGAACGACGCGGCGCTTGCGTCCTTCGCCGCGAGCGGGCTTCAGGGCAAGCCGTTCCGCTTCCGCGACATCGACCGGAGCACCGGCCGGCCGGCCTGGTACATCGGCGAACCCATCCCGAGCAGCGGCTGGGTCCTGGGCAGCGTCACCGATGCCGGGCCGCTGTGGCGTTCGGAAGCAACCACGGCAAGGCGCCTCCTCCAGATGGAGATCGCGGCGCTCCTCTTCCTGCTCACCTTCCTCGGCGCGCGGCTGGCGGAGACCTACGCTGCGCGGCGGCGAGCGCTTCTCTGGACGGGAAGCGCCGTGGCGTCCCTGGCGATAGCGGCCGCTATCGCCCACGCCTGGTGCCTCGCCTACACCCTGCCCCCGGAGCCGGATGCCCGCCTGACGCCGGTCTTCACACGTGCCGGCCACGGCCGGCTCCTTCGCGAGCGTCTCCAGCAGGCACGTGAAGGGGGCGAGGAGCCGGCAGCCGTGATCCCCACCGGGTTGATCCTCCGTTCACTCGCCTTCTCTGGCGCGAGCGACGTGGAGATGGCCGGAGAGATCTGGCAGCAGTACGACCGTATCCGGCATGAAGGCGTTCCCCGCGGCGTGCGCCTGCTCGGCACGCTGGGATACACGCTCAGCGACGAGAGGCGCGAGGAAGCAGGGAACACGGAGTGGGTGCGCTGGCAGTTCCGCGCCCGGCTGCGCGGCGGCCACGATTACCGGCACTATCCCTTCGACCATCAGCAAACGGTCGTGGGCGTGGCGCCGCCGGAGGGGGAGACGCCGATCATCCTGGTGCCTGATGTCGCTTCCTACGACCGGCTGCACCCCGCCGCATGCCCGGGGATCGCGGCGGATGTCCAACTCACCGGCCGAGAGATCGAACGCAGCTTCTTTGCTTATCTCCCGGACCAGCCCGGGGAGGGAGCGGGCGCGCAGAAGGGGAAGCTCCCCGCGCTTGGCTTCGTGGTGCAAACCCGGCATAGCGTGCCCGCCATCGTCGCCGATACTCTGGTGGTGCTGCTCGCGATGATCGCAGCCCTCTTCCTGCTCCTCTTCGTGATCGCGCGCCCGGCGCGTGGTTCCGTCGCCCTGAGCGCGATCTTCACGGCGGCTTCGCTCTTGCTCGCCCTCGTCGCCCATATGACCTTGCGGCACCACCATCCGGTTCCGCAGATCACCTACGCGGGGTATCTCTGCATCACCCTGTATGCCGTGGTCCTCATGGCCTCCGCCATCGCCGGATTCGCCGGGCGCCGCGACGGCGAGGACGCCGAAGAGGCCCGCCTCCTCCCCAGCCTGCTCCTCGGGCCGGGCAGCTTGGCTCTGCTTTACATCGTCACGCTCGCCGTACTCCGATAGCCCGAAGTATTCATTAGTACTTAAAAGAAGTCTCTTACAATGAATGATGCGGGGCAGCCGCCGCGCTGGGCACAGGCCGGGCAGGAAGCGTGCTACTCTCCGGCGAACCGGTGCTATGCCAGACAAGCTACGGCGGCCAGGTGGCCGCTACCGCGTCTGATGAAACCGCGCACATGCCATGGCACTTCCCCAGGACAGGCAAAGAGCAGAGGTCGGCGCTCCGGCGCCGCCGGCTCCGGAGTTCCAACCCGCCCCACTCGCGCTCCGCGTGCGCGGCCTCCGGTATCGCTACCCGGATGGCACTCCCGCGCTCGACGGGGTGAACCTGGAGATCGCCCCGGGAGAGGCCGTGGCGCTGATCGGGCCGAACGGCGCGGGGAAGTCGACGCTCCTGCTCCACCTCGTGGGCATCCTGCATGGCGAGGGCGAGATCGAGGCGTTCGGGCTGAAACCCGCGGGTCCGGAGCTCAAGATGCTGCGCCAGAAGGTGGGCCTGCTTTTTGAGGACCCGGACGACCAGCTCTTCATGCCGCGCGTGCGCGATGACGTCGGCTTCGGGCCGCGCAACCTGGGGCTGCCGCCAGAGGAGGTGAACCGGCGCATCGAACAGGCCCTCGCGGCCACTGGCATGACAGGCACGGAAGAGCGCGCCCCACACCACCTCTCCTCGGGGCAGAAGAAGCGCGTGGCGCTCGCGGCCCTGCTCGCGATGGAGCCGGAGCTGCTCCTCCTGGACGAGCCGACGAGCACGCTCGACCCGCGCGGCCGGCGCGAGCTGATCCGCGTCCTCGAGGCACTGCCGGTTGCCAAACTGATCGCCACTCACGACCTGGAGCTGGTGCTGGAGCTCTGCCCGCGCGCCGTGATTCTCGATCGCGGGCGCGTCGTCGCCGATGGGCCATCCGCAGCGCTGCTTTCGAACGCGGAGCTGATGGAGGCCCACGGGCTGGAGGTGCCCGGCAGCCTGCATCCCCGGTAAGCCGATGCCTGACGATGCCCGGGCCTACAGCCGGCGGTGATAGGCATACCACTCGAACGCCATCAGGCAGAGCGCCAGGAAGGCGACCCCGTGCCAGATCTCACGTGGCGCCTTTTGAGACCGGGCATCCACGGCGGGTACGCTCGTGCGCCCGATGGCGATCCGGTCGCGCGGCCGGATATCCGACTCCGCCTCGCTCAGCAGGCTGACGGCAAACTGGATTCGGAACGGCTTCCCCTGGCTCTTCCCCTCCACGCGGTAGATTCCCGTCTGCGCCGTCTCGGCGAAGAGGAGCGGGGATCCCTCCACCCGCAGCGAGCGGCGCGAGCCGTCTGGGAGGAAGACCTGCACTTCGCGCGCGTCTTCCGGCACCTCGACGGGCACCACGGCGCCCATGCGCGCGCGATGGCTGGAGGCCGCCTCCTCAGAGCCCATCAGCCACTCGACGGCGTTCGAGAGGAGGATCGGGAAGGCAACGCGCAGGGGGAGGTCGGATTCCGTCAGATCGAACGCGAGAAAGAGCGAGCGGAGGCCGTCCTTCTCGCCAGCGGCGATGAGCGCTCCGGCTTCGCATTCGGCGAGTGTCTGACCCCAGGGGAGCGGTTTGGCCGCAAGCGCCCGGGCCACTTGCACGCTGCTGAAGTCGAGAAACCGCGTGACGGGGTGCCGGCGGTCCCAATCGAGGAAAGTGGGATTCCGGGTTTCCCCGGTGATCGTGACCGGCGCGTGCTCGCCGGCCCCCCCGATGAAGAGGTAGCGCCCGCGCGCGGGAAGGCCGGCAGGCGACTTGCCATCCAGGATGACGAGATCATACCGGGGCGCGGCCACGGCGGCATCTGGGCCAGGCGCGATCTTGGAGAGCGCCACACGCGGGTCAACGCTCAGCGCCTTCTCCAGAAAGAGGTTGCCCCGGCTCACCAGGAGGACCTCGACGCGCTTGCGTGGCTGGAGCACCACCGCCGCGCTGTTATCGACCGCGAGATCGTCGGCCGCGTCAATTCGCGCGCGCAGGACGCCCGTGGCAGCGTCTCGCGAGAGCGCGAACACCTCGGCATGGGCCTTTCCTGGCCCGAGCGTCATCTCGCGCGCGTCGAGAAGCCGGTCATCGCGGTAGAACTCCAGGGTGAAGCGCCGCGCCTGGTCGGAAAAGTTGCGCACGCGGGCAAACGCCTGGTAACCGCCATCGTCCGCGAGCGTCTGGCGCACGTCAAGCGCGGTCACGCCCACGTTGTCGCCTTTCTGGCCAATGCGTACAAAGTGCAGCTGCGCCTCGCCAAGCGGCAATCCAGCCTGAGCCCCCTCCCCTTCCTCCATCTCGAAGCCGCCATCGGTGAGGAGGTAGATGCGCGCGTCGGGCTGCCCAGCCAGGAGCGACGCCGCCAGGAGCACGGCCTCGCGCATCCGAGTTTCGGTATCGGCCGGGCGGATCTCATCAAGGGCCCGGCACAGCGCGTTCTTATCGCCGGTGAGGGGGCAGGCCGCGTGGGCGCGCGCCGGCCAGGATCAGCACGGCCCTATCGCTCTGGCCCATGCCGTCGATCATGCGCCGGGCCACACGGCGCGCCTCTTCAAACCGGCTCTCGGGCACGTCGGTCGAACGCATGCTCGCCGACTCGTCGATCACAATCGCCATGCTCTGGCCACCGAGAGCGTGAACGCGCACGAAGGGCCGGCTGAGTGCCATGGCCAGCAGCACCACGAGGAGAAGCTGGAGCAAAAGCAAGAGGCTCCGGCGGAGCTTCTGGAACGGCGTACGCGCCTGCGTATCCTTCAGCAGCCGGTCCCAGAGGAGGACCGACGAGATGAGGTGTTCCCGCCGCTTTGGCTTCAGCAGGTAGAGAAGCAGGATCGCCGGCACGGCCAAGAGGAGCCAGAGGAGGGCCATCGGCTGGAGCGCGCTCACCGGACCACCCCCGCCCCGCGCAGCGCGCGCAATACCAGCTCCTCGAACGGAACGTCCGTAGTCGCGCGAATGTACTCCATGCCGTAGCGGGAGCACACCTGTTTCAAACCAGCGCAGAACTCCTCCAGCGCCTTCCGATACTGCCCGAGGAGGTGTTGGCTCACGCTGATCTCGCGGATTTCGCCCGTTTCGGCATCCACCAGCTTCAGATCGCCCGTGAGATCGGGGGCCACCTCGGTGGGGTCGAGGAGGTGGAGGACGGCGACATCGAACCGGCGCGCGGCGAGCGCCTTCAGGCCCTCGGCATAGCCCGGGTCGAAGCAATCGGAAAGGAGCACCGCGAGCCCGGGGCGAGCGCTTTGAAGGGCATAGTCGCGCAGCGAGCGCGCCAGGTTGGTCCGCCCCTCGAACCGGGCCTCCTCCAGGAAGCGGAACAGCTGAAACACCTGGGGCCGGCCGCGAACAGCCGGCAGGGTGTACACCCTCTCCTCGGCGAGCACGGACGCGGTCACCCGGTCGAAGCCGAAGAGCGCGATGAAGCCGAGAGCGGCGGCCACGCGCCGGGCATAGTCGCCCTTCGGGGGAGAGCCGAAGGCCATGGAGCGAGAGCCATCGATGAGGAGGTGGACGGTCAGATCCTCCTCCTCGACAAACAGCTTGAGGAAGAGGCGATCCAGGCGGGCAAAGGTGTTCCAGTCAACCTGGCGGAGGTCGTCGCCGGGCACGTAGTCACGGAAATCAGCGAACTCGACCGAGCCGCCCCGGCGCGTGGAGCGGCGCTCGCCCTTCATCTGCCCGGCATAGACGCGCCGGGAGACGAGCGCCAGGCGCTCGAGCTTCGCCAGAAAGCCTGGCTCCAGGAGGCTGGCGCCCAGTTTCCCGGGCGGTGTTGTCGGTCTCGTTTCAGCCATTGCCATCGCGGAACGGCGCGCTTCTCGCGTAGCGCTCGGCCTGCGCGCGCCACTCACCCTCGGGGTAGCGCTCCAGATACTCGCGCGCCAGCGCCGCTGCTTCCTCCGCACCCTCCGGGCGCCGGCGCAACATCTCCACGCAGCGGATCAGCGCCGTTCCGGCGAGAGGTTCCTCGGGATAGTAGTGGTACACCCGGCGGTAGGCTGCCGCGGCTTCGGCGGTCCGGCGCTGGCTTTCCAGGGCGCAGGCGATCCGGTACTGCGCCTCCATCGCGAGGACGCTCAGCACCCCCTTCACGGCAAGGTAGTTCGCCACCGCCGTCTCGAGGTCTCCCTTCTCCAGCGCAAGCTCCACCGAGAGGCGAGCGTGCATGTCGGCCACGTCGGGCGAGCCGCTCTTCTCGTAGGCCTTCGCGAGGAGGCAATGGACCTTTGGATCATCCGGGCTGCTCCCCTGTTTCTCATGGAGGCGGCGCAGCGCGCTCTTGACGTTGTTCTCGGCCAGGTCGCGCTCCACGTCCTCGAAAAAGTACTCTTCTTCCGCCACAGGCACCACGCGCATCAGACAGCCGCTGAGAATCCCGAAGGCAAACCCACCCAGGTGCGCCCAACACCCCGTATTCACGCCCGTAGAGAGCGACGACACAGCGCACGCCCCCTGAATGCCCACCCAGAACCCAATCGCCGGGAGCGCGGGAATGGCAATGGGAACCAAGAGGAGCATCTTGATCTTCGCCCGGTAGAAGCGAATGGCGAAAAGCCCCAGGATGCCCGCCACCGCGCCCGAGGCGCCCACGGCCGGCTCGGGCGTGACGAGCGGCGTCGCGGCCACGGCTGGCAGCACCTTCTGAACGACGACGACGTAGAGCAGCCCCCCGGCCATGCCCGATCCCAGATAGAACAGCATGTACTCCACCCGGCCCAGCACATCCTCGACCAAACATCCAAAGAGCCAGAGGTACGTGACGTTCACAAGGAGGTGGAGTGCGCTGGCGTGGAGGAGCATCGAGCTAAAGAGCGTCGCGATCTCCGGGGCATCGCCGCGCAATCCGTAGTTCTGGACGATGTAATCGAGGGTGAGCGTGCCCCCCATCAGCGAGAGGAGGAAGAGGCTGCAGTTCAGCCCCACCAAAAAGAGCGTGACGATGGGGAAATGGCGCAGCTCGCGGTCCGTGGCGTATGGGATCGGGATCAGCATCGGCACACCCTCGGAGCCCTAACCGATCTCGCCATCTCCCGCGGGAGAGAGGCTTTCCAGGATCTCCTGGACCAAGTCATCCGGCTGCACGCCCTCCGCGAGCCCCTCGAAGTTGAGGAGAACGCGGTGGCGCAGCGCCGGCAACGCGGACCGCCGAATGTCATCGAAAGAGACGTTGTAGCGCCCGTCTAGAAGCGCACGCGTCTTCGCGGCGAGCACAAGCGCCTGTGCCCCGCGCGGGCTGGAGCCGTAGCGCACGAAACGCTTCACCTGCGGCGGCGCAAGCTCTGAGTCCGGGTGCGTCGCCATGACGATCTTCAGCGCCCACTCCTTGACGTGGGGAGCGATTGGCACCGCCCGGCAGAGCGCGCGCATCTCCAGGAGCGCCGGTCCGTCCAGGATCACGCGCAGCTCCGGTTCCTCCGTTCCGGTCGTGCGGTCGATGATCGCGTCCAGCTCCTCTAGGCAGGGCGGGCCCACCAGCAGCTTGAAGAAGAAGCGGTCGACCTGCGCCTCCGGCAGAGGATACGTGCCCTCCTGCTCGATTGGGTTCTGGGTGGCGAGGACGAAGAACGGTTCCTCCAGGCGGCGCACCTCTCGCGCCACGGTCACCGATTGCTCCTGCATCGCCTCCAGGAGCGCCGACTGCGTCTTGGGCGTGGCCCGGTTGATCTCATCCGCGAGGACGACGTTGGCGAAGATCGGCCCCGGCTGGAAGAGAAACTGCCGGCCGCCGGAGGGACTCTCGGTGACGATGTTCGTGCCGGTGATATCCGCGGGCATCAGGTCCGGGGTGAACTGGATTCGCGAGAACTTCAGGTGGAGGACGCGGGCCAGCGTGCGCACCAGAAGTGTCTTCCCCAAACCGGGCACGCCCTCCAGGAGCACGTGCCCGCCAGCAAAGACGCTGGTCAACACGCCGTCGATGACCTCTTCCTGGCCGACGATCACCTTGCGGATCTCGTCGCGCACGGCGGCATAGTGCTCGCGGTACGCTTCGGCGCGCGCCGCGATCTCCGTGGTGGGTGTCATAGGCACTTCGTTCATCCCTGGGTTGATCCTGGCGCCGCGCCTCACGGGCGCAGCGAGTCGAAGTAGTCGCGAACCTGCTTCCGATAGCCCGCGGGAATCTCCTCGCGCGCCAGCGCCTCCTCCGCAGTGCGCTGGTAGTGAGAGTAGGCCTCGTAATAGGGCCGGGAGGCGCTGCCCGGATCGGGTGCAGCGCGCACCTCGGAATAGTCGCTCTTTCCGGCGCGCGTTTTCCCGCGCACCTGGGTGTCGAGCCGGTTCGTGTCGACGCGATGGGGGGCGTAGACCTGCTCGAAGCGGGCGCGCATCTCGGAGCGGTGATCCGCCTGGCGATCTCGCGGCGTTCCCGATTCCATCGTGCCGCCGGCCACCTGCCGATTCGTCACCCCGCGCCCGGCTTCAGAGCCGCCGTCTTGTGTGGCGAGCTGGTGAGTGCCGTGGCCTTGCGCCTTCTCGCCCTGGGCGCCACCAGCGTGTGCATCACCGCGCGCCATCGCCCCCTGGCCGCTAGGCAGACCCTCCTTGCCACCCTGCGGGGCTTCCTGGCCCGCCAGAGCCAGCCGCTGGCGCGATTGCATCACCGCCTCCCCAGCCTGGCGCAGCTCGCTCTCCGCGAGCGAGCACCCGCCGTCCTGGCAGCTGCCCGCAGCCTGGCGCATCTGTTCGGCGGCCGCCTGCATCTGGCCTTGCCGGAGGCTCTGGGCCGCTTCCTGGAGCCCCCGCGCGGTTTCCTGGAGGGAGGTGTCGGCGAGTGAAACGGCAATCTTCTCGGCCTCGCTGGCCAGCTCCTCGCGCTCGCGGGCGGCCAGCTCGCCGCTCGCGACACGCTCGCCCATCTCCTTCAGGAGCCGGGCCGCCTGTTCCATGTCCTCACGCGCCAGAGCACGGGACATCTCCTGGAGGCGCCGCGCCATCTCGCCGCTGGTCGTGCGCGCTTCCTTCGCCAGCGCCTCGCTCGCTTGCGCCAGCGACTTCTTCGCGCCTTCGGCAGCAAGCTGCTTTTGCGCCTCCTTGATCTCCTGGGTGAGCGCGTGCAGCTTCACGAGTGCCCGCTTCTTGTCGATCCGCGAAGCGCGCATCGAGCGGCCGAGCTGCTCCAGGTTGCGCGCGATCTGCCGCTCGAGATCCGAATCGCGCGTCTCCGCGGCTTTGCGCATCTCGCGGGCCACGCGCACGATCCGCTCTCCCTCCGCGCGCATCGCCGCGCGCTCGGCCCGCTGCTGGAGCGACTGCAAAACGGGCAGCCTGGGCAGGAGGAGAACAAGCGCCAGGGCTCCCAACGCGCCGGCCAGCAGGCGGACCTCGCGAGGCATTTTCAATGGAAAAGCCAAAGCGGGATCGATCCCTGCGGCGTGGGATGTCGCGTCGGCCACGAGCGCCGCAACGAGCGGGTCGCGTGCGTCCTGTTTCCCCAGCTCGAGCGCGCTGGAGAGGCGTTCCTGGAGGCCCAGGCGCCGGTCCGCGGCCAGCGCCGCCTGGAAAAGAGAGACACGGCGGAGGGAGCCGGCGAGCGCGCCCAGCCCGGCGCACGCCGCGAGAAAGAGCACCGCTTCCGGGAGCGGGAAGAGGGCATGGCGGGCCCAGGCGATGCTGGCAGCCACCGCAGTGGCGAGCGTGCCGGCCAGGGCGAAGAGCACACTCCAGCGCAGGGCATGGAGCAGGCGAATGCGCCGCCTGATCCGGTTGATATGGCGCTCCAGCCTCAGCGTGGCCATGTGCCCTCCTCACCGGTATTATACCTCCCGCGCTTCCCCCCCGTCAACGCGGGCGTTCGCCCTCTGAGATTCCGAGATTAAGGAATTCGAAGCCTCGAAGGTGACGCGCAACCCGGCGCGCGGCGATAAATCACCGCGCTGCTTGCGAGCGAAGCCCTGCCGGGCTGGGTTGGGGATACTCCCAGATGTCTCAAAACGGCGGTGGCTGGGATGAGAAGGCCCGAAGGGGCTTTGCCGGAAAGCAGCGCGGATCTTCGAGCTCCGCGCGTGCGGACGGCCTTCTCCTTACGTCGGAATCCCAGAGCCTCGCCGCCCGCGATTGACTCGACCCAACCCCTCTGATAGAATCGTGAGTGAGGAGCCACGCGGCCAAATGGATACCACGACTCGCGTATTGCCCCCGTGGGCGGAGGAGCTGCGCCAGAAGTACCTGGCCGGAGTTGCCAACACCTTCCTGATCCACTTCAATGTGTTCGATCAGGTGCCCTACAACGGCGATTACGTCCCCCTGAAGGAGTTCTTCTACCGCTTCTTCGATGGGAAAAAGGAGATTGTCGTCTTCTACAACGTGAGCGAGGGCCTCACCTTCGCCACGGAGGAGATGCGCCGGAAGTTCTTCTCCCTCCCGGGGTTGCGCAGCGAGGAGTACGCCGCCGGGTTGAAGCCGATCCCCAAGCAGGCCTCTGTCGTCCTTGGCCTGATCGAGACGGCATTGAAGGCCCCTAAGGCGAGCATCGCCGTGGTGATCGACTACCTGGAGACGGTGGCGCCCGCCGGGCAGATCTCCTTCCTCTCGGCCGAGGACCGGCAGAACGTGACGACGCTCCAGCGCTGGGCCTCCAATCAGTATCTGCTCGAGCAGTCGGATACGATCGTCATCCTCATCGCCTCGAAGTTGGGCGATGTGCATGAGAACCTCCGCTCGGCGCCCCAGATCGACTTGCAACAGATCCCTCGCCCGGATCATGAGGAGCGTCTTGCCTACCTGCGCTACCTCATCGAGCGCCAGGGCGCGACGGTCTCCCCAGAGATGCCGCTCGAGCGCCTGGCAGGGTTGACCGCCGGCCTGAACCGCCAGAATCTGTATAACATTCACAAGCTGGCACGGCGCGAGTCCCGGGCGATCGACTATGAGCTGGTGCGCGATACGAAGAAGGAGATTCTCCAGGATGAGTCGGCGGGCCTCCTGGAGGTGGTGGAGCCGAAGCACGGCCTGGACAGCATCGGCGGCCTGGAGTATATCAAGGAGCGCCTGATGAAGATCGCCCGCTACATGCGCGAGGGCGATACCAAGCGCGTGCCAATGGCGCTGGCTTTCGGCGGCCCCCCCGGAACGGGCAAGACGGCGGTGGCCTTCGCTTTCGCCAAGGAATCGGGCGTCAACTGCGTGATCCTCAAGGAAGCACGCGAAATGTGGGTGGGCTCCAGCGAGCGCAATCAGGAATACGTCTTCCGCCTGATCGAGGCGATGGCCCCCGTCATCGTCATCGTGGATGAAGCAGACCAATCCGAGGGCTCGCGCGGCAACCACACCGACTCCGAGGTGGATAAGCGGCTCTGGGCGCAGAAAATCCGCTTTATGGGCGATCCCGCTCACCGCGGCCGGATCATCTTCATCTTCACGAGCAACCGCCTGGATCTGATCGACGTGGCGATGAAGCGCCGTGGGCGAATCGACCAGATCATTCCTTTCCTTTATCTGGAAGACAAGATGCGCCCGATGGTCTTTCAGGCCATCTTTAAGAAACAAGGCATTCCCTACGACGTTTCCGATTGGCAGCCGATCATCGACGCGACCGATCGGTTTTCCGGAGCGGATATCGAGTCGATCGTCCTGAGCGCCGACGAGCTCGCTGCCGAGGAGAAGGCGCCGGCGGTGACGCAACAACACCTCCTGGCGGCGCTGGACGATTTCATCCAGGCGCGCAACGAGGAGATGATCCGCTACATGGAGCTCCTGGCGCTCACCGAATGCTCCGCGCGCAGCATGCTCCCGGAGTCTTTGCGGGAGACGTTCGACCGCAACGCTGCCCTGGAAGAGCTGGATCAGATCCGCGCCAAGCTGAAACTGGAAGGCGTGATCTGAGAACAGGCGCTTGCGCTCTGCTCCCGGTCGTTCTGCTGCAATTTGAAGAAGGCTTCCGTGGCCGGGCCGGCCACGCGGGAGAAGCAAGGGAGGTGCCGTTGACCGGCCGACACGCCGCGCGACATGCCCGGATCACCTTCCTGGGTACCAGCTCCGGCGCGCCCACCCTGGCGCGCGGCCTGCCGTCGCTCGCGCTCCGGCGCGGCCCCGAGTTGTTCCTCTTCGATTGCGGCGAGGGCACCCAGCTTCAGTTTCGAAAAGCGGGCCTCCGCCCGGGGCGGCTCTCGCGCGTCTTCATCAGCCATTTACATGGCGACCATGTTCTGGGCCTGCCCGGGTTTCTCATGAGCCTGCAACTCGGCGGGCGAGCCACTCCCCTGGAGATTCACGGGCCACCCGGCATCGCGGCGCTGATTCAGGCGGTCCTGCGCCTGGTCGAGGCACACATCGGCTACGAGCTACGTCTCTTTGAACATGGCGCGGCGGAGACCGTGGCGCGCGGCGATGGTTATCAGATCGAGTGTCGGCCCCTGGACCATCGCGCGTTCTGCCTTGGCTACGCGCTGGTCGAGGCGCCTGTTCCGGGGGCTCTGGATGTTGCTCGCGCGCGCGCCCTGGGCGTGCCGGACGGGCCGATGATGGGCCGGCTGAAGCGGGGCGAGTCGGTGACCCTTTCTAGCGGCGCCACCGTGGAGCCGGCTCAGGTGGTGGCCCCGGCCCGTCGCGGCCTGCGCGTGGCCTATTGCACCGATACCCGGCCCTCAGATGAGGCCATTGCGCTCGCCCGGGACGCGGATCTCTTGATCCATGAGGCCACCTTCGCGCACGACCGTGCCGAGGATGCCCATGCGAAAGGACATTGCACGGCGCGCGAGGCGGCGGAGATCGCGACGCGCGCCGGCGCGCGCCAGTTGGCGCTCACGCACATCAGCCCCCGCTATGGCGATCCCGCTCCCCTGCTATCGGAAGCGCAGGCCGTCTTTCCAAACACGGTGATCGCCGCCGATCTGATGGCACTGGAGGTCACGGCATAGCTCACGCTGCCGCCGACCTCGGAATCTCGAACTCTCCCCGGCCGCAATGGAGAGAGGCGGGGGCTGGTCCGGGCGTCACCCGGCGAGGAGAACGGGGGCCAACGTGCCCCCGCCATCTTTCGCAGGTGCCGCGCGGCCAGCCAGCCCGCTTCTCTCTCGTGGGTGTGGCGCGCTGGCTAGGCTTCGGTGCCCTCTCGTCGCTTCCCCACCGAGCCGCCCCAAGCCGCTGCGGCCAGCCCAAGCAGAGCCCCGATGAAGAAGCCCCACGCGTTGCTCGCGATATCGGTCGGGGTCACCCCCGGTGTGGTCAGCACTCGCGATGGCAGGTAGCCCAGCACTCCGGTGACGCCAATGGCTGTCAGCAGCGTGCCGAGAACCAGCGCGAGTGCCCACACGATCACGCCATGCCACGCGCCGCTCGCAGTCGTCGTTGCCGAAGCCAGTCGTGCAGCCACCCAGCCGCCAAGGAAGAGCGAGATCAACGCCCAGATAGCGGACCACAGTCCGACGGCGCTCCAGCTGATTCCCAGCGCCCCGGCCGCCGTTTGGGTGATGGAGTAGAGCCCGATCGCCAGTCCCAACGAGCTCAGGATCATCTGAGTGGCGATGGCGACGAGCAGACCTGCCCAGATTGCGCCCCAGCGAACCCGGTCAGCACCGACGGCCGGCATGACGGCGGCGGGCGCCACACCGCCCACCTGCCCGGTTTCGGGGGTGATGCGGATGTCCTCGCCTCTCTCTCTCAGCCATTTTCCGGTTTCCCTCCCTGGGAAGCGTCGCAACTCATACCGGTTCCAGCTCCGGAACGCCGCCCTCCCGGATGGAGGCGCCATTCCGAATCGCAGACCCAGATTTGCAGTCTGCTATCGGTATCACTCCCCATCGGGTGTTTTCCGATGGGCGTGCCTGCTAAACGTGACGCCGCGGGCGGCGCGCCGCGCGTGAATATCGGTTGACAAGGCGGGACCGCTGTGCTATACTTCTGCCCGGTGAAAAGGAGGCGTTCGGAAACGTGCCATTGGGTCGCTGTGAGGAGTGAGGGGCCATGGCGGAAGGGATGCGGCCGATCCGGGCGCGCCGGGTGGGCTTCGAGAAGGAGAGGGGGGTGCTCTCGCTCGAGGCGGATACTGGCCGGTCCTTTGTTTTTGTAGAGCTCTCCGGGCCGGATGCCGGGGTTTCCGAGGCGCTGCGAGTGCTTTCACCGCTGGCAGAGAGCCGGTTACCCCTCCAGTTCCTGCGCATCTACCCGGACTGTTTGAGCTTTGTCGTGGCACAGGGCGACCTGCCCCAGGTCCGCGAGGTCCTGGCCGGGGCGGGGGTGACGTTCGAGGCTTCCGAAGGATGTGCCGTCATCACCGTGGTGGCGCCGAACATGCGCAGCATCCCCGGGCTCATGGCCCGTATGGGGGAAGTGCTGTTTAGGCGCGCTGTCGGCATGTACCAGATGGCGGATTCTCATAGCTCGGTTTCGTGCGTGATCGCGGCCGGGCAACTGGCAGAGGCGGTGGAGGCGTTGCGCCGCGAGTTTGGCCTCCCTGAAGAGGCGGCCTAGCGACCTACCCAGGGGCAGGAGCGTGGCACGGTGAGGATCAAGATCCTGAAGTTCGGGGGAACTTCGGTTGATACCGCCGAGCACCGGCAGGCGGCCGTGAAGCGGGTGGTACAGGCCCGCGCAGAAGGCTACGACCCGGTGGTGGTCGTCTCGGCCATTGGCCGGGCGGGCGCGCCCTACGCCACGGATACGCTGCTTGGCGAACTGCGTAGCGTCGATCCAGCGGCGGCGCCGGAGGCGCGCGAGTTGGACCTGATGATGGCGTGCGGCGAGATCATCTCGACGGTGATCATGGCGCACACGCTGAAGGCGCTCGGCTATCGCGCGACGGCGCTCACCGGCGGGCAGGCGGGGATCGTCACGGATGAGGTCTTTGGCGATGCGCGCATCGTCTCGATCAACCCGCACTACGTGATCAGCACACTTGCCGAGGGCTCCATCCCGGTGGTGGCCGGCTTCCAGGGGGTCACAGACCCAGGAACGGGCCGGCATGGCGCCATTACCACGCTGGGGCGTGGTGGGAGCGACACCACGGCATCCGCCCTGGGAGCCGCGTTGCACGCCGAGGCGGTGGAGATCTATACCGACGTGCCTGGGGTCATGACGGCGGACCCGAGAATCTGTCCGGGAACTCTTTCGCTCCCCACGGTCTCCTATGAAGAGATAGCGGAGATGGCACACCAGGGCGCCAGGGTCCTCCACCCTCGCGCGGCAGAGATCGCGATGGAGTATGGGATACCGCTCTGGGTGAAGGGCACGGAGACCGCGGAGCCGGGCACCCAGATTGCCGGCTCGGCGGCAGAGCTACCCCATCGGGTGACGGCGATTGCGCACATGCCGCGCGTTGCCTACCTGGCGTTGCGCGTGCCTTACCGCGAGGACCGGCGGCGTCTGGAGCTGGAGCTGTTCAAGCTGATGGCGCGCGTGCGCGTGGGGTTCCACCTGCTGCGGGGAAGTCCGGAGGTGGTGGGCTTCGCCGTGGCGCACGAGTCGCTGAATCGGGTGACCGATCTTTTGGATGGTCTGGTGTTGCCCGTCACCCGGGAGCAGGGTGGAACGCGGCTCTATCTGCTGCGCGTGGGGCAGGGCGGCTCGCGCTCGGAGGTTCAGAGCGCGCTCCTCTCCGCCTCCGGAGCGTCCGCGGAAGTGGTGATGGCGGACGCCGAGACGGTGGAGACGTGCGCCATGGTCTCGGTGATTGCCACGCGCGTCTGGGAGACTCCCGGGATGGGGGTGGGGGTGCTCGCGAGGCTCCGCGACGTGGGAGTGCGCGTCCTCCAGGTGGCAGATAGCCCCCTCTCGCTCTCCTGCCTGGTGCATGAGAACGATACGCAGCGCGCGGTTCACGCGCTGCACGCCCAGTTTATTGCCGGAGCGAGCTGAGAGAGACGCGATGCGGCCCAACCGACTGGGGGATAGCGAACGCAAGTGGGTTCGCAACATGGCGCTCGCCGGCCAGGTGGGGATCTTCCTGGCCGTGGCGATCTTGATTGGCTGGGCCCTGGGACAGTGGCTGGATCGGAAATTGGGCACGGACCCCTGGTTGACCGCGCTCTTTACGCTATTGGGCGCCGCGGCTGGGTTCTTGGAGCTGTTCCGAGTGGCGGCGCAGATTTCAGGGGACGAGTAGATTGGACGAAGGGTTTATTGGGAGGACCTACCGCACGAGCGCGGGGGTGCTCTTGTTGGTGGTGCTCTTCACGACCGGATTGGGTGCTTTCCGCGTCGCGTGGAGCATTGTGGCAGGTGCGGCACTGGGACTGCTTGTGTTGCGCGGCTTTGATTGGGCGGTACGCGCTCTCTTCGTGCCAGAGAGAACGGCCACGAAGGGGACGATTGCCAAGCTCTTGATCCTCAAGCTGCCTGCAATGGCCCTGTTGCTCTACCTAGTAGTGAACTCCGGATGGTTCCATCTTCCCGCGTTCGCTGGGGGGGTGGCGCTCATCCAAGCCGTGATCTTGCTGAAAGCCTTCGGCATCTATTTGATGGAACGCGAAGAGGAGCGTTGCAGCCAGCCCGGAGGAACCTCGGCAAGATGATGGTGTCGCGGTGTTGGTAAGGACCGGATCGTGGAATCGCATTTCGCCCCGTGGGTCATACTCCTCTGGTCGGGTGTCATCATAGCCTTCCTTGGTACGATCTCCTACCTGGGTACGCGAAAAATGAGGCCCGTGCCCGGGCGTCTACAGAACGCCCTGGAGTATATCGTTAGCACGCTCAATGAATTCATCAAGGGGATTATCGGGCCAGAGGGAGAGAAGCACACCCCATTCGTGGGCACGCTCTTTCTCTTCATCCTGTTTAATAACCTGATCGGGCTCGTGCCGGGGGCGATGGCGCCGACGAGCAGCCTGAACACCACGGTGGCCCTGGCGCTGATCACCTTCTTCTACGTGCAGTACCACGGTATCCGTGCCCACGGATTGGTGGGGCGCCTGAAGCACCTTGCCGGACCGATCCCGGCGATGGCCCCGCTCATGCTCCCCATCGAAATTATCGGCGAGTTGGCCCGGCCGCTCTCGCTCTCCATGCGTCTCTTCGGGAACATCTTTGGCGAGGAGCAGGTGATCGTCATCCTGGCCGGGCTTGCTTATTATGTGTTGCCGTTCGTGCCGATCCCATATCAGCTGCCGATGATGGTGTTCGGGCTTTTCACGGGCTTTGTTCAGGCGTTGGTCTTCACGATGCTGGCCTGCGTCTATATCTCGCTCGCCGCGGGCGAGGCTGAAGCGCATTAGCCTGCTCTCCCCGTCACCCTCGCATCACGATCCCCATTTCGTGGCAGTGGCGTGTGTGGGCGCAGGGTTGGCTGGGTGGGCGGCGTTTGCAAAGGGAGAACGAGCGGGCGAAGCGCGCCCAAATGGGAGGGCGCGCGGAGGCGGATAGTCATAAAGTTGCAGCGCGCGCGACGCGCTGCGGATGCCGGTGCGTCACAACAGGCATGCACCGCATGGGGAAGGGAGATCCGATAATGCTATACGGAGCCATGCTGGCGCTGGCCGCGGGTCTGGGCCTGCCGATCGCGGTGATCAGTGCCGCCTTGGGTCAGGGCCGCGCTGCGGCGGCCGCCCTCGAGGGAATTGCTCGCCAGCCGGAAGCGGCAGGCAAGATTCAGACGGCCATGATCATCGGCCTGGCGCTCATCGAGTCGCTGGTTATCTACGCTCTGCTGATGTTCTTCATGCTTCAGGGCAAGCTGCCGGCGGTGATGCAGGTCATCCAGGCCACCACCGGAGCGGGCTAGGAATCGAAATCGCAGTGCGTGCAACGTAAGGTGGGTTCGGGGCCTGTGATGGGAGAGGCGGGTGATCCGCTTCCCCGAACCCGTCTTGCGCGCCGTGGCGGGAGACTGGAACCGGCGCGCTTGCGCATTGTGTTGATCCACTTCGCGCCGGGCGAGAAAGCCCGGCACCAATTGAGACACCGGATGGAGATGGAACGGGCGCATGGGTACGCTACATCATGTATTGTGGATGAGCCTGGTCGCGGCGGAAGAAGCCACCCACGAGGCGGGAGCGGCCGCGCACGGCGGGGGCGATAGTATCCTCGCCCAGTTGGGCATCCAGTTTCCGCTGATTATTGCCCAGGCGGTCGGTTTCCTCGCCCTGCTCTTCATCCTCCGCGCATTCCTCTATCGCCCGGTCCTTGGCATGTTGAGCACGCGCGAGGAGGAGATCCGCGCGCGCTATAATGATGCCGATGAGGCCAGGGCGATTGCCTTGAAGCTCCAGCGCGAGTACGAGACGCGGATGGCGCAGGCGGAAGCTGAGGCACGCGACCGGATCCAGGACGGGATTCGCGAAGGCCAGGCGATGCGCGCGGAGCTGTTGGCGCAGGCGCAACAGGAGCGCGACCGGATTATCCAACAGGGCCACCAAGAGATCCGCGAGGAGCGCGAGAAGATGGTTTACGTGGTGCGCGAGACGGTGGCCAACATGGCTGTGGACGCCGCCGGGAAGATCATCGCGCGCTCCATGGATGAGAACACGCACCGCGCCCTCGTCCAGGAGTTCCTGGCGGCACTGCCGGCAGGAGAGAAGAGGGCCTGATGATTGCCTCGCAGACGGTTGCCAGGCGGTATGCCGAGGCGCTCTTCGTCGCGGCGCGTGGCGAAGACCAGGTGAACGCCATCGAGAGAGACCTCGCGTCGCTCTCAGCGTTGGTCGAGCGCACGCCGCAATTCCTGGAGGCGCTCCACAATCCGCTGCTGCCGGTGGAGCGAAAGCAAGCGATTATCCACCGCCTCCTGGGCGAGGAGGTGCAGCCGATCACGCTGCGCATGCTCAATCTCCTCGTGGAGAAGCGACGCAGTGAGGTGCTGCCCTATCTCTACTCGCTCTACACGGAGATGGCGAACGATTACCGCGGCGTTGCTCAGGCGTCGGTTGTCTCGGCGATGCCGTTGACACCGGAGGAAGAGGAAGCCTTGGTATCGCGGCTGGCGGCGATGACTGGCAAGCGCATCGAGTTGCGCACCGAAGTGCGCCCCGAGCTGATCGGGGGGCTGCGCGTCACCGTGGGCGACACCGTGATTGATGGCACGGTGGTGGGCTACCTGCGGCAGCTGCGCGGCCGGCTGAAAGAAGCCCTGCTGTAATAAACGGTTCCGGCGTGCAAGAGGCACGGCGGGTGAGAATGCCCGGGACGCGGTCCGCAGACCGGCGTCTCGCGGAGCCGGGGGAGCAAGCCCCGGCGGCTTGACTTCAACGAACGATAATCTGCAATCTGCTTGGGGGGTTCCATGGCTGTCAGGCCCGAAGAGGTCACTCAGGTACTGGAGCAAGAGCTCCGGGGATATAAGAAGGAGTTGGAGGAGGTTGGGGTCGGGCGCGTCCTCCAGGTGGGCGACGGGATCGCGCGTGCCTATGGCCTGCGCGATTGTCTGTCGAGCGAGATGCTGGAGTTTGAAAACGGTGTCTTTGGGATCGCCCTCAACCTCGAGGAAGACAACGTCGGCATCATCATCCTCGGCGACGACCGCGATATCCGAGAGGGCGATATTGTGCGCCGCACGGGCCGCATCGTCGATGTGCCCGTCGGCGAGAAGCTCGTTGGCCGCGTGGTGAACGCGATTGGCGAGCCGATCGATGGCAAGGGCCCCATTGTCACGAATCAGCGCCGGCATATCGAGGAGCGCGGTCCGGGCGTCGTCGAGCGCCAGCCAGTTGTCGAACCGCTGCAGACGGGTCTGAAGGCGATCGACTCGATGATCCCGATTGGCCGGGGGCAGCGCGAGCTGATTATTGGCGACCGTCAGACGGGTAAGACAGCCCTCGCGATTGACACCATCATCAATCAGAAGGGGCAGGACGTCTACTGCATCTACGTGGCGATCGGCCAGAAGCAATCGACCGTTGCCTCGGTGATGAAGACGCTCGAGGACTATGGCGCGATGGAATATACGACCATCGTGAGCGCCACGGCGAGCGACTCTGCGCCGATGCAGTATATCGCGCCCTACTCCGGGTGCGCGATGGGCGAGTATTTCCGCGATACGAAGCGGCACGCTCTGGTCATCTATGATGACCTCTCCAAGCACGCGCAGGCCTATCGCCAGGTTTCGCTGCTCCTGCGCCGCCCGCCTGGTCGCGAGGCCTACCCGGGTGACGTCTTCAACCTCCATTCGCGCCTCCTGGAGCGCGCGGCCAAGTTGAGCGATGCCCTCGGCGGTGGCTCGCTCACGGCGCTGCCGATCATCGAGACGCAGGCCGGCGATGTCTCGGCTTACATCCCCACCAACGTGATCTCGATCACCGATGGCCAGATCTACCTGGCGACGGACCTCTTCTACGCCGGCGTGCGCCCGGCTGTTGACGTTGGTATCTCCGTCTCGCGCGTTGGCGGCAAGGCGCAGACGAAGGCGATGAAGACGGTGGCCGGCGGCCTCCGCCTGGACCTGGCACGCTATCGCGAGCTGGAGGCGTTTACGCAGTTTGCCTCGGATCTCGATAAGGCGACGCGCCAGCAGCTGAACCGCGGCGCTCACCTGGTGGAGGTCCTGAAGCAGCCCCAGTACCAGCCGATGTCCGTTGCCGACCAGGTGGTCATCATCTGGGCTGCCACCAATGGGTATATCGACGATCTGCCGCTGGACCAGGTGGCGCGTTTCGAGCAGGAGCTGCTCGCCTTTGTGCATGATCGCTACCAAGACATCATCCAGCGGATCTCCAAGGAGAAGGCGATCTCCGACGAGACGCGGCAGGTGATGGAGAAGGCGGTCCGCGAGTTCAAGACGCAGTTCCAGGTATGATGCGAGCGGGAGACGCGGGATGTGAGCGGAACGTGCGGCACCTGAGGGCCGGCACTCACGGCCCGGAGGGCGCCGGGCCACGCATCCCCTCTCTCGCACACCGCATCCCCAGCAGGGAGTCCGGGGGTTAAGCGATGGCGAGCATGCGCGATATCCGGCAGCGGATCCGGGTCGTGCGGAACATACAGAAGATCACCAGCGCGATGCAGATGGTGGCGGCAGCGCGCCTGAAGCGCGCTCAGAACCGTGTCGGGGCGGCGCGGCCCTACGCCGAGAAGATGGCGGAAGTGATGCGCCACCTGGCAGGTGCTGCCTCGGGAATCGAGCATCCGTTGCTGGAGGTGCGCGAGCCCCGGCGGATGGCGGTGGTGGTGATCACCGCGGACCGGGGCCTGTGCGGCAGCTACAACACCAACATCGTCCGCACAGCGATGGAACTCCTCTCCGAGCATAAGGATCTAGAGTCCGTGGTGTTGCCGGTTGGGCGCAAGGGGCCGTCGGCATTTCGGCAGCGTGGGTGCACCCTGGGGGCGACGTTCGAGCTACCCTCGCGCGATGTGGCCCTGGCGGATGCTCAGGCGATCACCCGCGAGGTGCGCCGGCTCTTCGGAAGCGGCGAGATTGATATCGCGTACCTCGTCTATACGCGCTTCATCTCGGCGCTCCGCCTGCAGCCGACTGTGCAGCAACTCCTGCCGCTGCAACCACCGCAGGCAGCAGAATCACGGTTGCAGGGAGTTGAGGAGTATCTCTTCGAGCCGGTGCCAGAGCGCTTCCTGGCCAGCCTGCTCCCACGCTACCTGGATGTGCAGGTGTACCAGGCACTGGTGGAGTCGGTGGCGAGTGAGCATGGCGCACGCATGACCGCAATGCGGAGCGCCACGGATAATGCCGCCGAGATGATCGACCGATTGACGCTTTCATTGAACCGCGCGCGCCAAGCCGCGATCACCCGCGAGATTGCCGAGATTGTGGGCGGCGCCGACGCGCTGAAGGGATAGTTGTTTCGATGGCAGAGGTGAATCAAGGCGGGGCGACGGGACACGTCGTTCAGATCATCGGGCCGGTGCTGGATATCCGCTTCCCAGCGGGCCAACTCCCAAAGATTCTCAACGCAATCGAGGTCGAGATGCCGCAGAACGGCCAGACCTCGCGCATCATCGCTGAGGTGGCGCAGGATCTGGGCAACGACACGGTGCGCTGCGTGGCCATGGCGCCGACGGATGGATTGCCCCGAGGCGCGAAGGCGAGGGATACGGGACAGCCGATTACCGTTCCCGTGGGTCGGAATACACTCGGACGCGTCTTCAACCTGTTGGGCGAGCCCGTGGATGATATGGGCCCGGTGAAGGGGAATGACTATTACCCGATCCACCGGCCAGCGCCCTCCTTCGAGGAGCAGAGCACCGAGATGCAGATCCTCGAGACCGGCATCAAGGTGATTGACCTCCTCTGCCCCTATCTGAAGGGTGGCAAGATCGGCCTGTTCGGCGGCGCTGGCGTTGGGAAAACGGTCCTCGTCCAGGAGCTGATCCGCAACATCGCGACCGAGCACGGAGGCTTCTCCGTCTTCGCCGGCGTCGGCGAGCGCACGCGCGAGGGGAATGACCTCTGGCTGGAGATGCGCGAGTCGGGCGTCATTGAGAAGACCACGATGGTCTTCGGGCAGATGAACGAGCCGCCCGGTGCCCGCCTCCGCGTGGCCCTGAGCGCCCTCACCATGGCCGAGTACTTCCGCGATGTCGAGCGCCAAGACGTGCTCCTCTTCATCGACAACATCTTCCGGTTCACCCAGGCGGGTTCCGAGGTATCGGCCCTCCTCGGGAGAATGCCCTCGGCCGTAGGCTATCAGCCGACGCTCGCCACCGAGATGGGCGCCCTCCAGGAGCGGATCACCTCCACCAACCGCGGATCCGTTACCTCGGTGCAGGCGATCTACGTGCCAGCTGACGACCTGACAGACCCGGCGCCGGCAACCACGTTCGCTCACCTCGACGCGACGACGATCCTGGACCGCCGGATCACGGAGCTGGGCATCTACCCGGCAGTGGACCCGCTCGCGTCCACGTCGCGCATCCTGGATCCGCGCGTCGTGGGTCAGGAGCACTATGACGTGGCTCGGGGCGTGCAGTTCATCCTGCAGCGCTACCGCGAGTTGCAGGATATCATTGCCATCCTGGGTATCGACGAGCTCTCCGATGAGGACAAGCTTACCGTGGCCCGAGCGCGCAAGCTGCAGATGTTCCTGTCGCAGCCGTTCTTCGTCGCAGAGGCGTTCACCGGCAACCCCGGACGGTATGTCTCTCGCCAGGATACCGTGCGCGGCTTCAAGGAGATCCTCGACGGCAAGCACGACGACCTGCCGGAGCAGGCGTTCTACATGGTCGGCGGCATTGAGGATGTTCTGGCCAAGGCCGACAAGATGCGCGCCGCCGCGTAAGGTGCAGAGCGCCTTTCGAGGCGCTCTGGCCTGGGAATCTGGATCATGCCTGAACGAAGCTTCACGCTCGATATAGTGACCCCCGAGCAGCTGGTGCTGAGCGAGGATGTCGTTTCGCTTACCGTTCCGGGGGTGGAAGGCTACCTGGGGATATTGGCAGGGCATGCGCCGCTGATGGCCGAGTTGCGCAGCGGCGTCATTGAGGCGCGCCGCAGCGACCGAACCCGGGTCGCCATGCAGATCGGCGGCGGTTTCATGGAGGTATCGCATAACCGCGCGATCGTCCTGGCCGACTCCGCCGAGCCGATTGCCTAGCCTCGTTGGGAAGCACGCTCTCGCCCGGAAGCGGCGAGCGGGGATTCCTGGCCATGGCCGCGTGGCAACAGGCAAGCAGGGGCAGAACGCGCCAGGCTGCTGGCTCAAGCGGGTGGGGATGGCTTCACGGCCCGCTCCACCTGCCTTTGCCCGCGCTCTCCCGCACCACCCTCGCCGTCGCTCTGGGAGTGCTGCTGCTCATGAGTGAACTCGTGCTTCCGCCTGTCTCCCTGGCTGCTCCCGCAAGACGGAAGCCGGTGGCGGGCGAGTGGTGGATGGGAGTCTACCTGGGCGAGAGCAAGCTCGGTCATGTGCAGATCACCGTGGCGCCTGCCCGAGGCTTGAGGGGCGGGGGCTACCGTATCCGCACCACCACCTGGACGCGCGCTCTGGCGCTGGGCTACGTGCAGGAACAGCGCGTCGAGGTGGATGAGCACCTATCGCGCGACCTGCGCCCGGTCACTCTGAAGGTGCACATGGGCTCGGCTGGCAAGCAGGTGGAGGTGAAAGCCCGCTTCCACGAGACCGTGGTCGAGGTCGAGCGCCGGGCACAGGACGACGTGGTCCGAAAGTCGCTGCCGATCCCAGAGGGCGCCCATCTAGTTGCCGACGTGGAGAGCGCGCTCCTGGGCCACGCGGTGGCGCCTGGAGAGAGCCTTCACTACTTCTTCCTCAACACGGTCACCCTCTCGCTGGAAGAAGCGACTGCGCGCGTTGTGCGCCGGGAGCGAGTTCGCCACGACGGCGAGGAGTACGACACGGTTGTGGTGCAGACCACCTCACCGACGGTGGACGCTACCTCTTGGCTGCTAGACGACGGCCAGCCGGTCAAGATGGTGATGCATCCCGGGATCACCCTGGTGCGCGAGAGCCGCGAGAAAGCCCTCAGCGGCTTCGATGACCGCGCCAGCGAGCCAATCCGGGATCTGGCGGAACAGCTCGCCGTACAGATGGAAGGATCGATCACGGCGCCTGAATCCACCCGGTTTCTGCGCCTGCGCCTGCGCGGCCTCCCCGAGCGGCGGTTTGTCCTCTCCGATGCCCGGCAGGTGGCGCGCATTGTGGAGGAGGGCGATGCTCTCACGGTGGAGTACACTGTGGATGCCACCGCGGCGCACCCGGCGCCGCTTACCCCCGCCGAGCGTGCCGCGCTGCTGGCGCCCAGCGCCTACCTTCAAGTGACCCACCCGGATATTCAGGCGAAAGCCACGGAGATTGTGGCAGGAGCCACCTCGGACGACGCGCGGATCCAGGCGCTGTGGGCGTGGGTGCACGGGAATCTGCGCATCCAGGGCGACATCGGTCTCCCACGCACGGCGCTCGATGTGTTGCGCGAGCCGGTGGGAATGTGCCGCGACTATGCCACCCTCTATGCCGCGCTCGCGCGCGCCGTCGGGATCCCCACGCGCGTGTGTGCCGGCATTGTCTATTTCCGCGACCGCTTCTATTACCACGCCTGGGCCGAAAGCTATGCGGAGGGCTGTTGGGTGCCGGTCGATCCCACGGTTGCCCCCGGATTCGTCGATGCCACGCATATCAAGTTCACCCAGGGCGACGCCGCCACGATGTACGGCGCCGTGAAGAGCATCGGCCGGCTCCACGCCACGATCCTGGAGCAACGGTGAGGCGATACCGCGCCTGAGCGGCCCCAACGCGGATCGGTATTGCCGGGTGAACCGCAACAGTTCCCGCGTGGCGGGCGGCTACCGCGGGCCCCAGCGCTCGCCATCCGCGGTCGCACCCTGCACCGGTGGCATTGCGGCCCGTGCCTGCCGGGGGCTGTGTATCAGTGTATTCCCTTATTCGACTCAAGGGATGCCCGGATTCCACCTGCGTGAGTGCCAGCAGCCTTGACGATCCTCGGCCGCAGGAGTATAATAGCCCCCAGAGGGAGATTGTTGAATGCCGACGCCCATCTCGGCCAGCCCGGCAGCCGACTGGTTGCCGGTGGCGGTATTCTTCTTCATCGCTGTGGTCGTCTCCGTGGTGATGATCGTCATCCCCCGGATGATTGGTCCGGGGCATCCCACACCCCAGAAGACTCGTCCATATGAGTGTGGCGAGCGGGTGGTAGGAATGTCCTGGCCGCAAATGCACATCGGCTACTACCTCTATGCCCTCGTCTTCATCATCTTCGATGTGGAAGTAGTCTTCCTCTGGCCGTGGGTGCGCGTGGTGGGCGGCCGGTTGGTGCAGGCGCACGGTCTCGGTCTCTTTGCCTTTCTCGATATGCTCGTCTTTGTGACCATTCTGGTGGTCGGTCTGGTGTACGCATGGAGGAAAGGGGTCCTGCGGTGGGAGTAGATCGCCAGTCGCCGGGAGGGCCGGCAGAGAAGCCAACCGCTGGCCAGGGGCGAGTGGTGGACGCCACTGCGCTTCCGGTATTGCCCGCTGGCGAAGCCGCTTCCCTCGATCCTGCAAAGCTCCCCGTGGGTGTGTTGGAGCGCTGGCCGGACGGCGGCGTCCTGACGACGGACGCGGAGAGCCTCCGCCGGTATCTGGAGCGCGCGCTCGATGCGGGGGAAGTCGCGCTCAACTGGAGCCGGAAGTCGTCGCTGTGGTATCTCCTCTTCGGGTTGGCATGCTGCGCCATTGAGATGATGGCGACGGGCGCCGCGCGCTATGATTTCGACCGCTTCGGGATGATGTTCCGCGCCAGTCCCCGGCAGGCCGACCTGATGATCGTTTCTGGAACGGTGACGAAGAAGATGGCTCCGCGCCTGAAGCTCCTCTGGGAGCAGATGGCGGAGCCGCGCTACGTGCTCGCGATGGGCGCGTGTGCCATTTGCGGCGGGCCCTTCCATGATTCGTACTCCGTGGTGAAGGGCCTGGACCAGATCGTGCCGGTCGATATGTACGTTCCCGGGTGTCCGCCCCGGCCAGAGGCGCTGTTGGATGGCGTGATCAAGCTGCACGAGAAGATCCGCCGCGAGAAGTACCGCGCTACCTGGAAAGCCTGAGGGGAGCAAGGCCGCAGCTCATGGCAGATGAGAAGAAGATAGCCCGCCCGGCGTCCGACGAGGCCGCGGATCCCTTTTCCGAGGTCCGCCGCGGGCTTCAGCAACGCTTTGGCGAGGATGTCGCGGTGACCCTCGCGCCCGGCGGTGATCTCGTCGTGACCGTGGGCCGCGAGCGCCTGCTTGCGGTCTGCCGCTACCTGAAGGAGGAGCAGGGGTTCGACTACCCGATTCTGGTCACCGGCGTGGACCGTGGCGATGGCCTGGAGTCGGTGATTCACCTGGGCCAGATGACCTCGCCGCGGGTGATCGTCCTGAAGACGCCGGTTTCGTATGACGACCCCCAGGTGCCGAGCGTTACCTCGATCTGGGCGGGAGCCGACTGGCACGAGCGCGAGTCATACGATTTGATGGGAATCCGCTACGAGGGGCATCCCGACCTGCGCCGCATCCTGCTTCCTGAAGAGTGGGACGAGTATCCCCATCCGCTACGCAAAGAGTTCAAGCTGGATAGCCCGGGCGGGAAGTTCAGTATCACCGAGTGAGAAGTGGGGCACGGCCCCCTGCCCGGGAAGGCGCGCTCCCAACAGTGACCCCGTGGGCCCGCTGAACGCCGGGCGCGGTTCGCATGCCGCGCTATGCGAGGGATGGTTGCCGCCGGGCGTTGGCGGGCGCTTTTCGAGTGCCGTTTCACGACTCCTGGAATACAGATGAGCAAAACTGACCGAGACGAGAGAGGGGAGCTGCAAGACGCCCTCCCGCGCGTGGGTGGCCCTGCCGTGCCGCTCGATCCCAGTGGCGAGCTCCACGAGATCGAGACGGACCACATTGAGCTCTATATGGGCCCGCAGCACCCCAGCACGCACGGCGTGCTCCAGCTCAAGGTGCGCCTGGATGGCGAGTGGGTTGTGGATGTTCAGCCGCACATCGGCTTCCTTCACCGGGGCGTCGAGAAGATCGCCGAGAACCGCACCTACGTCCAGGTCCTTCCCCTGACCGACCGTCTCGATTACGTGGCGGCAATCGCCTGCAACACGGCCTACTGCGTCGCCGTCGAGAAGCTGCTGGGGATCACCATTCCGCCGCGCGCGGAGCTTTGCCGGGTCATCGTCCAGGAGTTGGAGCGGATCGCAAGCCACCTCATCTCGGTGGGCACCTTTGGCCTCGACCTGGGAGCCACCACCCCCTTCATCTACGCGTTTCGCGACCGCGAGTACGTGCTCGACCTGCTGGAGATGATCTGCGGGGCGCGCCTCACCTACTCTTACGTGCGCGTGGGAGGCGTCGCCCAGGATCTGCCCGAGGGTGAGTGGCGCGAGCGGTTCCGCTGGTTCCTGGACTACTTCCCGCCCATGGTGGACGAGCAGGACACGCTCCTCAGCGAGAACGAGATCTTCCTGCTGCGCACCCGCGGCATCGGCGTGCTCCCGCCCGATGTTGCCATCAATTGGGGGTCCAGCGGCCCCATGGCGCGCGGATCCGGCGTGGCCTATGACCTGCGCCGCAGCAAGCCGTACGGACTTTACCCGCAACTCGATTTCAACGTGGTCACGCGCGAGACGGGCGACGCGCTGGCGCGTTACCAGGTGCGCATCGACGAGATGCGCGAGAGCATCAAGATCTTGCGCCAGTGCGACCGGCTGCTCGATGAGATCCCGCCGGGCGAGATCATGGCCAAGGGCGCGCGCGCCGTGCGTCCGCCTGCCGGCGAGGCCTATGCCGCCGTGGAGTCGCCCCGGGGTGAGATGGGCGCCTACATCATCAGTGATGGGAGCAACACCGCCTACCGGATGAAGTGGCGTTCTCCCTCCTTTGCCAACCTCTCGGTGTTGCCAGTCATCTCTCGCGGCTGGAAGATCGCCGACCTGGTGATGATCCTCGGCAGCATCGACCCGATCTTTGGAGACGTAGACCGGTGAGACACGCGGAGCGCGAATTGGGGATTTCGGAGCGCGAGGCGAGGCTTGAGTATCGGCCGGCCCCCTGGTCACGCCCTGGGTGGCGCGCCCGACGCCGGGGAGGTAGCTGGTGAACCTGCCGACTTTAACCGACGTTGTCGCCTCCCTCCTCGCCTGGGTAGGAGGCGCTCTGGGCCTGGGCACGCTCTCGGGCCTGGTGCCGCTCGTCGTCTACGTGCTCGACGCCCTGATCATCGTCATGTTGGTGATCTTCCCGGTCGTGACGGTGGTCATCTGGCTCTTGCGCAAAGTGATGGGTTTCATCCAGCGCCGGTTGGGCCCGATGCGCACAGGACCTGTGGGCGTTTTCCAGACGATCGCCGACGCCATCAAGCTGTTCCACAAGGAGGACATCATCCCCGCGAGCGCCGACCGGGCGGTCTTCCTGATCGCGCCTTTCCTGGTGTTCGTGCCCGCGGTGATGCTCTACGTGGTCATCCCCTTCGGCAAGGGCGGGTTCATTACCAAGGACCTGAACGTTGGCCTGGTCTATCTGACGGCGATCTCGTCGATCACCGCGGTCGGGCTGATCACGGCGGGGTGGTCCTCAGATAACCGTTGGGCGCTTCTGGGCGGGTTGCGCTCGGCGGCGCAGCTGGTGTCGTATGAGCTGCCGATGACGCTGGCGCTGCTCGGTCCGCCGCTGATGGCCGGCACGCTCTCCCTGGCAGGGATCGTCGAGGCGCAGAAGGCGATGTGGTTCGTGGTGCCGCAGGCGTTGGGCTTCCTGATCTACTTCATTGCCGGCCTGGCCGAGGTGAGCCACCTCCCGTTCGACCTGCCGGAGGCGGAGTCGGAGCTGGTGGCCGGCTACAACGTCGAGTATAGCGGCATGCGCTTCGGGCTCTTCTTCCTGGGCGAGTTCGCGAACGGGTTTACCGTCTGCCTGCTGGCCTCGGTGCTCTTCCTGGGCGGCTGGCACCTGCTGCCCGGCCTGAGCGTGGTCGACGAGCTTCCCGGGTGGCAGGCGGGGATCGCGGCGGTCGTGGTCTATGCCCTCTTCTTCGGGTGCATCTGGCTATTCAACCGGCGCTATGCCGGGCTGACCTCGGCTACGGATTGGACCTTCAAATGGGGCACCATCCCGGCGGCGATCCTGGCAGGGATCGTCCTGGTGGCCGGCCTCCTCGGGTTCATCTCCGTCGTGGTCACCCTGATGAAGGCCTCGATGCTCGTCTTCGTGCTGATGTGGCTGCGAGGCACGCTGCCGCGCGTGCGCGTGGATCAGCTGATGGGCTTCGCCTGGAAGGTACTGGTGCCGCTCGGGCTGCTCAACTTCCTGGCGCTCGCATTTCAGGCGGCGACGGGCTTCCCGTCCGGGTGGATCCTGAACGGACTGTTCCTCCTCGGTCTGGTGTTGCTGGTGGTGTTTGGTTGGAGAAAACGTTGGGCCTACTCGCACGTCTGAGGGACGACATCTTCAATACGTTCGTGAGCATCATGAAGGGCCACCAGGTGACGTGGCGCAACATGTGGCGCGAACGGCAGACGCTTCAATATCCGGACGAGCGCCCACAGCTGCCGGAGCGCTACCGGGGCATCCCGGGGGTGCATCCCGAGCTGTGCATCGCGTGCGGGGCGTGTGTGAAGGCCTGCCCGGTGGGGGTGATCTCCGTGGAAGGCCGCAAGATCCCCGGCACGAAACACCGCGAGCTGGTGCGCTACACGATTGAGGCCGGGCGGTGCATGTTCTGCGGGCTCTGCCAGGAGGCCTGCCCCACCAAGCCGGTGAAGGCGCTTCGCATGTCGAACATGTTCGAGCTCGCGGCCGGCAACAAGCGGTCGCTGATCCTCGAATTGCCGCAGCTGGAGGCGATCTGGCACACGAAGCCGGTGGAGATCCCCGAAGAGGAGTATCTGGCGGCCACGCCGCGCAAGCTGGCCGAGCGTGACCTGGCGGCAGCCGCTGCCGGCGAGAAGACTGAGAAGCCGGCCAAGCCCGCGAAGGAGGCGACTTCCTGATGGCCACGGAACAGGTGGTGTTTCTGATCCTGGCGGGGGGGATTCTCCTCTCCGCGCTGATGGTGGTCTCGGTCCGCAACATCGTCCACGCGGCGCTTTTTCTGGCGCTCTGCTTCGCTGGGGTGGCTGGGATTTACGTGCTGTTGCGCGCGGAGTTTCTGGCGGTGGCGCAGGTGCTGATCTACATCGGCGCGATCACGGTCCTGTTCCTCTTCGGGATCATGCTCACGCGGCACATCACTGGCCAGAACATCCCGCAGTTGGTGGCGCATTGGAAGTGGGCGCTGGCCGGCGCCTGTGCTTTCTTCTTTCTCCTGCTCCACCTGATCCTCCGCAGCGAGTGGCGCGTGGTGGAAGAGGTCCCGCGCGACTCAACCACTGCTTTGGGCCTGGCGCTGGTGGAGCGCTACGTGCTGCCGTTCGAGCTGGCTTCGGTGATCCTGCTGGCGGCGGTGGTGGGCGCGGTCGTGCTGGCGAAACAGGAGGGGCGATAACGTGGTGCCCTTGAGTTGGTATCTGATTCTGGCGGCGCTCCTCTTCTGCATCGGAGTGTATGGGGTGCTGGCCCGGCGCAACGCCATCGCCATTCTGATGAGCATCGAGTTGATGCTCAACGCCGTGAATATCAACCTGGTAGCCTTTGCGCGCTATACCACCCCGGTGATGCTGACCGGCCAGGTTTTCGCCATCTTTGTCATGATGATCGCCGCTGCTGAGGCGGCCGTCGGCCTGGCGCTCGTCCTCTCGGTCTATCGCAATATGCGCCATATCCGGGTGGATGACGTGCGGTTGCTCAAGTGGTAGCCGGAGTACGGGGTCAGTGATGGAGCGAAAGAGAGGTATCGGGGCGATGAAGGAGATGGGTGGGACGCGCGCGCTTCCCACGTCCTGTGCGCTCGATTTCGTGACCGCTGGTGAGGGGGTCTGCCGATGAGTGCTGAGAGTGCACTGGCGCTCGCGCCCGTCATCATCTTTGCGCCGCTTCTCTCCTTCATCGTGCTGATGACGGCGGGGAGGTGGCCGGCGCACCTGCGCGAGCGGGCGCACTGCTTCGCGATCCCCGGGATTGTGGTCTCGTTGGGGGCGTCGCTCTATGCTTTCGCGGCGGTTGCCCTCGGTGGCGCGCACGCGGCCGTCGAGCGTAGCTTCGCCTGGGTGCCCACCGGCGACTTCGTCTTGCGCATGGGCTTCCGCCTGGATGGCCTTGCGGCGATCATGCTCCTGGTCGTCACCATTGTCGCCACCGGCGTGCAGTTCTACTCTATCGGCTACATGCATGGCGATCCGCGCTATTGGCGCTTCTTCGCCTATCTCTCGCTCTTTAGCTGCGCCATGCTCGGCCTGGTGCTGGCGAACAACCTGCTCCAACTCTACATCTTCTGGGAGCTGGTGGGCCTCTGCTCCTACTTGCTCATCGGGTTCTGGTTCGAGCGCCCCGAGGCGATGCGCGCCGCCAAGAAGGCGTTCCTGGTAACGCGCCTGGGCGATATCGGCTTCTTGCTAGGGCTTCTGATCCTCTTCCGGCACGCGGGCACGTTCGAGTACGCGCAGCTCTTCCAGCGCCTGCCGGAGATCGCGGCGGCCACGCCGATGGTGCTCACGGCGGCGGCGCTCCTCCTTTTCTGCGGGGCCATCGGCAAGTCGGCGCAGTTCCCGCTGCATGTGTGGCTTCCCGATGCCATGGAGGGCCCCACGCCGGTCAGCGCCCTGATCCACGCGGCGACAATGGTTGCGGCCGGCGTCTACCTGGTCGGGCGAATGTACCCGCCCTTCCAGGCGGCCACCGAGCCGTGGGCGCCCTCGGTGCTGGGCATGACGCTTTTCCAGGCGACGCCATTGCAGTTCGTCGCCGCCATTGGTGCCATCACGGCGGTGCTCGGGGCCACCATCGGCGTGCTCCAGAGCGACATCAAGCGCGTGCTGGCCTTCTCGACGATCAGCCAGCTTGGCTACATGATGATCGGCCTGGGCGTGGGCGGCTTCTTCGCCGGGCTTTTCCACCTGGTGACGCACGCTTTCTTCAAGGCGCTCCTCTTCCTCGGGGCCGGGAGCGTGATCCACGGCACCGGCACCCAGGACCTTTTCGAGATGGGCGGCCTGCGCAAGAAAATGCCGCAGACCTTCTGGACGTTCCTGATCGGATCGCTCTCGCTGGCAGGCTTCCCGCTGCTGTTCTCTGGGTTCTGGAGCAAGGAAGAGATCCTGCTCGGGGCATTCCACGTCTCGACGCCGATCTTCGTGGCCGGCATCCTCGGCGCGGTGTTGACCGCGTTCTACATGACGCGCCTGGTGGTCCTCGCCTTCTTCGGCGAGCCGCGTAACCCCGAGATCCATGCCCACGAGAGCCCGTTGAACATGTGCCTCCCGTTGTGGGTGCTCGCCGTGCTCTCGATTGGGTGGTGGAAGTTCGTGATGCTGCCCCTGCACCACCTGATCGATCCGGGGCACTTCTCGGCTGAGGTGGAGCACGCAGGGATCGTCCAGATCCTCGGAATTGGCGCCGGCCTCCTCGGCATTCTGGCGGGCTACCTGGTCTACTACCGCCAGAGCCCCGACCCGCGCCGGGCGCTGATCGCGCTGCCGTTGGTGGGCGAGCGTCTCGTGCCGGGGGCTACCGGCTGGCTGGGGCGCGCGCCGGGCGTCTACACCCTGGTGAAGAACAAGTATTTCCTGGATGAGCTGTACGCGAGCGTTGTGATCGCGCCCCTCTTCGTTGTCTCGCGGTGGGCCCACCGCTTCGATGTGAAGGTGGTGGATCACTTTGTCAACGCCGTGGGCCACGTCACGCTGCTCACCGCGATTCTCCAGGGCAAGTTCGACAAGCAGGTGGTCGATGGCGCCGTGAACGGGGCTGGGTGGACCGCGGGCCAGGTGGGACAGGGTTTCCGTCGCCTGCAAACTGGCCTGGTGCAAGGCTACGCGCTCATCGTCTTCGTGGGCCTCGTGGCCGCGACGGGTTTGTATCTGTACTTTGGGTTCCGGTAGAGGAAGGCACAACTAGATGCCGCAGATGCTGCTCACTCTCATGACGTTCGTTCCGCTCGTCGGAGCGCTGGCGATCCTCTTCGTACCGAAGGAGCGCGCCAACGCCATCCGCTGGACGGCGCTTGCCTTCAGCGTGGTGACGTTGCTTCTTTCCGTCGGAGTGGCGATCGCTTTTGACTATGGCGCCACCGGCATTCAGATGGCGACGAAGGTGCAGTGGATCCAGGCGATCCCGGTCTACTACCAGCTCGGGGTGGACGGGCTGAGCCTGCCGCTGATCCTTTTGACGACGGCGCTCACCAGCCTCTGCATCGTCTATTCGTGGCACATCGAGCATCGGGTGAAGGAATACTTCTTCATGTTCCTTCTCCTGGAGACGGGCATGCTGGGCGTCTTCGTGGCGCTCGATTTCTTCCTCTTCTACGTCTTCTGGGAGATCAGCCTGGTGCCGATGTACTTCATCATCGGTATCTGGGGCGGCGAGCGGCGGATCTACGCCTCGATCAAGTTCTTCCTCTACACGCTGTTCGGCAGCGTGGCGATGCTGCTGGCGATCGTGGCGCTCTACCTGCGCACCGGCACGTTCGACATGATCGAGATGGCCACGATGCGCCCCTACGCGGGTGACCCGATCTGGCTGGCGCTCGTCTTCTGGGGGCTCTTCCTCGGCTTTGCCATCAAGGTGCCGGTCTTCCCGTTCCACACCTGGCTTCCGGATGCGCACGTGGAGGCGCCCACGGCGGGAAGCGTGATCCTGGCGGGCGTCCTCCTGAAGATGGGCACCTACGGCTTCCTGCGGATCGTCCTCCCGATTGTGCCGGAGGCCGCGCGCCAGTTCGCGCCGGTCGTGGCGGTGCTCGCGGTGATCTCCATCGTCTACGGCGCCCTCGTCGCCATGGCCCAGTGGGACCTGAAGAAACTGATCGCCTACTCCTCGGTCAGCCACATGGGCTACGTGATGCTCGGGGTTGCCGCGGCCACCTATACGAGCAGCGCCAGTTTGGCGAGCAAAGTGACGGCGGTGAACGGCGCGGCCCTGGAGATGGTGAACCACGGTATCATCACAGGCGCGCTCTTCTTCCTGGTGGGCGTGATCTACGACCGCACGCACACGCGCGATCTGAAGCGCTTTGGCGGCCTGGGAGCGGTCACCCCGATCTATGCCTTCTTCTTCAGCGTGGCGATGTTCGCCTCGCTGGGGCTGCCGGCGCTGGCAGGCTTCTGGAGCGAGTTTCTCGTCTTTGTCGGTGCTTTCCCGGCGATCCCGGTGCATACCGTAGCCTCGGCTGTCGGCCTCGTGTTGACGGCGGCGTTCTTCCTGTGGACGATCCAGCGCGTGCTTCTCGGCCCGATCAACCCGGAGTGGAAGGGCTTGACGGATATGGACCGGCGCGAGCTGCTGGCGCTCACGCCTCTGCTCGTCCTGATCATTGCCATCGGCGTGTACCCGGCGCCGCTCCTGAACGTGATCAATGGCGCGGTGACGCGGCTGCTGACCACAATGCCGATGTAGGCGGATCTTATGTCTTCTGCGGTGATAGACATTCGTTGGTTCTGGGTGGCGCCGGAGTTGGTCCTCACCTTCGCCGGCCTGGCCGGGCTGCTCGCGGCCGCGATGCGCACGCCTTGGGCGCGCCATCCCTTCGCGCGCCCTGCGGTGCCGCCGGAGGATGCCGAGGGCACGGTGCTGCGCGCGGCGGAGTGGATCTGCATCGTAGGCGTGGCCGTGGCGGGTCTTCTCGCGGCCGCCGTCGGGTGGTCTACGCGCGCGTTGCATCCCGGGGTGATGGTCCATTTCTGGGGCGGCATGATGCACGACCCCTTCAGCGCCTTCTTCAAGGTGGCGGTGGCGGTGGCGACGCTTCTGGTCATGGCGATGACCGCCGCCTACCGGCGCTCCTTCCCCAACCGCCCGGAGATGTACGCGCTGCTCACCCTGGCGACGCTGGCGATCTTCTTCATGGCGTCGGCCTCCGAGCTGGTGGTGCTCTTCCTGGCGGTGGAGTTCCTCAGCATCGTCTCCTATGTGCTGGTTGGCTACCTGAAGAACGAGCCGCGTTCCGCCGAGGCGGGGATCAAGTACTTCCTCTTTGGCACCGTCTGCTCCGCCGTCATGCTCTACGGTATGTCGCTCCTTTACGGGCTGACGGGGAGCACGCTGCTTCAGGGCATTGCCGGCGTCCTGGCAGGAGAGACGGACGTCGCCCGGCGGATGGTGGTCCTGGCGGCCGCGTTCTTTGTGCTGGCTGGGCTCGGGTTCAAGGTCTCCATGGCGCCCTTCCACCAGTGGGTGCCCGATGCCTATGAGGGCGCGCCGACGCCGATCACCGCCTACCTCTCGGTGGCGTCCAAGGCGGCTGGCTTCGCGGTTACCGTCCGATTCCTCGGCGTGGCACTGGCGCTGCCGCAGATCGCGCCCCACTGGGCGGCCCTCATCGCCATCCTGGCGATGATCACCATGACCTGGGGCAACACCGCGGCGATCTGGCAGACCAACATCAAGCGCATGCTCGCCTACTCCAGCATCGCGCAGGCGGGCTACATCCTGACCGGAGTGGCCGCCGCGGGTGTGGCCGGCGAAGGGGTTCGTGAGTTTGCCATCCCGGGCATCCTCCTCTACGTGCTGGCCTACCTCTTCATGAACCTCGGTGCCTTCGCCGTGGTGATCGCTGTGGCCAACCAGGATGGCGTCGAGGAGATTCCGGGCTACGCCGGCCTGGCGCGGCGCGCGCCCTGGCTGGCGGCCGCCATGACGATCTTCCTCCTGTCGCTGATCGGCATCCCGCCCACCGCGGGCTTCATTGCCAAGCTCTACCTCTTCCTCGCCGCGATCAAGGCGAGCACGCCACTGATGACGACGCTCGCGGTCGTCATGTTCGTCAACAGCGTCATCTCGGCGTATTACTACCTGAACGTGGTCCGACAGATGTACCTGGGCGAGCCGGTCGCGGAAAAGCGCATTTCGGCCCATCTGGGCCTGAAGCTGACCGTGGGTGTTTGCGCCGTGGCGACAATCGCGATTCTCATCGCCGCGGAGCCGTTCCTTGCGCTGAGCCAGGATGCGGTCTATACCTCCACGCCGCTCTTTAGCATCCTGATAGGACGGTTCACCTGGTGAAGCCCGCGCGCGAGTGGCCGGATGCGGATAGCTGGGCCATTCGCCAGGGCTCGCTCGGTACCGGGAAGGCCCATGCCAGGGAGGAACGGGGATGGATGAGAAGCCGAGGCGCGTGCGCGCCATGTTCGCGCGGATCGCGCCTCGCTACGACCTCCTGAACACCCTCCTCAGCGCGGGCACGCACAAGTGGTGGCGCCGGACAGCCCTGCGCGCCTGCCGGCTTCGCCCCGGCATGACGGCGCTCGACGTAGGAGCCGGGACGGGCGACATGGCGATCGGTATGGCCCGGCAGGTGGGTCCGCAAGGCCGCGTGATCGGCGTAGATTTCTGCGAGCCGATGCTCGCTCGCGGCCAAGCGAAGCTGCGCGCGCGCGGCCTCGAAGGCAGCGTTCTCCTGACAGGGGGCGACGCGCAGTCGCTTCCGCTGCGCGATACCAGCGTAGATGCCGCCGTGATGGCGTTCGTGCTCCGCAACGTGGCGGACGTGGAGCTCGCGCTCTGCGAGATGGCGCGCGTGGTCCGCCCGGGCGGCAGTGTGGTCGTGCTCGAGCTGGGCCGACCGCGCGGCGCCCTCTTTCGCGCTGTCTACGAGACCTACTTCCATCGGATTCTGCCGCGCGTGGCCGCGCTGCTGAGTCACAAAGACGCCTACACCTATCTCCCAGATTCCGTTGCCGCGTTCCACTCCCCCGAAGAGGTCGCCGCGATGATGGCCCGCGCCGGCCTCGAAGAGGTCCGGTTTCGCCTTCTGATGGGCGGCGTGGCCACCCTGCACGTGGGCGTGGCGGGCGGGCCGACCGGGCGGCGCCCTGGGATTCCGAGGTAAGAAATCCGGTCGAGGGCACCGAGACTTCTGGCTCGAATGCCCGAATCTCTCTGGCCTCTCCCGCCACAGCCCCGCGGTTCACCGCGAGCCCAACGCGGTGGGCCATGCCTCTCCTGCACGCTCACTTGCTTTCCGCAGCTACCGCTCGAGCTCGGCGAGAAGGATGCAAATCCGGTCCTGGGCTTCGCGCGCGGGCTGGGAGCCGGCGAGGAAGTTGTTCATCAGGATGGAGAAGACGAGCGGCTCGCCGCTCGCCGCGGTCACATAGCCCGAAAGCCCGCTGACGGCGTTGAGTGTGCCCGTCTTGGCGCGCACGTTCCCGGCGGCGCGCGTCTCCCGCATGCGCCGTCTCAGCGTGCCGTCATTCCCCGCGACCGGGAGCGCCCGGACCAGCACGTCGCGATACGGTTGCTGGTAGGCGTAGCGGAGCAGCTGGACCACGCTCAGCGCCGTCACCAGGTTGAGGCGAGACAGCCCGGAGCCATCGACGAGGCGAACAGCGCGCGGGTCCGCGCCGGACTTCGTGATGAGCGCGTCCGCCAGGCCCTCGATGGAAGGCGGCGGGGTTTGCGCGCCTGATTGGCTCGCCTGGCGCAGGCGTGCCTTCTCCACGGCGAGGATCGTGTGGATGAGCTGCTCGCCGATGTGGTTGTTGCTCGGCTTGAGGAAGAGCGGCAGAATCTCCGAGAGGGGAGCGGAGTGGTGCTGGTAGATCCGGGTCGCCTCTCTTTCCGGTAGCGTGCCGTAGCGGACGCGCCCGGCCACCGGAATCCCCGCCTGGCGGAGGAGCTCGGAGAGAACGTGCCCGCAGTAGAGGACTGGGTCCTCGACCGGGATGCCGTCCAGAACCGCTGGCTGGCTGCCGAGGGGGATGGCGCCACGCACGACCACGCGGTTCTTGCCCAGCTCGCGCGAGTAGCGGAGCGTCCGCGGCGAGTCTGGCGCACCGGTCGTCGTCTCGTTGATCACCTCCATATGACGGGTGGGCGGCGCCCATGAGATCAGCGCTGGCCGGCCGGCTTCCGTGCCCGGCTGGATGACGAGCGCCATGGTGTTGTTGTTGAGCGAGAGCGCGCTGATCTCCATGGCGTAGTAGTCCTCCAGGTAGTCCCACGACCAGCCGCTTCCCCAGCGCGGGGCGGTGAAATAGGTGGCATCGACCAGCAGATCGCCCTCGACGCGCTCGATCCCTTTCGCGCGGACGGCGTTGACGAAGTCGTGCAGCGTCGCCGTCACGAGCGTCGGGTCGCCGAAGCCCTTGAGGATGAGGTCGCCTGCCAGGACCCCCTGCGACACCTTACCGCGCGCAGCGAGCACCGTCGGAAACCGGAACTCGGGTCCGAGGTGCTCCAGGGCGAGGATGGCGGTGAACAGCTTGGCGTTGGACGCCGGCATGAGCGCCATCTTCGGGTTGGTGGCATAGAGCGTGCGCCCGTCGCGCAGCGATTGGACAAGCACCGCTGTCACGCCGTGCTCCAGGGCGGGCACGGCAATCGCCGCGCGGATGGCGGGGCCAAGCGCCTCCTCCGTCACCGCGCCGGCGTGTGGGGGAAGGGGACCGAGGCCGACGAGCAAGAGCAGCGCGATCTGGATTATCGGCCGCCGGCGCCCGGCCCCGGCTCGACCGAGACGGTTCTTCTTTCCGCCGGCCGCGCAACGACGTGACTCGCGCGTTTGGCTTGCCCGGTTGATCTCCATTGTTGTCATGCTTCTCGCCGCGCGCGGGAACGCGGCCCATCCCTCCCCCCTCCTGTTCGATGGGGCGGCGGTCGCTCCTCCCGGGAGGGCGCGCGGGGATGGTCCGCGGTAGCGGCGATACCACGGATAGAGAGGGCCACCCGCGCGCGGAGCTGGAAGCTATGCGCTGTTTCTCGGCAAAGCCGCTTTGGGGCTCCTCCTTCCAGCTCCCGCCATGTTGGGTTGCCCAGGAGTATGGCCCGGCCCAGCCTGGCAGGGCTTTGTATATATGCGGCGGGGGCCAGGCGTTGCTGAAGCGCTCAAGGGAGTGGCCCCCGGTTGATGTTTACGCTTGCCGGTTTGGGGGAAGACTAGTAAGGCGGGGAAGCAAGCAGGCGTCGCTCGTTCGGGAAGATCGGTCGGGTGCTTAGGAGCGGGGCGCTGGGGAAGCGCGTGAGCTGAGGGTCCTGCCTCCGCGGAGCGAGGAAAGGCGATGAATGGCCTTGGTGTACAGGATGACGGGCGGGTTTCGCGCTTCGAGGCGCACCAGCGCGAGATGCAGGCCGCTCTCGATAGGGAGGTCCTCTGTGTTGCCTCTTGTGGCACGGGTGGTAGCCTCCTATCCAAGGGGCAGGCTTGCGTTTCCGAGCGATCGTGGGAAGAGGCAGGTAACGCTCCCCGACAACAAGGGCTTGATGTCTGGCCGGCCGTGACCCAAGAGTGCGCTGACGTGCATGCTCGTCCGGGCCAGGGAAGCTGGATCGGGATTGGACAGCCTCTCTTCGCGCTCGAGGGGACGCTGGTCGGGGCGGTCATGCCGGCGGGCGAGCCGCTGGATATGGAGGAGAGTTACCGCCTCCTCCTGGTTGAAGATAACGCGGATGTGCGCGAGTTGCTGGCCGATGGGCTGAGCCTGATGGGCTACGCGGTTGAAACCGCGGAGACGGCCGAGGATGCGCTCTGTCAGCTTGAGACGAAGCTGCCGGATGTCCTCCTCTCTGACATCGGCCTGCCCGGCATGGATGGTTTGGAGCTGATGCGCCGGGTGCGGAATCTGGCCGGGGCCGACCGGCTTATCGCTTTCGCGACCACGGGCCTGGGGGCCGAGGAGGATATCCGCCGGGCCCGAGAGGCCGGCTTCGATGGCTACTTCACGAAGCCGATCGATCTCTTTGAATTGGACCAGAGTATCCGGCTTGCACTCCAGCAGGTGCTCCCCGGTTCGGATGAGTCCAGCGGCGGCTCGCTCACCTCTTACGACTGAGCAGCGCGCCAGGGCTTTGCCCGCGGGCGGTGTTGTCACGAATGATCCGCTCGGAAGGCGCAGGCGCATCGCGGCGGTAGATTACCTTTCCATAGCGCTGGTACACGTCCTCAAATGTCGTGATGTCCAGCATCCCATGCTCATCCTCCAGGCTGAAGAAGACGACGGTGCGCCCACTGCGCGTGGGAGGACGATGGGGCCGGATGGCCAGCCCGGCCACGTTGATCACGGCTCCCGCCGGCATCGCGTGCGCCTCCGCCGTAGAGAGGACGTGATGCCGGCGCAACTCCTCTCGGTAGTAGGCCATCAGGTGGCAGCGGGCGTTGTCCCCAGGATGCGCGCCTCGTGCGAGAACTTCTCAAAGTCGGTATAGTCGCTCAGCTGAGTGGAGTGGCTCGAAACGCCGTCCAGCTCGAACATCAGCGCTTTCCGGTTCGGCGTCAGGCTGTCGAAGCAGCCGCAGAGGATCATCCGCTCCAGGATGTTGCGCCGGATAGGCACGCGCCGCTAGAACTCCGCGAGGGAGGAGAAGGGGCCCTCCCGCTGGCGCTCGCCAACGACCGCTTCGATCTCGGCTTCAGCCATCCCCTCCACCTGCATCAACCCGACGCGGATCGCCGGGCCCGGCTCGGCGGTGAACTGCTTCTCGCTCTGGTTCACATCCGGCAGGATGATGAGGGGGGCGCGAGTTAGGATCCGGCAGAGATGGGCATACCCCCGGGCGTCGCGAGCATGGACGCAGATGAATGGAACGGGTGTGTTTGTTTGGTGTAGCGAGCCTTCAGTGTTCGCCCTGTTTCCGGCGGGGCAGGGCAGGCGTGGCGCAAACACAAACGTCTGCGCTGCTGCGGTTCTGAGCCGCCCGCACTCCCCATCCGTGCCCGCCCCCCTCATCGGCGGTATCGCCGCGCCAGATGTGGGAAGCCGCGCCCCCCGGAGAGGCGCGGCAGGGACTACACCAATTTCGCGTCCAGCGTGATCGGCACCGAGGCGAGCGCCTTCGAGACGGGGCACCCCGCCTTCGCGGCCTCGGCGATCTCCCGAAAACGTCCCTCGGGGATGTTTGGGACCTCGGCTTCGGTGAAGAGGTCGATGCGGGTGATCGCGAAGGCATCGGCCACCTTGCCGAGATGCACCTTGGCCGTGGTCTGGACGCGCGCCGGGGTGAAGCCGGCTTCGCTGAGCTGCGCGGCGAACGCCATGCTGAAGCACCCGGCGTGCGCTGCCGCGATCAGCTCCTCGGGATTGGTGCCGGGGCCCTCCTCAAAGCGCGAAGAGTAGGAGTAGCGCCCCTGAAACGCGCCGCCTCCAAACTTCATCATCCCCTCTCCGCCGCGAAGGTCGCCCTTCCACTCTGCTTCGGATGTGCGTACTGCCATCGTTGCCTCCCAATAGCCGGTCGAGCCATGTTGAACTGCTTGCTTCCTTTAGACTCTACCCACCTAACGTTTGTTTCTCACACCCCTGGTGCCCAGGACGCGCGAGAGACGACAGGGAGGTGGAGACGGGCGTCGAAAGCAGTGTTGGCACTGCATGGGCGTGCCAGGGGCCGGCAATCCCGGCGCCGGGAAGGTGATTGCAAGATGAAGATCGCGGTACAGCTCAACCTGCTCCCCGGGAGCACTGTCAGAGATAAGCAAAAGTGGGCCGCTGACCATGGAGTCGAGGGGATCGAGGTCTCTGCTGGAAACTATCCCGTCGACCGGCTCGACCAGGCGCGCGCCGACTTCGAGTCGAGTCCGGTGCCCATCTGCTCGGTGTGCGGGAATCCGACGTTCGACTTCCTGGATCCCGATCCGGCAAAGCGGCGCAACAGCATCGAGCAGTGCAAGGCGTATCTGCGGTTCTGCGGCGAGATGGGCGCCACCGGCCAGATCGTGCCCCCGATCTTCGGGCCGCCGCGGATTCCCGACCTCTCGCCCTACGCCGACGCGATCACGCTGGAGAAGAACCTCCTGGTCGAGCTGTGCAAGGAGCTGGGCGACGTCGCGGCGGAAGCCGGCTCCTACCTCCTTCTCGAGCCGCTGAACCGCTACGAGCAGCACCTCCTCCGCCGGCAGGCGGATGGCGTGGAGATCATCGAGCGGTGCGGCCACCCCAACGTGGCGCTCATCTCCGACTTCTTCCACATGCACATCGAGGAGACCAACACGCCGGACGCTCTGCGCGCCGCCGGCAAGCACGTGCGCCACTGCCACCTGGCGGACAACACCCGCCTCGAGCCGGGAACAGGCGATATTGACTACGTGGCCGGCATGCGCGCCCTCCTCGACATCGGCTTCCAAGACTACATGGCGTATGAGTGTGGCCTCTCCGGGCCAGACCGCGCGGCCTCTCTGGCCAAGAGCCTCGATTACCTGCGCGGGTGCATCGAGAAGGCGCGCGCGCTGTAGGATGGGAGAAGCGGGTATGCGCTTAAAGGTGGCGTTGGTGACGGCCAACGCGGAACGAGTGCCGGCCTGGGCGCGCGAGGAGCTCGCCCGGGAGGGGATCGAGCTCGTGGCCCGGCAGTGCCGCACCACCGAGGAAGCGGTGGAGCTGGCCCGCGACGCCGACGTGCTCTGGCTCTTTGGCGCCAACCGCGTGATCACGCCGGAAAGCCTCTCGCAGCTGCTCCGATGCGCCGCCATGATGCGCTCCGGGAGCGGCACCGACGACCTCCCCGTGGAAGAGGCGACGCGCCTGGGCATCGTGGTGGTGAACACGCCTGCGGCAATCGCCGAGGCGGTCGCGGAGCATGCCATCGCGCTCCTCTTCGCGATTGTCCGGCAGACTTCCAGGCTCGACCGCGTGGTCCGCGAGGGCCGGTGGGGCGGGGGCGGCACACGTGTGCCCGGGCTCCTGGGAGGCGGAGTCCTCGGGCTCGTCGGCTTCGGGCACATCGGCCGACACGTCGCGCGGAAGCTCCGCGGTTTCGAAATGCGGATCCTGGTGAGCGATCCGGCGGTGCCAGCGGAAGAGATGGCGCGCTATGGCGTCGAGCCAGCAACCCTGGAGGAGATCCTGCCCCAGGTCGATTTCCTCTCGCTTCACTGCCCGCTGATCCCGGCGACGCGCGGCCTCATCGGCGAGGCGCAACTGCGCCAGATGAAGCCGACCGCCTACCTGGTCAACACCACGCGCGGCGGGGTGGTAGACGAGGCCGCGCTCGTGCGCGCGCTGCGCGAGGGATGGATCGCCGGGGCGGCGCTGGACGTGCTGGAGCAGGAGCCACCGCCTCCCAATCACCCGTTGTTCGCCCTGGAGAACGTTGTGATCACCCCGCACATGGCCGCGTCTTCCGTCCGATTCGAGCAAGAGTTCTGGGCGCACTCGGTGCGCGCGCTGGCGGCGCTCGCCCGGCGCGAGTGGCCAGAATCGTGGGTGAATCACGGTGTGAAGCCCCGCTGGCCCGAATTGGCCGGTGCCCCTGCCTCCCGGCAGGCAGCGCGTTGAGCCGACCTGCTGGCTGAGTGGAAAGGAATGAAGATGCTTGAGGAATGGCTACGCCGTCTGGCCGCGCTGCCGACGGCGGCGTTGAGCGATGTGATGCGGCGCCGGGGGATGGACCCCTGCACGATGCACTCCTCGATGAAGCCTGTTTGGGAAGGCGCCGAGGTGTGTGGCCCCGCGTTCACCGCGCGCACCTATCCGGGAGCGACTCACGCCAGTGGCCTGGCGCTCTCGCAGGCCCGCCCGGGCGATGTGATCGTGCTCGCGGGAGGCGGCTACACCGAGGCGATCCTCTGGGGCGAGATCTTCAGCACTGCCGCCAAACAGCTGGGCTTCGGTGGCACCGTCATCGATGGCGCCGCGCGCGACATCGCCGGCATCCGGGAGCTGGGCTACCCCGTCTTTGCGCGCGCCGTAACGCCCCGCGGCGGCACGGGCGATTCCCAGCAGTCCGAGACGCAGATCCCGATCCAGTGCGGCGGCGTCCTGGTCCACCCGGGCGACCTGGTGCGCGGCGATAGCGACGGCGTCGTGGTGATCCCCGCGGCGCTCGCCCCCGAGATCATCGCCGAAACGGAAGCGTTCCACGCCCGCGAGGAGCGGATCTTGGAGTTCCTCCGTGCGGGCCTCCCGCTGGGCGAGGCGTGTCGCCGGGCGGCTGAATAGGGGAGAGGGGATCGCGTGCTGGAGGGAGGAAACCCTGGCGTGACACCCGTCCGGCCAGCGGCCTGTCATTCGTCCAGCAGGCCCTCCCCTCGGTGCGTCTTCTTTGACGCCTTTGGCACGCTGGTCACGCTCCACCGCCCGTTCGAGCGCCTGAAGGCGAACCTGGAATCGCTCGGATACTCCATCCCGCTGGGCGACGTGGAAGCGGCAATGCGCCAGGAGTTCGCCTACTACATCGCGCACAGCGTGAAGGCAAGTGACCCCGAACGGCTGCGTCGCCTCCGCCTGGAATGCGCCGGCGTGCTCCTCGAGGCGCTCCGCGAGCGAGGCCACGCGCTCTCCGTGGGCTGCGAAGAGATGGTGGACGCGCTGATGGACGCCATCCGCTTCGAGCTCTACCCGGACGCGCTCCCTGCCCTCCAGGCCTTGAAGGAGCGTGGAGTCGGTATCGGGCTTATCAGCAACTGGGACTGCTCGCTGCAAGAGGTGGTCCGCGTTCTCGGTCTCAATGCCTACCTGGAGTGCGTCATCATTTCAGCGCTCTGCGGGTGCGAGAAGCCGGATCCGGGCCTCTTTCACGAGGCGCTCCGTCAGGCGGGCGTTGCCGCGGAGGATGCATTCCACATCGGCGACTCTTATGAGAACGACGTGCTGGGCGCTCGCGCCGCCGGCATCGCCCCCATCCTCCTCGACCGCCAGGGAAAGCACTCACCGGGCGATGCGCCGGTGGCTCGGGATCTCCTCGAGGCGGTGGAGCTGCTGTCACGACAGCCTGGGCAGGCGAGGTGGCCGGACGCGTGAGCGAGGCGGTGGTCATAGCTGGAACAGGGAGAGAGACGATGCGTGAAGTGCGTTGGGAGCGGATGTTCCCAGATCAACTGGAGCAGGCGTTCGCGGAATGCCCGCTCCTTTATCTGACGTACGGATTGTGCGAGCCGCACGGGCCGCATTGCGCCCTCGGGCTCGACATGCTGAAGGCGCATGGCATCGCGTGTGCAGCGGCGCGCGTGCATGGCGGCATCGTGGCGCCGCCCGATTACTGGCACATCCACGAGCTGGGCGGCTACGCGATCTGGTCGGAGAAGAACGTCGGCGAGTGCGAGCGGACCTGGCTCACCGCGCTGCCGCCCTGGCAACACTTCAAGAACGTGCTCTACCAGATCCGCACCGCCGATTCCCACGGGTTTCACGCCTGCATCCTCCTCACCGGGCATTACGGGCCCAACTGGCAGGATCTGAAGAAGCTGGTCGAGCTGGTGCAGCCCTGCGTGGGCACGCGCCTCTACGCGCTCCCGGACTGGGAGGCCAACGTGCCCGGCTTCGATAACAACAACCAAAGCGGAGGCGATCACGCCGGCAAGGTGGAGACCTCGCTCCTGTGGGCGCTCAATCCAGAGTGCGTGGATCTTTCGCGGATGCCCGCGGAAGGGACGCCAGGAACGCACTTTGCTATGGGAGCGACCGCGCGCCTTTCCAACCGCCGGACGGGCGAGCGCATGGTCGAGGATGAGGTGCGCTACCTTGGGCAAAAGGCGCGCGAGCTGCTGGATGCCTATGAGCGCGAGAAGCCGGCGCACACGCTGCGCACCTTTGCCCAGGTGGAGACGCTGTGGGAGAACGTGGTGCGCCCCCATCTGAAGGAGTTTATGACTCTCCAGGACGCGTGGAACAACCAGGAGCCGCCGTCCGAGAGCAGCCGCTGGCGCGAGAACTGGAAGGTGCCGGAAGTCTACTGAGTCTCGCCGGGCTCGCGCACCGCGCGCGCCTGCCGGAGAGCCTCGTAGAGGAGCACGCCGGCGGCGACAGTGACGTTGAGCGATGACGGGCCGCCTGAAGCCATCGGCAGCGAGACAAACTCGCTCGCTTCGGCACGGGCGGCTTCTGTCATGCCGTTTGTCTCGTTGCCGACGACCACGACCAGCGGCCGGCGCGAGAGCGCGCCGTCATAGACCGTCCGTGGTGCCCGCGCCGAGCTGGCGACCACATGGAACCCGCGCTGGCGCAGCGACCGGAGGGCTGTCGGGAGATCGGGAACCAAGCACACCGGCAGCCGGAGGATCGATCCGGTGGAGGATCGCACCGCCGGGCGAGAGTACGCCTCGGCAGAGTTCGCGGAGAGGATGAGCGCCGCACAGCCCACGGCCTCGGCGGTGCGCACCAGGACCCCGACGTTGCGCGGGTCCTGGATCTCCTCGCCCGCCAGGATCACGGTTTGCTTCCCTCCCAGCGATTCGAGGGCGACCCGGCGCTGCCGGACGACGCAGATCGCCGTGACAGCCACCTCGTAGCTGGTGCCCACCAGCTTCTGGATCAACCCTGCGCTCGCGATGTACAGGGGAATATCTCGTGCCGCGCACTCTTCCGAGAAGCTGCTGGCTTCGTCGCGGGTGGCAAAGACGCTGAGCACCTCCTCGGGGGATGCAAGCGCCTGGCGGACGAAATTGGCCGTCTCGACGAGGTAGAGTCCGCTTTGCATCCGCTCGGCGGGGCGCGTCAGCGAGAGAGCGTGCTTGTAGGCAGGGTGCTTGATGCCATCGATCTCTTCCATAGCCATACGGAGATTCGCGCCCCGAGAGACGCGCTCCTGCGGTGGATGAAAGGTGGATCGCCCGGCAGGAAGAGCGCGCACACGGGATTTTGCTCTCTGATTCTCTTGACACGTTTGGATGGGATGCCCTATAATAACCCTGTTGCAGAGAGGTGCGCGCATTGGCGTGCGTGGTTCTGATTCGGCGGGTGCAGGCTGCTTTCGCCGGCAGAGTGCGAACGGTCAAGCGTGACGCTTGGGAATGCTGGGTGCGGATAGCGAGCCGGGAGAGTCTTGAGTGCCCTCGTAGCTCAGTGGATAGAGCTGGGGCGTCCTAAGCCCTGAGTCGGGGGTTCGAATCCCTCCGAGGGCGCCAGCATCTGGACTCTTCGGTATCAAGGGTCGCAGTCTTCTAGCGTTCACAACGTTCGTTCCGCGTCAAAGGTCCCTCCGCAACTGCGGACGGGACTTTTTTTGTGCACTGCAGCGGATAGCTTCCACCACGGCGTTCCCGCGATACGGGAGCGTGTTTCTGTCCACTGCGGGCGCGCGGCTACTGGGTCTCCACCACACTCTCTGCAGCACGGAAGGCAGGCACCGCAGGGGGTGTTTGCCTGGGGGATGGCCGCCCGGTGCAACGAAATGGCATGGGCCTTGCCTGGGCAGGTCATCCGCGGGCCTACATCAGGCACCTATGCACCCACCTCTGGATCCCGCCAGGGATCCGAGGGGGAAGTCGGACGGCGATATGCCGCTTGAGATGATCTTAACGAAAGGGTAGAGCAATGGCGAAGGGTGACGAGGGCAAGAAGAGCAAGAACTCCCGCATCGGCGATGCCAAGGCGAACATCTGCCGCGAGTGTGGCAAGCCGAGCAAGCCGGTACTCATGCTCGATGGTGGCAAGAAGCGGCTCGTGCTTACCTGCCACGAGAAGGTCTGAACAGAAGACCACCAAGCATAAGAGGGAAGGCGGCGGATGCGCCAGAGCGCACCCCAACGGCCTTCCCTCTTTCATTTAACTGCGCCTTTCAGGCGAAGACTACCAGTCGTCCTCGCCCATCTCCTCCCACTCCAGATCCTCGGGCAAGAGCCCGACGCGATCGGGGTGGCGTCTCTCCCATTCCTCCTTGGCCGCTCGCGCCAGCTCGTCCGGGTCGTGCATGGAGGCGGTGACCTCCACATACTCCCACCGCTCACGGCCCAGGTCATCGGTGTAGGGTACCTGTGCTCGATACCGGGGCATCGCAAGCCGCTCCTTTCATGCCGCCAGAATCCCGCTTCTCCTCCCATCTCGCACGACACAGGCCAATCGGGCTTGGGCTGGGATTCCGAGATAAGGAATCCGAAGCCTCGGAGGCAGCACGCAACCCGGCGAGCGGCGATAAATCACCGCGCTGCTTGCGAGCGAAGCCCTGCCGGGCTGGGTTGGGGATACTCCCAGATGTCTCAAGACGGCGGTAGCTGGGAGGGGAAGCCCCGAGGGGGCTTTGCCGGAAAGCAGCGCGGATCTTCGAGCTCCGCGCGTGCGGGCAGCCTTCTCCTTATCTCGAAATCCCAGGGGCTTGGGCGGTAGCGTTGACGCGACCGGGGGGGCATGGTAGAATGGCCAGGCTGGCCGGATCCGCGCCGGCCGAGAGGGGAACTCGTGGCAGTGAGTAGCGAATCGGGAACGCTTTTCGTCGTCGCGACGCCGATCGGCAATCTGGAGGACATCACTCTGCGCGCGTTGCGCGTTCTGAAGGAGGCGGATCTGATAGCCGCCGAGGATACCCGCGTCACACGCAAGCTCCTCGCGCACTTCGACATCCACACGCCACTCACGTCGTACCATCAGCACACGGAGGCGCGCAAGGTGGAGTGGATCGTGGAGCAGGTTGCGGAAGGCCGGCGCGTGGCTCTGGTCTCCGATGCCGGAACCCCCGGCATCTCCGATCCCGGAGACGAGTTGATTACGGCTTGCATCGAGGCGGGCCTTGATGTGGTCGTCATCCCCGGGCCGAGCGCCGTCATCGCGACCCTCGTCGCTTCCGGGTTGCCGGCGCGCCGCTTTGCGTTTGAGGGCTTTCTCCCACGCGCTGCGGGCGAGCGCCGGGCCCGCCTGGAGGCACTCCGCGCCGAGGAACGCACTCTCCTCTTCTATGAGGCCCCCTCGCGCGTCCTCGCTACGCTCGAGGCGATCTGCCAGGTGTTGGGAGACCGGCGGGTGGCCGTGGCGCGCGAAATGACCAAGCGCTTCGAGGAGGTCGTGCGCGGGCGGGCAAGTGAAGTCCTGGAGCATTTCCGTGAACATCCGCCCCAGGGCGAATTCGTTCTCGTGGTTGGCGGCGCGACGCCCGGCGAGGCGCCCCCGCCAGCGGAACCGGCGGTGTCCCCGGAAGAGGATGTGGCGGAGCGGGTTGCCGCGGGTATGAGCGAGCGTGATGCCATCCGCGCGGTTGCTACCGAGCGCCATCTCCCTCGACGGGAGGTGTACGCGGCGTGGCTTCAGCACAAGCGGGGCGGGTAGCAAGCGAGGGCACGGTTGTCCGCTTCGATGCTCCCGGCTCGGTTTGGTGAGAAGGCGAGAGAGCGGGAAGCACGGAAAGCATCCGGGGGGATGTGCCGGGGCCTTCAGTGCTTCCCGGTCGGGTGTGTGCTCTCGCAGGGTCCATTCTCAGGAGTGGAACATCTGCGTGGCGTAGTACTCGCCGCTCGGCGCCTGGTAGACCCCGACGCCGATGGCGCGGTAGTCACTGGCCAGGATGTTGGCGCGGTGCCCCGGGCTGTTCATCAGCGAGCGGTGACCAAGGGCGACATCGCGCCGCGAGCTGTAGAAAAGGTTTTCACCCACGGCGCAGGTGAAACGCCGGGAACCCAGGGCGACGGCATAGCGCTCGATCGGTGAGCGCAGTCCGCGCACGGGCGAATAGTGGTCGAAGTAGCCTAGCTCCGCCATCTCGCGGCTGTGTTGGCGTGCCGCGGCCGTGAGCACCGGATCGACCGTCAGCTGGCGGAGACCCCGTCGCGCCCGCTCCTCGTTCACAAGGCGGACGAATTCCTTCTCATCACTGGAGAGAATGGCGGTCGTCGTCAGCACGCGAGCCGGCTTTGCCGACGCGGCCAATCGGCTGCTGCGATAGGTCTTGACACTCGCGCGCCGTGGATTCCTGGCGGCGGTTCTTGCCTTGCGCCGGGCTTGCGTCCACGCAGAGGGGTACGCGAAGGAGCTCCCCAGGCGGGGTGTGAGGGGGTGATTCCGCCTGGCGTCCCGAGTTGGGCTTGCGGTGGCATGTACCAGTGGAAGCGCGAGAAGGATGGCGAAAAGGGATGACGCTCGCTTCACAGTGGCGGAGACTCCTTTCAACCAGGCCCACGCGCCCCCGATGTGCCGCCGAACGATGGCGTTCTTGGGGCGGCACTCTGTCCGATGGAAGCGTGGTGGCCCCGCGCGGGTTGTTGGGATTGCCTGCAGCACCTCACGCGGCGGTGTTGTGACTTGGTTGCGGCCTGTATTCTTAGGACGAAAAGAAACACCCTCAGGTTCGCATGACGGCAAGATCAGGAGGCATGGGCACGCATGCTTGAGGTGCTCCTCTGGTCTACGAGGGCTGAGTCTGTTTGGCCAACGCCCCTTGACAGTCGATCAGGAAAGGGGGTACAATCCGGGTGCCAATAGACACTAGCGACCGCAGCGCGCCGCGAAGGATGATGCCGTGACCCTGGACCAATCTGGTGAGCCTTGTGAAATCCGGATACCGGCCCGGCTGCAGTATGTGAGCAGCGTGCGGCGGGTCGTGATGGAGACCGCGCGTCGGGCCGGCCTGTCGCAGGTGGAAGCGGGCGATCTCCTGCTCGCTGTCTCGGAGGCATGCAACAACGCCATTCAGCATGGCGCTGGTAACATCCCCGGCGCCGAGATCACCGTTCGTATTTTCACCGAGCCAGGCGGGGTCCATGTGGAAGTCTCGGACCCGGGGGCGGGCTTCGATCCGGGCGCCCTCTGGGAACCCCGCTCTGAAACCCCTCATGGCCGTGGCATGCTCCTGATGATGCAGCTCACCGATAAGGTGGAGTATACGTCGGATGGGCATGGCGCGACCGTCAAGCTGAGCAAGCACGCCTGCACTGGCGAGGAGTGGGATGCCGAGGATGGCTCCGGCCGGCCAGGAGGCCGCAGGCGCAATCGTCTCCGGTATGTCTTCGACGTCTGCCGCACGGTGTCTGGAACCCTGGAGCTTCCGCGGATCCTCGCCGTTGTCGCCGAGCGCACAGCCAGGCTCTTTGGCGTAGCACGTGCGCGCGTCTTGCTGCATGATCCCCAGCGGCGGACGGCAACCGTGGCGGCATCGTGGGGCGAGCGAGTCCGGGTGCGCACAGAAGCGGCCACCACGCCAGCGACACGTCAGGCGATCTACGTGGCGGGCGAGGAGACACAGGTGGGGGACCTGGAGCCGCGGCCTGAGTCCGAGGTGCAGGGGCACGTGGTGCGCTCCTCCATCTCCGTGCCCATCGTCTCGCGCGGTGAGGTGGTTGGCTCCATCTACCTGGACAACTTCCAGCGGCGGCGGCGCTTCACCAACTCGGATGTGATGGCTTTGCGTGCCATTGCCGCTCAGGCCGCCGTTGCCATTGAAAACGCGCGTCTCTATCGCGAAGCGCAACGGCACGTTGAGGAGCTGGCTGCCATCGGCGAAGTCGCCCACGAGCTGAACGCCTCGCTGGATCTCGACCACACGCTGCAAACGATCCTCGATAAGACAAAGGACCTACTGGGCATCGAAGTGTGCGCCGTGATGCTCCTGGATGCCGAGGGCTACCTCAGCGTGCGCGCTTCCTGCGGAATGACCGATGAGTACATTGGGCAGCAGCGCGCGTTGCTGGAGGAGAGCCCGCTCGCGCGCGCTATCACGGAACGCCGTGTCATCGCAGCATGGGACCTGCGCTCGTATGATGCGTCGCGCGGCGTCTATGGAGGCGTGGTCTCGGCCGCAGCCGCGCCGATGATGCTGCACGACCGCCCCATCGGCACGCTGAACATCTACACGCGAGAGCGCTACCGCTTCAGCGAGGATCAGCTCCGCGTCTTGCGTGCGCTCGCGGATCATGCGGCCCTGGCGGTCCACAACGCCGGTCTCTATGAGACGAGCCAGCACGCTCGCGCTCAGCTCGAGACGTCGATGGCTCGCACCGGAAGCGCACTGCACGTCGCCAGCGAGCTGCACGAGGTGATCCGGCTCGTGGCGGAGCTGGCGGCCCAGGCGCTGGGCATGGATGGCGGCGCGCTCGTGCTCACGGATATGGGGATTCTGGCCGGCGCGGGCGAGCCGTCGCTGACCAGCGAGGATGCCGCCGCCGTGCGAGCGTTGCAGGATCTCGCGAGTGAGGTGGCGACCAATGGCGAGCCGCTGGCGCTTGGCGACGTCCGCGAGCGGCCACAGGGGCACATCCTCCGACCGGCGGGAATCGCCTCGTTCCTCGCGGTCCCGCTTGCCACTCAGGAAGGGCTCCGCGGAACGCTGTGTGTCTATGCGCGTGTTCCCCGCGCGCTCGGGGGGCGCGAGGTGGCGCTCCTCCGCTCCTTTGCTGGGCAGGCCGCGATTGTGATCGAGAACCAGCGCCTGCTTCAGGATACCAACCTGCGCCTGGAGGAGCTGGGCACTCTCCTCGAAGTAGGTCAATCGCTTCTCTCGCGACTTGATCTGGAGGTAGTGCTCGACCGCATCATTGAGCACGTCTCCCGGATCATGCATGCTCAGGTCTGCTCCATCCTGCTGGTCGACCGCGATGCCGGTGATCTGTACGTGGCCGCGTCGCGCGGTCTCGATGTCCGCCATGCCGGTCGCTTGCGCATGCCCTACGCGGAGGGCGTGATCGGCACCGTCCTGCGCGACGGGTGCCCGCGTGCCATCGCGGATATTCGCCGGCACTCCGAGTTTGTCTATCAGGATATCACGGCGGGGCAGGGGTTGCGCGCGCTCCTATGCGTGCCGCTGGCCACTCCCACCGAGGTGCTCGGGGTACTCAACGTCTACCGCACCACCGTCCACCAGTGGTCTGATACGGAGATCAAGTTCCTGAGCGCCCTGGCGACCCAAGCCGCCATCGCCATCCAGAACGCGACGCTCTATCAGCACGAGCAGCAGGTGGCGCAGGCGCTGCAAAAGGCGTTCGTGCCCGCGCGCCCGCCTGCCGGCTCCGCGGTTGAGATCGGCCGGGTTTACGTCCCGGCTGGCGAGCATGCTCAGGTCGGGGGCGACTACTACGATTTTATCCCCCTGGAGAACGGCCGGCTCGGGATCGTGATTGCCGATGTGAGCGGAAAGGGCCTGCGCGCGGCGACGGCGACCGCGATGGGGAAGTACGTCCTGCGTGCCTATGTGCTGGAGAATCCCGCTCCGGGCGATGCCGTGGTGCGCACCAATCACGCGTTGTGCCACCAGCTCCAGGAAGATGGCGCCTTCCTCACGCTCTTCTACGCGCTGTGGGACCCGCGGGCCTGCCGCCTGACCTACGTGAACGCCGGCCACCCCCATCCTTTCCTCTGGCGCCGTGCGACGGGCGAATGCGTTCCGCTCTGCTGCCCCCGCACGATGCTCCTTGGCATCCTTGCCGATGCCCAATTTGCCGAGAAGAGCATCGATATCGCTCCTGGCGACGTGCTCCTGGCATTCACGGATGGTGTGAGCGAATCGCGCCGAGGCCGCGAGTTGTTCGGGAAAGAGCGAATCCGAACGGCATTCGAGCAGGTGGTGAATCAACCGGCTCAAGTGATCGCCGATGAGATCTATCGGAGCGTGTGCGAGTTCCGTGACGGCTCCGCCGTGGATGATATCACGGTGCTCGTGGTGCGCTTTGGCGGGCGTCCGGCCTGATCGGGTGTGATGACCGACCCCGCGAGAGTGGCGGCTCTCTCCGAACAGACACTCGCTTCCGGCTCACTGCTTCGGAACGCCGGCTGCAGCGGGCGCGGGCCAACCACCTGAACGCCGAACGGGAACGTTCCGCTCTCCCTTGTCTTACCCACAGACCCCTCTCCAGCTTCTCCGGTGCCGTGGTGTAGCGTGCCGCGGTGCAGAGCCGATTGAGCGCGCGGGCCTACCACTGCCGGAGAGGCAACGCAAGAAGGGCCGGGGGATGGTGAGCGAGAACCTGAAGGCGTGGTATAGCCGGGTGCCCGGCTGTGTTGCCAAGAGAAGGGCACGCCTCGTGCGCCATCCGTCCGGGGGCGGCGGGCTGTTTGCCTGGCAGGTGGGGGTGGCGGCCATGTACGCGGAACCCCCCTCGCCCCTCGCGAGGGGGATAGGCCCACCGGGCGCGGGATTGAGCGATGAGGGTGCATGGGCGAGGGGAGTATCCCCGCCCTTGATCAGACACGCTTGGAGGAATCAGATGGGGCTTGGTGAGCGTGAGCAGACGCTGGTCTTGATTAAGCCGGATGCGCTAAAGGTATCGCTGACAGGGTATATTCTCTCGCAGTTCTCGGAGTTTCATACCGGGTTGCGCTTCGCCGGGTCGAAGATCGTCCACGTCAGCCGCATGATCGCGGAGGAGCACTACGCGGAGCACCGGGGCAAAGGCTTCTATCCGTCGCTGATCGACTACATCATGGGCCGGCTTCACTACCCGATGGAGCCGGAGAAGCGGCGGGTCATCGCGCTGGTATATAGCGGCCCGGATGCCATTCGGAAGGTGCGCCAGATTACGGGCCCCACCAACCCGCATGTCGCCCGAGACAATGCTCCAGGCACGATCCGCGCGCTCGGCACTGTGGTTCCTATCAAGGACGCGGAAGGGAATGTGGTTGGCGACCGCATGGACAACCTGGTCCATGCCTCCGCTAACGAGGCCGACGCGGAGCGGGAGGTCAAACTCTGGTTCCGACCGGACGAGATCATGCCCTACATGCGCGCCTACCCGACCGAGGTGGCGAGCAAGTACTACTTCTACAAGGATGGCCGGCTGCTCACCCAGGAGGAGGCCGGAGGCGTCTGCCTCGTTGCTCCGGGCGGCCTCGTGTGGGCATCTGACCTGGACGCGCTGGAGAACCTGTTGCAGGGGAAGCCGGGCCCGGTCACGCTCGAATCGGTGGCGGCCAAGTATCTGCTGAACCGCGAGGGCGAACCCGCCTGACGCCGCGGGCGAGCGCGATCTGGTGACGAGGGCCGGCCAGGTGGCCGGCCCTCTGGCGTATACCGGGCACCTGCCTGCCACGAGTGCACCGCGCCCCGGAATCAGGACGAAGCGGAGAGGCTCGCACCCGCACGGCACGCGGGCTCCGCGCGATACACGCAGCCCGGATTTTGTTTCGCAAACAAACAGTTGCTCGGGTAAGAGCCCGGTGCTATAATTGGCCGACAGTTGCGCCCGCTTGTCGAGGGCAAGGGGGTTTTCTCATGCGCGGAGGGCTACCATGACACGCCAGTTGAGCTGCCTTGTCGGATTGGTTGCTCTTGCGGCGCTCCCCTGCAACGGGGGCCCGCGAGCCGCGGAAAGCGCTGCGGCCAAAGTAGGAGTGCGCGCGAATGATCCCGGCACCTGGAAGTTCAGCCTCCAGGCGATGGCCGGGGGGCTGCTCCAGAAGCTGCATCAGACGCGGCCGGTGGCGAACAGGCCCGGAGTGCAGGTGGCCAGCGCCCGTAAGACGCCCCCACGGACGTCCCAACGCGCCACCGGATCGCTGCGCGTGGAGAGCAAGCCCACCGGGGCGACGGTGCTAGTGGACGGGAAAGAACGGGGGAAGACGCCCGCGGCGCTAAAGCTGTATGAGATTGGCAAGGCTGCGCGGGATGTGCGCGTAGAGGTGCGCCTGGATGGCTACTTGCCCGAGGCGGCCACGGCCCGGCTGGCGCAAGGTGCGCAGAAGACACTACGTTTCACCCTGCGGAAGTGGCCGCCCGATGTGCCGCCTCCGGGCCGCCACAAGTTCCAGACCTGGACCAACCCGAAGGACGGGAGCGAGTTCGTCTTTGTGCCCGCCGGTGAGTTCATTATGGGCAGCGATGACGGCGAGGACGATGAAAAGCCGGCACATAAGGTCTACCTGCCCGGATACTGGATCGGGAAGTATGAGGTGACCCTCGGCCAGTTCCGCAAGTTCATGGCGGAGACAGGGCACGAGCCGGAGGGGAACATCGATGAAAACGGCATCGATGACTGCCTGCCGGTGGTAGGCGTGTCGTGGAAAGATGCGATGGCCTACGCACGGTGGGCGGGGTGCCGGCTGCCCACGGAGGCGGAATGGGAGAAAGCGGTGCGCGGCACCGATGGGCGCGAGTTTGTCTGGGGAAACGCTTGGCCGCCGCCGAGAGGCGCGGGGAACTTCTGGGAGAAAGGCATCAAGGGCTATAACGACGGGTTTATCGGGCCGGCGCCGGTGGGGAGCTTCCCGGGTGGGGCGTCGCCCTACGGGTGCCTGGATATGGCGGGGGACGTATGGGAATGGACGAGTAGCCTCTGGAAGCCGTATCCATACCGGGCGGACGACGGGCGCGAGGACCCACGCACGGACGGCAACTGCGTGATTCGCCGCGTGGAATGGAGCGACGACTTCAGCCTGAACGTATGCTCCCGGCGCCGGGAAATGCGCATCTACGGCTTCAGCGATGTTGGCTTCCGGCTCGCCAGGTCCGTGGAGTGATTCCACGGGTGAAGGTAGCGGCACGGATGGGCATGGTGGGGCGCGCCTGGCATTGGCCGCTCGGAAGTCTCTCTGCGCCCGGCACGCAGTCGCTCCCTTCCCCTGGGGCCGACGTAGGGCCAGAGGGTAGGGAAGGGGCCGGGGGTTAGACGAATGCGGGCGGCGGGGCCGATGGTGGCCCCGCCTGCCCGTTCAGAAGGCACGGAAGATGAGGCACGCGTTGTGTCCGCCGAACCCGAGCGAGTTCGACATCGCGGCCCGCACCCGGACCTCGCGCGCTGTGTTCGGCACGTAGTCCAGGTCACATTCGGGGTCTGGGGTCTCGTAGTTGATGGTGGGGGGCACGACCCCATAGCGCACGGCCAGAGCACAGGCGATCGCTTCAATACCGCCCGCTGCCCCGAGCAGGTGGCCCGTCATCGACTTGGTGGACGACACCATCAGCTTCCGGGCATGCTCGCCGTAGGCGCGCTTGATCGCTGCCGTCTCGGCGACATCATTGGCCTGCGTCGAGGTGCCATGCGCGTTGATATAATCGACATCGGATGGCGCCATGCCGGCATCCTTCAAGGCCAGGAGCATCGCGCGCGCAGCGCCTTCGCCCCCGGGTGCCGGCGCCGTAATGTGGTGCGCGTCGCCGGTCATGCCATAGCCGGCTACCTCCGCGTAGATCATCGCGCCACGAGCCCGAGCGTGCTCCTCGCTCTCTAGCACGAGCACGCCAACCCCCTCTCCGGGTACGAAGCCATCGCGATCCTTGTCGAAGGGGCGACTGGCCCGCTCCGGCTCATCATTGCGCGTGGAGAGAGCGCGCGCGGCACAGAAACCGCCGATCCCCATCGGGGTGATCGCAGCCTCGGTGCCACCGGCGATCATCACGTCGGCATCACCACGCCGGATGATCGACGCAGCGTCGCCGATGGCGTGCGTGCCGGTCGCGCAGGCGGTGACGGTGGCGAGGTTCGGCCCCTTACAACCGAGCGTGATGGAAACATGACCGGCAGCCATGTCGCAGATCATCATCGGCACGAAATAGGGGCTGATTCGGCCTGGGCCGCGGTTGAGGTAGATCGCGTGCTGTTTCTCCCACGTCTCGATCCCGCCAATACCCGATCCGATCACCACCCCGATGCGCTCGGCATTCTCCGGTGTGATCTCCAGGCCGGAATCCGCCACCGCCTGCTTCGCCGCCGCGATCGCGAACTGGGCAAAACGGTCGATATGGCGGACCTCGCGCGGATCAATGTACTCCTCTGGGTTGAACCCCTTCACCTCGCATGCAATCCGCGTGGTGAAGGGGCTGGCATCAAAGCGGGTGATCGGGCCGGCGCCCGACCGGCCCGCCTTGAGACCTTCCCAGTAGGCCGCTACAGTGTTCCCGAGCGGTGTGATCGCGCCCAGCCCGGTAACGACTACCCTACGTCTCGACATGTTCGCCTCTTACTCGGCGGACTTGGACTCGATGTAGCTCACGGCCTGGCCCACCGTGTTGATCTTCTCGGCATCCTCGTCGGGAATCTCGACCGAGAACTCCTCCTCGAATGCCATCACCATCTCGACCTTGGCCAGCGAGTCCGCGCCCAGATCATCGAAGCTCGCAGCGGGCGTCACCTCATCCTCGCTCACCTTGAGCTGCTCAACAATCACTTTACGCACGCGCTCAAACACTGACTGATCCATTTGGTATACCTCCTCCATCCATCGACGCGGGAGTGGTGCCCGCGTTGTTCCCTTTAGGGCCCGTGCTCGGCGGCTTGGCCTCCTCACGGGCGCTCCTCCGGGATCCATCCAGAAGTAGCTCCGGATGGATGCTCTGCACTGGAGCCATTCAAGTCAGGAGCGTCTCATGACCCGCTGCGGCTCGCACCGAAACGGCCACGGCGCGTCCTCTCCTCCCGTCAAGGCTCCCGCGCTTCACTACTCCGACATGAGCATCCCACCGTCGATTCCGATCGTCTGTCCGGTGAGATAAGACGCATCGTCGCTGGCCAGGAAGGCCACGACCTTTGCCACGTCCTCCATCGTTCCGGCGCGGTTGAGCGGGATGCGCTCTAGCCAGGCCTTCTTCACCTCGTCCGAGAGAACATGCGTCATCTGCGTCTCGATGAAGCCCGGGGCGACGGCGTTCACCCGGATATTGCGGCCGGCCACTTCCTTCGCCACGGACTTGGTCAGGGCGATCAGGCCGCCCTTCGATGCCGCGTAGTTGGCCTGTCCAGCCTGGCCCATCCGCCCGACCACGGACGCGATGTTGACGATGGCTCCCGAGCGCTGCTTCAGCATCACCTTGATGGCTGCCTTGGTGCACAGGAATGCGCCCTTCAGGTTGATATCCAGCACGAGATCCCAGTCCTCTTCACTCATGCGCAGGAGCAGACCATCGCGGGTGACACCGGCGTTGTTGATGAGCACATCCAGGCGGCCCCAGTTTTCAACCGCCTGAGCGACCATCTTCTCGGCGTCCTCGAACCGGGTGACGTTCGCCTCGACAAAGACCGCCTGGCCGCCCTTCTGACGGATCATCTCGACGGTCTCCTCGCCGCCAGCGATGTTCAAATCGCCGATGACGATGTGGGCGCCCTCGCCCGCGAAGAGAAGGGCTATCGTTCGGCCGATGCCGCCACCGCCACCGGTGACGAGCACAACCCGATCTTTGAAGCGCATTCCTGCCATCCTTCCAGAAACTCCGTGATGCGTGTAGGGGGAAACGCAGGGAAAGAGAGCGGGGGCTCTTCCCCGTAGTCCATCCACACCTCACATCTGATATCTCACGCGCTACGCCTTGCGCAGCTCCTCCGCAGTGGCGGCGATGCTGTCCACATCGCCAGCCTGCAGCGTGCGGGTCTCAGGCGCGATGCGACGCACCAGGCCGGAGAGCACCTGGCCTGGGCCTACCTCCACGAAGGTGGTGACTCCATCCGCCGCCATTCGGCGCACGGAGTCCTCCCAGAACACGCTGCCGGTTATCTGTTGCAGCAAGGCGGTTCGAATGCTGGAGGCGGTTTGAACCGGCTCGCCGTGGACATTGGCCACGACCGGTATGCGTGCGTCCGAAAGGGACGTGGTGTTGAGCACCTCGGCCAGCCGGTCGGCTGCCGGCTGCATCAGCGGCGAGTGGAAAGCACCGCTGACGTTGAGCGGAAGCACGCGGCGGGCACCGCGCTCCTTGGCCAGGGCTCCGGCGCGCTCCACGGCGGCCGTCTCCCCCGAGATGACTATCTGGCCGGGGGCGTTGTAGTTCGCACCCACCACCAGGCCATCCACCTCCTGACAGATCGCATCGACCTGCTCGCGGTCGAGACCCAGGATGGATGCCATTGTGCCGCCGACGGCCGTTCCCGCCTCCTCCATGAAAAGGCCACGCTGGCGCACCAGGCGCACGCCGTCAGTGGGCGTTAGCGCGCCGGCGCAGACCAGTGCGGTATATTCACCCAACGAGAGCCCCGCCGTGACGGCCGGGAGCGCGTCGCCCGCCTGGCCCAGAGCCTCGCGGAGCGCGATGAGCGCGGCTACGCTCGCGGCCAGAATGGCCGGCTGCGCGTTGCATGTGCGCGTCAGCTCGTTCTCGGGGCCCTCGAAGCAGAGGCGCACCAGATCGATACCGGCAGCCTTGCTCGCGGCATCCATCCACTCGCGGACGGCGGGAAAGGCATCGTAAAGGTCACGGCCCATCCCGACGCGCTGAACGCCTTGGCCAGGGAAAATGAAAGCGGTCTTGCTCATTGTGGCAGGGGTACTCCGGTTCAGGTTCATATCAGCTCGCGGAACCCGGTGGCTCGCGGAGGGTGCTATGCTGGGGTTGCCTGCTGCCGCATGGCGGGAGTATCAGTCCACCGAAGAGTGCAGGCAGCCCAGGTGAGGCCAGCGCCAAAGCCAACGAATGCCAGGAGGGCTCCATCCTTCAGACGGCCCTCGCGGCGCGCGCGGTCCAGGGCGAGGGGCACCGACGCGGCGGAGGTGTTCCCGCACCGGTCGACGTCCGACACCACGCGCTCCCACGGAATCTCCAGTCGGCGCGCCGCGGCATCCATGATGCGAATGTTCGCCTGATGCGGAACGAGGAGATCCAGGTCCTGCGGGCCATAGCCTGCCTTCTGCAGCGCTTCCAGCGTTCCATCTGCCAGAGCGCGGACGCCGAACTTGAACACCTCGTTACCGTTCATCTTGATGTAGTGCTCGCGGTTGGCCACCGTTTCCGCGGAGGCTGGCCGGCGCGACCCGCCAGCCGGCATCCGCAAGAGGCTAGCGCCGCTCCCGTCGCCGCCCATCGTGAACGAGAGGAAGCCCCGTCCTTCCGGCACCTCGCCGAGGATTGCTGCACCGGCGCCATCGCCGAAAAGGACGCACGTTGTGCGGTCCGTGAAATCGGTGAGCCGGGTAAGGGCATCGGCGCCGATCACCATCACGTGGCGATAGAGGCCGGTGGCCACGAACTGAGCCCCCACGGTGAGGCCATAGACGAAGCCAGAGCAGCCGGCGCTGAGATCGAAGCCGGCAACACCGGTGGCGCCGATCGCGTGCTGGACGATATTCGCCGTGGCGGGAAAGGGCATGTCCGGGCTGAGAGTGGCCACGATGATCAGATCCAGGTCAGTAGGCTCGAGGAGTGCGTCGGCAAGCGCCCGACGCGCGGCTTCCACGGCCAGGTCCGAGGTGGCCTGGTCGTCAGCGACGATGCGACGCTCGCGGATGCCGCTGCGCGTGCGAATCCACTCGTCGCTCGTGTCTACCATGCGTTCCAGGTCAAGATTGGTCAGCACGCGCTCGGGCAGGTAGCTGCCAAGGCCCACAATACCTACAGGTCTGGCGTTATCTCTCATCCTCACTCCGCATGTTCCAGTGGATCAATCCAACCGGCTTGGTCGCGCCGAGGAGGCGGCTCGGCCGCTTCAGCCGCTCCGAGATCAGTGGGCGCGGTTCAGGAGACCGCGCTCAGCGAGCATCGTGTTGATGCGGCAGACCATCTTCTGCTCAACGGCCACTGCCGCCACGCGAATGGCGTTTGCCACCGCCTTGGCATTGGAGCGACCGTGGCCGACGATGCACACGCCACGGATCCCCAACAGCGGCGCACCGCCATACTCGGAATAATCCATCCCCTTGGCCACTTCCCGGCGGAGGGTGGGATCGGGGATGCGCTCCAGGATCAGCTCGGCAAGCCCCTCGGCCACTTTGAGGATCGTGTTGCCCACGAAGCCATCGCAGATCACCACGTCCACGGCGCCCCGGAAGAGGTCCTTGCCATCGATATTGCCGGCGAAATTCAGGCCGGCGTTCTGAAGCAGGGGGAAGGTTGCCTTCACCAGTTCGTTCCCCTTGGATGCTTCTTCCCCGATGCTAAAGAGGCCCACCTTGGGCGAGGGAATGCCGAGGATATGCTCCGCATAGACCGCGCCCATCACGGCAAACTGAACCAGGTTGTGCGCGTCGCAGTCCACAGTGGCCCCGGCATCGAGAATGACGGCCTGCCCATGCCGGGTGGGCATTGGCGAGGCGATGGTCGGCCGGCTGATCCCATCAATCCGCCCGATTCGCATCGCCGCAACGACCATGGCCGCTCCGGTGTGGCCGACAGCCACGAGGGCATCTGCCTCTCCGGAGCGAACCAGGTCGCCGGCAACTACGATTGAGGCGTCCGATTTGCAACGTACCGCGGCCGCGGGTGGCTCGTCCATCCCGATCACCTGCGACGCATGGTGAACGCGGATGCGCCGGTTGTGGGGATACTGCTCCAGCTCCGCACGGACTCGGTCACCATCCCCGACGAGGATGATCTCCGCCCCTTCGAGAGCTTCAGCAGCCTGCACGGCGCCCTTTACCAACTCTTGAGGCGCGAAGTCGCCTCCCATGGCATCAACGGCGATGCGCATTCATAGCCCCCTGAACGCCCGGGAACGGAAGACGCTTGCAGCGCGGCTTCACTACAACCGGGCCGGTGTGTGACATCCCGAACACCAGGCCGCGTCCGTAAGACGCAAGCGCTACGCTCCCTACTCCTTCTCCTCTGTCTTCACCTCAATGACGCGGCGGTCGTTGTAGTATCCGCAATGACGGCACACATGGTGCGCCAGGCGCGGCTGGCGGCAGCGGGGGCAGGGGGAAACCTCTGGCAGCTTCAGCTTCCAATGTGTTCGCCGGGAATCGCGATTAGATTTCGATGTCTTCCTCTTAGGTAGCGCCACAACAAAGCTCCTTTCCCAACTCAATGACCCCGGGCTCGGACGCCCGGCGGGACAATGCCTCTTCAGGGATGGCGCCCGGAATCCCCGGGCCCGGCTCTCGTTCGGCTGGTACCTGCGCCGCAAGAACAGCTGCGTGTGCCAGCGAACTACTCCTCTCCCTCTTCTTCGCTCTCTTCCAACAAGGCACGCAAGCCCGCCAGCCGCTCGTCAATCTCGGCCACCGGACATTCGCACGGCCCCTCGTTGAGGTTCTTGCCGCACGTCGGGCAGAGGCCCTGGCATGCATCGTCGCACACCGGTGCCATCGGCACGGCCAGCGAGAGGTGCTGCCGGGCCAGTTCGCCCGTATCGAGGGTATAATCCTCGACAATCGTGCTTGGCTCGCCTTCGATCTCCCAGTGGGCCGCGCCGCGCGCATCGATTTTCGGGAGGGGAAACTCCTCCTCGATCTGCGCTTTGACCGGTATAAGCACCTCCTTCAAGCAGCGCGCGCACTCCGCGACCACCGTCGTGGCCAGATCGCCGCGCACCAGAAGGTGGTGGCTGGTGTTGGTCAGCGTCAGCTTTCCATGGATCGGGGCAGTACACCGGAAATCGGCGTCTGCCGGACACGGCTCATTGATATCCACCGTGACCTGATGGCCCACCCGGTGGATGATCTCAGAGATTTCAAGTTTCATGCGCATCACCCCAGCGAGTGGCCGCCAGCGACAGCCTGTGATGACCGGGCGCTGGGGCTTCGCCACACCCATGAGAATGCCCACTTGCCCATCGCGCAGGAAGCGACAAGAGCAACCTCCCGCTCGCAGGCACCGTGCCAGCGCCAGCCAGGCACGGTGGGCATTCTTCAATTACGCCTGGCGGGCGCCGACGACCTCCGCGGTTTCGCGGGCGATGACTAGCTCCTCGTTGGTCGGAATGACCAGAGCGCGCACGCCTGATCCCGGTGCGCTGATCTCCCGCTCGCCGGAGCGCACTGCGTTGCGCTCGGGATCGAAGCGCAGCCCCAAGAAGCTGAGGCCCGTGCAGACCCGCTCGCGCACGTACGGGTCATGCTCACCGATCCCGCCGGTGAAGACGATCGCATCGACGCCGCCCATCACGGCCGCATAGGCACCCGCGTATTTCAGAACCCGGTAGCAGAAGATCTCGAGCGCCAGGCGCGCGCGCGCGTCCCCCTCCGCGATTCGGGCGTGGATGTCGCGCATATCGTTGCTATAGCCCGACATGGCGAGCAGACCGCTCTTCTTGTTGAGCGCGTTCATCACCTGGTCGGCGGTCATTCCCGTGCGTTCGCAGATGTACGGCACGATGGCCGGGTCAATGTCGCCAGCGCGGGTCCCCATCACCAGGCCCTCGGCCGGCGTGAAGCCCATGCTGGTATCCAGCGACACGCCTCCCTGCACGGCGCTCATGCTGCATCCGTTGCCCAGGTGGCAGGTGATCAGGCGGAGCGTCTCCGGGTTTCGGCCTTCGCGCGCCAGCCACTCTGCTGCCCGCTCGCTGACATACTTGTGCGAGGTGCCGTGGAAGCCGTAGCGGCGCACGCCATACTCCTCATACCACTCATAAGGCACCGCGTAGAGGTAGGCGTGGCGGGGCATCCGCTGATGGAATGCCGTATCGAACACAGCCACCTGGGGTGTTCCAGGCATCAGCTTTTGGCAGGCCCGGATGCCCACCAGATTCGGCGGATTGTGGAGCGGCGCCAACTGGGCGCACGCCTCAATCGCTCCCGCCACCTCGGGCGTCACCAGCGCCGCGCTGGAGAAGCGCTCGCCGCCATGCACGACGCGGTGGCCGATGGCGCCGATCGCGTCGAGCGAGGCGATCACGCCTTGCCCCGGATCCGTCAGTATCTCGGCGACGCGGGCGAGCGCCGTCGCGTGGTCCGGGAGGACCACGGGCGTCTTGGCGGCTTCCCGGTTCGCGGGCCGATAGTCGATGGCGGCATCAACCCCGCCCCGCTCGCCGATCCGGTCGGCCGTGCCGCGAGCAAGGACCGACTCATCCGCCATGTCAAAGAGCTGGAACTTTAATGATGAACTGCCCGAATTTAGCACCAGAATTAGCACGAGTCACCCTCTTTACGGAAGCGCACCCTGGAGCCCGCGGCAGCCGTGCGGTCGGCCAGCCGTTACTGCTCCTCGTCCTCGCGCTCCGCCTCTTCCGTCCGCTGCTCTTCCAGTCGCGCCTGCCCCCGCTCGATGGTGGCCAGGATCCGCCCGACGAAGACGTGAAGCCCATCCAGGACTTCACTCGCGTAGTCGTCGGCGCCGCGGCGCACGTCGCGCTCGTAATCATCGGCCGCGCGCTTCTTCTCGCGCATGTAAGCATCTGCCTCGGCGCGAATGCGCGCGGCATCCTGCTCCGCCTGCGCGATCAGCGCCTGCGCGCGCTCCGCGGCTTGCCGAACGATGTCGTTCTGGCTTACCAGCAGCGCTGCCTGGTTGCGCGCGTCCTCGATGATCCGGCTGGCCTCTTCGCGCGCATCGCCGATGATACGCTCTTGATCGGACTGCACCTTCCGGGCTTGACGCACCTCGTCCGGCAGCGACGCGCGGATCTTGTGCGTCAAGGTGAAGAACGTATCCTTGTCCACGAAGTGCGCCTGGTTCATCAGCCCGGGGCGGTGTTCTATATACTCTTCGAGGCGATCCAAGAGCTTGAGTACATCATTGCCTCGATAGTCGTCAGACATGAGCGACCTATCCTCCTGCCAGCCGTACCCAGAATAATAGCAGAGAACCTACGCATGTGCAAGCGCTTCGCGTAGCGTGTCACGAGATCCGCAGGCGGGTTCGGCGCGCGCGGCAGGCCGGCCGGCACATATCCGCACCGCGAGAGGCGCGTGATGCCTTACGGATTTCCCTTCACCCCTCGCTTGCCAGCCTCTCACGCAGCCGCCGGAGCACCGGAGCTGGAACCAGGTCCGAGATATCGCCCCCCAGCTTGACGATCTGCTTGGCCATGCTGGAGCTGAGAAACGAGTACTGGCTGGCCGTGGTCATGAACACCGTCTCGACGCCCGGGTTCAGCTTCCGGTTCATCTGCGCCATTTGGAACTCATATTCGAAATCAGATACCGCGCGCAGGCCCTTGACAATCACCTGCGCCCCCAATTGGGCAGCCAGATCTACCAGCAGCCCGGGAAAGGCAACCGTCTCCACGTTCGAGAGATGCTCGGTACTCTCCCGGATCATCGCGACGCGCTCGTCCATATCGAAGAAGGGGTGCTTCTCCGGGTTGACCGCAACCGCGACGATCACCTCCGTGAAGAGGCGTGCCGCGCGCTCGATCACATCTAGATGCCCGTTGGTGATCGGGTCGAAGGTGCCCGGGTAGATCGCCTTCACTCTGCCCCCAGTTCGTAACTGCTCAATGTTGTCTCTCCGTACACACGTTCCGAGCGCAGGACCAGGCAGCCGCTCTCACTCGGGATGGCGACGCGCCGCGAGTGCTGGATCGTCACCAGTGCATCCGCCGCGAGAAGGCCCCGCGCGTTTCCCAAGGCAGCCAACACCTTCTGCGGTGCCTCCAGATCCTCGTAGGGCGGATCGGCAAAGACCAGATCAAAAACCTCGCCTGCTTGCTCCAGGAGCGCGACCGCCTGCACGGCATCGCCCTGGTGAACCCGCACGGCGCCCTCGGGCAGATCGCCCAGCACCCGCAGGTTCTCGCGGATCACGGCGACGCCTTGCCGGCTCTTCTCCACCAACACGGCACGCGCCGCGCCCCGGCTCAGCGCCTCGATCCCCACGGCGCCGGTGCCCGCGTAAAGATCCAGGAAGCGCGAGCCAACAACGCGCGTGCCCAGAGCCGCAAACCAACTCTCGCGCACGCGGTCTGTTGTCGGGCGAACGCCCGGCCCCTTGAACGATTTCAGGATCCGCCCTCTGGCACTTCCGGCAATGATGCGCACGTCCGGCTTCCCATCCACCCCAGTCTGCCCGCGGCTGCGCTGTGAGCCACTCCGCGTGGTGAAACAGGGAACCTGCTTCAGAAACGCCCGGCAAAACCTTATCCCACGACGACGGCGGCGGACGCGCGATCCGCCTCGGCGAGGGCGCTGCGCAGGCCGGCGTGTTCCGGATGCTGCAACTCCGGGTCGGCCTTGATAATCTCCTGTGCCACCGCGCGCGCCTCTTCCAGCTCTCGCGCGTCTCGGAGTACATTGGCGATGCGCAACTGCCCCACGGCGTCGAACCCATGCTGGCGGGTGCCATACACCTCGCCCGGACCGCGTATCTTCAGGTCCTCCTCCGCGATCTGGAAGCCGTCTGTCGTTTCCACCATCACCTTCATGCGCCGCTGCCCGTCACTGAGACCCTGGCTATCGCCCAGGCCGGGCGCATCCGGGTTGCTGCGCGGGTCGGTGATGAGCAGGCAGAAAGAGCGGTGCGTGCCGCGGCCCACGCGCCCACGCAACTGGTGAAGTTGCGCCAAGCCGAAGCGATCGGCATCCTCGATCACCATCACCGTGGCGTTGGGCACATCTACCCCCACCTCGATGACCGTCGTCGCGGTGAGGAGGTCGATCTCGCCCGCTCGGAATGCCTCCATCGTGGCGGCGCGCTCAGCCGTCTTCATCCTCCCGTGGAGCAGCCCGATACGGCGCTCGGGAAACACCTGGCGCAGCATCTCTGCCTTGGCAACCGCCGCCTCGGCGTAGAGCTGGTCCGACTCCTCAATCAGCGGGCAGACATAGTAGGCCTGCCGCCCTTCCCGAAGTTGATCGCGCAAAAACTCGAAGACGAGATCGCGGTCTGTCGCGGGAAACCACTGCGTGGTGATCGGCTGTCGGCCGGGAGGGAGCTGATCGATCACGGAGAGATCCAGGTCGCCATAGAGCGTCAGCGCCAGCGTTCGCGGGATCGGCGTCGCGGTCATCACCAGAAGGTCCGGCACGGTGGCGGAGTGGCCCTTCTCCCAAAGCGACTGCCGCTGTAGCACGCCAAAACGATGCTGTTCATCGACAATCACCAGCCCAAGCCGGGCGAAGCTGACATCCTCCTGGATGAGCGCGTGCGTGCCAACCACGAGGCCGGTCTCGCCCGTGCGCAGGCGGGCGCGGACCGCATCGCGGTCCTTCTCGCCGCCACTTCCTGTGAGAAGGTCCACCACAATCCCCCTGGGGCGGAAGAGCCGCTCCAGGTTCAGAAAATGTTGCTCGGCCAGGATCTCGGTCGGCGCCATCAGCGCCGCCTGATACCCGTTGCGCACGGCAGCCAGCGCCACCGCCGCAGCGACTGCCGTCTTGCCGGAGCCCACATCGCCTTGCAGGAGGCGATGCATCGGCCGAGGTTCCTGCATATCCGCGCGGATCTCTTCGAGCACGCGCGCCTGTGCCGGCGTGAGCTCGAAGGGGAGCATCTCGCCAATCTCGGCGAGGATCTCCTCTCCCACACGGAAGGCGATGCCTGGGTGTGATACCGCCGCCACCTTCCGCGCGGCCAGCCGAAGCTGCACCCGGAAGAGCTCCTCAAAAACCAGGCGCCGCCGGGCTGCCTCGCACGCTTCCCATGTTTCAGGGAAGTGGATGTCGCGCAACGCCACAGGCAAACTCACCAGCGCGCATCGCTCTCGCACGCTCGCGGGCAGCGAGTCCGGCACCCTGGCCGTCAGCTCCATCAGGCCGAAGAGAACGTTCCGCACCACCTGCTGGCTGAGCCCCTCGGTGAGCGGGTAGATGGGCACGATCCGCCCCATCCCCGCCAGGTCGTTCCCGGTGACCACTTCGCATTCTGGGTTGAGGATCTGCACGGCGCCAAACCGCCGCTCCACCTTCCCATAGGCGACCAGGTGCGTGCCAACGGGGAACCGCTTCTCCATGTAGGGCTGGTTGTACCAGGTGAGGTGGGCCGACCCGCTATCGTCGACCAGGAGGACTCTCGTGATCACCAGGCCGCGGCGTCGCTCGGTAGAGGCCCCGGTGACGCGGCCAGACACCAGTGCCGCGGCTCCATGCGAGAGGAGACGGATTGGGCTGAACCTCCGCCGGTCCTCGTAGCGACGAGGCAGATGCCAGAGCAGATCACGCGCTGTGCGCACGCCAAGGCGCTCGAATGCTTCGGCGCGCCGTGGCCCCACTCCCTTAAGGTACTGCACCGGGGAGTCGAGCGCGGTAGCGCCGCCCGTGGCATAACCCACGGAATGGGGGGGGGTGCCCCTCGATCTCCCAGCCCGGATATGTGACGTTCGCCCGAGGGGCTGCCGCTCCACCGGAGAAGACTCCCTTCGGAACCCCCTTATTATACTGGCGCCTCTATGCCTTGTCAAGGCGAGCCCGAGGTGGCCTCGCCTGCGGGGGCCCCAGCCCGGAACGCCACACCCTCCTGCCGGCGCCTACCACGCACCTGCGCGGAGGAGGTGCCGACGGGCCTTTGCAGGCACAAAAAAGGACGGCTCCGCGCCGTCAATCTCAGTATAGCACGGATCGCCTGTGCTGTAAAGGCGCTGTCGTCTGGAGAGCGCGCGGGGGATTGACAAACAAATACCTACGTAGGCTATAATAAGGCGAGCTTGGGCTACTGCCCCCTGGAGGCGAACGGTGTCACCGCCACCTTGCACCCAGGTCTATGCTGCCGTTGCGCTGTTTTGCTTCCTGCTCCTCGCAGGTGCCGGCACGTTCCTGCGCCGCCGTCTGCCCGCGCCTCCGCCGCCCCTCCCCGTCATATCCGCCTCGGCTCCCGCCAAAGCAGAAGTGCATCCCTCGGCTCGTCTGCCCAGCAAGGAGATCCCGGTCGCTCCCGTGCCGGACCGCCCGCCGGTCGTTGTCCACGTTGCCGGCTGCGTGCGCCAACCCGGTCTCTACTCCTTCCCGGAAGGAGCCCGTGTTTACGACGCGATTAAGCGCGCGGGGGGCGCCAAGGAGGGCGCCGATCTGGATGCGATCAACCTGGCGGCGTGCCTGCGCGATGGCGTCCAGGTCTACGTGCCGCGCAAGAGCGTTCAGCAGGCGCAGAGAGCACCCACCGTGCGCGTGTCGCGCTCACAGCGTGGGGATGGGGCCTGGATAGCCCCAGAGTCGATTCGCCTGGAGCCGCTTCCGCCTGCTCCGGCCGGGCGCATGCCCCTGGAACGGCATGAACCCGCGCCGGTGCCCCCCGCGCGCGAGGAGGACACGCCGCCGCGAGCGGAGCGCCCTGCCAAGATCCGTGATCCTTCAGAGGGCCGGGTCAACATCAACACCGCCGATGCGCTTGAGTTGCAGCGTCTCCCACACGTCGGACCGGCGATTGCCCAGCGCATCCTGGAGTACCGGAAGGAGAACGGCCCCTTCCGCTCGGTGGATCAACTCCTGGAGGTCCGAGGCATTGGTGAAAAGTACCTGGCCCGGCTCCGCGATCTCGTCGAGCTGTAGTGCCCATGCGGTTTGGGCCGCTGGTGCGCCGGGGAAGAGGGGAGAGAGCCGTGGTGGAAGGGAGACGCGATGGGCCAGCAGGATCGAAGAGAGACCCGCCACACGCTACTTCCGGGCAAGGTGGAACGGGGCGAGGAGATCGATACGATCAAGCGCGGCCTGCCGGCGGAGGAGACGGCGGTCCGGCAGGCGATTGGCGCCGCTGAATCGGGCAAGTCGCCGGGCGTATCGATTGCTCAGACAGCGGAGGAGATCGATACCGATACGCCCCAGGAGCCGCCCGAGGGCGACGTGGCGGATGGTAGCGGTGGCCTCGGGGGGCTGTGAGCCCCCCTCAGAGCCGGCTATGCCTGTCGCATCCGGCCTACCTATCTCAGGCCGTGTGTGCGCGATCTGATGCGGGTGCAAAGAGCGGCATCGCGGTGGTGCGGTCGCGCCAGGTCAGGCGGCACTCGCCGTTGTGCAGCACGAGAACAGGGCCATCGAGGAACTCAGCCCAGCCCTGCTCTTCATGGCGCACGCCGAGGTAGGTCTCGCGAACGAGCATGATGTTCCAGTCGTGAGTGCAGACGAGGGTGAGGCTGCCGGCGGGAGCTTCCCGGGCCACGCCGCGCATCGCGTGCCATTGCTGGCGGGCGGCGTCCTGCGGCGGCAGGATCGCGGTGGATGGGATCTCGCCATCGAACCAGGCGCGCACGAAGTGATCTCCCATTCCAGCCAAGAGGTGGGAGATCTCCTCCGCATCCACGACGTAGGGCCCCCCAAAAAGGGGCGCGCAGCCCAGCACCTCGGCGGAACCGCCCACGGAGCGGAAGCCCTCGGCGATGCGAACTGCCGTCATCTGGCAGCGTCCGATAGGGCTATGGAATAGCCGGATCGGGCGGCCTGCTGGCAGATGGCGTCCCAGCTGGTAGGCATCCGCCTCTCCTCGGGGTGTCAGTGCTGCGACATCATTTTCCTGGAAGCTGGGGATCGGCTCGCGTTCCGCGTGCCGCACCAACGCGACAGCGGTACACTCTGGTGGCAGCGCGTGCATCGCTGCCACCAAGGCACGGCCCCACACGAGGTTGTCAGGCATCGGCTTCTGTCTCTCGCTCCTCCGAAGGAGAGCCGGAGACGAACGGAACGAGTTCGGCTTCGCCCCCCTCGGGCAGGCTCATCTCCGGCTCAACTATCAGGGCAACGCAACTCCCCGGTCCCGGGATCCGTGCCGGAAGCACGGGGATGCTGGTGGCGCGCGCTATCGATCGCTCGCCCGCGAGGCCCTGGGGCAGGCTCAGTTCAGGCGGCTGCCTGGGCGGTCGCCTCGCGCTCCTTGCGCTTGCGCCGCTCCTGCTCCTTCTTCTCGAAGCACTCGGGGCAGTTCCAGAGAGGCTTCGCCAACAAGCGGTTATATCCCTGATCAATCACCACGCGCGCCACGCGCTCGCTCTCTCGCCCGCACGTGTCGCAAATCATGCGCTCTTTCCTTTCCGCGGTCAGGTGGTGCTGCCAGAGGATGCTGGCGGGCACCACAGCGTCTATCCCACCGCCGGATGTAGACCATCCGGACGGAATGGAGATTCAATCAGGTTCCCATCAGGGAGGAGGGCAGGCGCCTTTGTCTCCGGCTCCGGCAACCGCGGAGCCGGCTCGACCGGGGATATCCAGTTTCCCGGTGCCTGGCGGCCGGCTGGACGCGTTCGCCCCCGGGGCCTCTCTCGTGCGTTCTGTAACCAAAGCACCGCTGGGAGGGGAAGGCTAACGAGCGCCGGTTCCCAGGGCATCAGCCTGGCCCGGATAGACTCGGGCAACCGCCACTATACTTGTGGTTGGCCCCAGATGTCCGAAACTCCTGCTTGCGCCGCAACCAGAGTGGCCCCCGACGCCAGGCGGCGCCGCCCAGGTGACTTACCGGCGACGGCTTCGCGGCTGTGGTACCGTGGGCAGGACTTTGGGTGTTGCCGGGGAAACGAGAGGAAGATGCCCCACGCGGCGGGCGGACATCTTACTGGGGAAGAGCGTTATCAGAAAGGAGCCAGGACTGAAATCGCCACGACGGATGGCCTTCGGGCGGTATGACTACGCTGCTTTCACGGCCTTTTTCTCTTATGCCGCCGGCTCGGTGGTGGTACCCGTGGCGCTGGTATCGCTGGCGCGCGACCTGGGGTTTTCGCTCGAGCACGGAGGCATGTCGGCAGGCGGCGCGCTGCATTTGGGGCGCACCTTCTCCATGGTGGCGGCGATGCTCCTCTGCGGCTTTGCCGCCGGGCGCTGGGGCAAGCGCTGGACTCTCGGGACGTCCGCGGTGCTGATGGGCGCCGGCGTGCTTCTCTGCGCCCTGGCTCCCGGATACGGCGTGCTCCTCTTCGCGCTCACGCTGGCCGGCCTAGGAGAAGGCGTGATCGAGGGCCTGGCAACCCCCTTCGTACAGGACCTGCATACCGATGAGCCGGGGCGCTACATCAACTTTGCGCATTCGTTCTGGTCTATCGGCGTCCTGATCACCGTCCTCCTGTCGGGGGCGCTGATAACCTATGGCGTCTCCTGGCGCGTGGTGATCGGCGCCGTAGCACTCTTGGGATTCTTCACGGCGCTCCTGCTGCTCCTACCCGCGCGCAAAGGCCACGCCTATCCCGAGCGCCCCGAGCCGCTTCACTGGCAGACGGTATGGGCACAGGCGCTCGCCATCTTCCGCGCTCCAACCTTCTGGCTCTTCTTCGCCGCCATGTTCGTCGCCGGAGGCGGCGAGTTCTGCCTCACCTTTTGGTGCGCCAGCTACATCCAGCTCAGCTTCATGGATGCGGCGTGGGCGGGAGGTGTTGGCACGGCTTGCTTCTCCGCGGGGATGTTCCTCAGCCGGGCCGGATGGGGCTATCTGGTCCGGCAAGACCAGTTGAAGCACCTCATCATCTGGTCGGCCCTAGGCGGCACGTTGGTCACGCTCCTCTTCCCGCACCTCACCAACCTGTGGGCCTTCTTCGCGCTCCTCGTCGCCGCCGGGGTCGCGACCGGGCCGTTCTGGCCGAGCGTGCAAAGCTACTGCGCTGACCGGCTTCCCGAGGTGGATACGACGATGCTTTTCATCCTCCTCTCCTGCGCCGGTGTTCCCGGGTGCGGCTTCTTCACCTGGCTGATGGGCGTTCTCGGCAACCTGTGCGGCGGCGATCTGCGCCTGGCTTTCTACCTGGTTCCGGCGTGCTACCTGATCCTGGCGGGGCTCATCGGCTATGATGCGTGGAGGGCATCCGCGCGCAAGAAGACACCGCCGCGAGTGGCGATTCACCAGTAGCAGGCAGGTGCTTTGCTGGCGGCTGTTTCACCCCGTGCCTGAAGACGCTGTGTCGATGCGGGCAGTGGAGTGATGCCTGCCGGTCGTAGTCCGCAGCGATGGCCGTGAACGTGCCCCGGGTCACTCGACCGCTAGTCACCCCCACCCCGGCCCTCCCCGCGCGCGGGGAGGGGGGAATGGGCCGATCCAGCGAGGGCTGTGAGAGCCCTCTCAACCTGGGATCGACTGCGGGTAGCCTGGGGCGGTTCAGCGCCCGGCGCGCTTCGCCTTATACGCTTCGAGAGACCGGGTAGCCATCAGCTCCTCGAGAACGCGGTCGTACTCGGCGCGGTCGACCGGCACCTGGACCCACTGGCGCGTCACTCCCGAGAGGAGCATGGCGTTGGCGAGCTCCACCTCCTGCAAGGCTTCCTCGGCAGAGCAGACGAGAGGCGCACCCTCGCGAAGAGCAGCCGCGAAGTTGGCGTGCATCCCGGGGAGCGTGCTGAACTCGACCGGCTCGGGAGGCTGGCGGAACAGCATCTCGCCTCCAGTTGGCGGGGGGACCATCCGCTCCTGGGTGGTCTCGGAGAACTCGTGCGAGTCGACCGCGAGTGCCGTGGCGGTGACGCAGCCATCTTCCAGGCGGAGCGTGCCCTTCGTGCCGGCGATCTCGTAGAAACTGCGCCCCGGCGCCTCGTTCGTCGACACGTGAAGGGTGCCTGTCGCGCCATTCGCCCACTTGAGCACAGCGCAGACATCGTCCTCCACCTCGATATCGTGACCGAGGGTTCCCATCTCCACCAGCACCTCGCTGGGAAGCCCGGCTGTCCACACGAGGAGATCGAGATCATGGGGCGCTTGGTTGACCAGGATGCCTCCGCCTTCACCCTTCCAGGTGCCCCGCCAGGGGTTGGAACGGTGGTAGGCCATGCTGCGGAACCACGCGGTGCGCACCATCGTCACGCGCTGGATGCGGCCCACGAACCCCGACTGCACCAGATCATACACCTTTCGGTGCGCGGTACGGAGGCGCTGAAGGTAGCCGACGCCCAGCTTCATTCCCGTCTCGCGCATCACCCGGAGGCATTCATCGGCGGCGGACGCAGAGACGGTGAGCGGCTTCTCTACCAGGACGTGGATGCCGCGGCGCATCGCCTCGATGGCGAAGCTGGTGTGGCTGAAGTGAGGCGTGCAGATCGTGACGTAATCGGGGCGAGCCTCTTCCATCAGCGCGATTGGGTCCGTATAGAAAGGAACCCCATACTGCCGCGACCGGGCAGCAGCCAGATCGGTGCTCTGGTCGGCGATGCCTATGACCTCGACGCTCTCGTGCGCTCGCAGCGCCTTCAGGTGCTCTTCGCCAATGAAGCCAACTCCGATGATACCTGTTTTCACCTTCGTCATTGGGGTTACTCCTATGGGATGCACCCGCGGTCAAACAGCCAGCGTCCGCACGAGGGCAGAAGGCATCGCCGTGGCCGGCAGGACGGTGCGTCCCGTCACACCGGCCACGGCGGAGTCTACCCTTGCCGGGGCTGCCTAGCCGCGGATGAGCTCTCGAACAGTTCCGACCAAGTCTTGCTCCAGCCGGTGCAGGAACGGCTCCCACTCTGCCGCATGGCGGTAGAGTGCCATCGACGCGATCTTCTTTGTGACTATGGCGTCACGGTAGGGCTTCAGCTCCGGCCTTTCCAGGACACTCAAGATTCGCTTCGTCCCCAGCTGGTCCAGCAACACCCGGGGCACATAGGCCCGGATGACGGCGTGGAGGATCTCCTCGTCGGCTAGCAGCTCTTCCAGCCGGGTTGCCAGCTTCTCCTGAAGCGACAGGATCTCCAGGCTGGTACGGATGGAGAGCGCGTGCAGCGGTTGGCCGGTCGCCTTGTGCAGGGCCAGGAGCCCGCGTGTCTCGGCAACAGCGTTGGCGGTGATTAGGTCGAAGACCGACCGGATCAGATCCGCGCGCAGGCTGGGGTTTTCCACCAGCATCTTCTCGTAACGGTCGCCCAGCAGGAAGGAGGTAAGGACCTCCGCGATGGCGCTGCAAGTCACTCCGCCCTTATTGGCTGTCGAGTCCTTGACTTGGAGAATGGGGCTCTCGCGTGCGATCACGTCGCGCGCCGTTTCATCGAAGAAGACGTTGGCCCCCTCGACGATGAGGCGCAGTTCCCGGAAATTGGACAGGAACGCACGCACATTCTCGCCGTTGATCGTGTCTTTCATGCCGCCGCACGGCACGAAGACCTGGATGCGCGCCGCCTCGATGTAGCGGCGAGATTCCGGGTTGGTCAGGAAGTGGCGATGGAAGAAGGCGCCGTCGGGCACCTCGGTGCCATCGGGCAGGGTGAAGCGCCCGTGAGCGCGTGGCACTCGGAAGCCGCGGGGCCCCAGCTTCTCCACGGGATAGGCCATGCTGTCGCGGCGCGGCCGCGTGTGCCGCGCGAAGGCGATCCGCATCAGCTCCGCCCGGTCCAATCCATCGGGGTCGAAGAGGATAGACCCGCCATCGACCACCAGGCAGATCCGCCCCTTGAACGACTGGATCTGGTTGCCACCCAGGTCACCGTCAGGGCCGCCGGTCATCATCAGGTTGGCGTCTGTTTCCGCCAGGCCGATATGCTCGAGCATGGTGCGCAGCGTCGCCATCACACCCATGGTGGTCATGCCGCTCGTATCGATCTTCTCGCCGATCTCGCGGTAGATCTGCTCCATATCGGTGGTGGTGAGGACCGGGGTTCCCTCCACCTGCAGCTCCGTGCCCGCGTCGCCCCTCCCAATCAGGCCGAAGACGCGGCCGTCGCTCAGCCGTCCGTAGGTGTCGTGGGGGATACCGATGCTCTTGCCGGTGGTCAGCGTTCGCCAGTAGCGATAGCCGCGCTCGCGTGCCCGGGCCGCGACGGCGTCCATAAAACCGGCGGTTCCCTCATCCGGTCCGAAGAAGACCATCTCGGGTTGGCCCAGGTAATCCACCCGGTCCTCCGACGGGAGCACCAGGTCGAGGATCCCCTCGGTGAAGTCGAGCACGGCGTTGAGACCATCGCGCGCATAGCAGGGTCGAGGCACGATCACGCCTTTGGCGCCGCTTTCGGCGATATCTTTGTGTTTCAGGCGCTGGGCAACCGGTCCGAGGGCATAGTTGAGCAGCGGCATGGCGTCGAGCTCATCCTCGTAGTTGCTAGGGGTGACGCGGATGAGGCGCACGCCCCCGCGCGCGACATCGGCTGCCCGCATGTGCGTGCCCGTCGCGTAGAAGCCAACGACCAGGAAGATGCCGTAAACCGGATCCGAGAAGACGAGCGGATCCAGCACGGAGGGAGCCAGGCGGAGGGCCTGCGAGCGCTTGACCTCCTGATAGAAATTCGTCTTCAGGACGTCGGTGACGATGCGCGTCATGAAGTGGAAGAGCTCGAAGGCGGTACGGTCATCCGCGAAGCGGACCGCAGCCTGCTCCACGAACGCCGAGAGCTCCTTGTCCAGCTCCTCCTGACGCAGGCGCTCCTCTCGCCTGGGGTTGAAGCGCCCATCGAAGAGGCGGTAGAGCCACTTGACCAGATCCGGCGCCTGGTGGATTGCCTCGAGGATCACCCGTCGGGAGTACTCACTGCGGTCGGAGTCGAAGACGCGGCGCACGAAGGCGTTGCGCAGCTCTTTGGGCAGGCTTTCCATGATGCGCAGGTCTGAAGCATGCCCCTTGTGGATGAAGGTATGGACGAAAGAATGCGCCAGGGTGGCGAAGAGATACTCCTCGAAGCTCAGATCGCCAGCGAGATAGATGCTGTCGAGATCGCCGGTTGGGGTGGCCAGGAGCCCACGCAGGTTCGTCACCGCCTTGCTGAGCGCGCTCTCCTCTGGCCTCCCGGCGAGATACAGCGAGCAGATCGATTCCACTCGCCCCGTCGATCCCCGGTAGGTCTCCCAATAGGCGCGGTTCAGGCAGATCCCGAGGTCATCGAGCATGCGACGAATCACCGGCAGAGGCGACTGCGTGGCGTCATCACGGAACATCACGCGCGTTTCGTCGGTATTCGCGGAGGGCGATACCTCAACCAGGGGTACCGCGCTATGCCGGCAACGGCTCAGGAATGACTCGTAGCGCCTCTGAGTGCTGCGTGGCATCGCCGGCACGCGCGTGAAGGCGAATGGCGACGCATCCTCTCCGAGTTCGCTCCCCTCTGGGGGTTGCTCCGGGTAGATGATGTAGGTATAGTAGGAGTGAACCGGGCTATAGTAGTAATGCACCCGGTTCCCGTGCATGACGTTGTTGAGCACCTTCTCCATGCGGTCGCGGTTCTGGGGCGTGGCGATGCGGATCTGCACGCCGCTGTCGAAGGCCAGGCGCGCCTCAGAAACCTCCCCGCGCAGAACGACTCGCTCGTCGATGACGGAGACGTTGGTCGCGACGGTGCGCAGCACCTGCTTCAGTGCGTCCTTCGAGATGTTACGGAAGAAGTACTCGGGCAAGCCGAGCTGATTGAGGAGGACGGATGCACCCGCGTTGATGCAGCGAGCGGTGAGGAGGCCCTCTCCTGCCAGCTCGATGACCGCTTCATAGAGTATGCGTGTGTCGAGGCCCATTGCCTCGGCCCGATGGATGACCGATTCGGTGTCGTACGTCATCTGTTCGATGGCCATCTTGAGCTCCTTCCAGATTCAGGCCGGAACACGTCCCGCCGGAGACGACCGGATCCGGGCGCTACATTGCCGCGCCACACCTGGCGCGGCAATGCAACGTGTATGAAGCTGGCCGGCGCCCCGCCCCTGGCAGCGCGGTGACGCCCGACCTGACCCTTGAACGCTGAACCCTGAACACACAGTCTACCGGTGCCGGAAGAAGTGCCAGCCTCCCAGGCTTTCGGGGTTCCCTGGATCATCTTCCAGCAGCCGCTCGTAGTTTTCCGCGACCTTCCGGAAAGCAAGCGCGTACTCCTCGATGATCTGAGGGCGATAGTGCTTGAACCACGGGATCGAGTAGCAGCGCGAGGGTATCTGCTCGGTCACCGGGAGGCTTCCGACTGGCTGGCGCAGATCGCGGTTGGAGTTGGCAATGCGCGTGGGCTTGCCGTGTCCGTAAACATCCGTCTCATTGAAGAGGGCATGCGAATGCAGCGGCTTGTTGGCACCAGGGCTGATGCCACAGCCTTCGGCGCTCACTGCCTGGCAGAAGCGCGTCACGGAGAGCCCGCCCAGCTCCTCGGGGCAATAGAGGCCGTGCGCGGCATACCAGCCTCCCATCGTGCTGCCACTCCCCTTTGGGGGCCGGTGCGCCTTGACACCGGGCACGCCCTCCAGGCAATCCCAGAAGTAGTTCATCGCCTTCTGGATCTCAGTCATGCGCTCGTCATAATGCCGGAGCTGAACGCGCCCCATCGCCGAGCTCATCTGATGCATCCGATACTTGTAGCCGCCCAGCGGGAGGCCAACGTGCGGCTTCAGATACTCCGTCTGAATGTTGGAGCCAAAGCGCTCGTAGTGCCCGAGCGAGAGCGCCCGCTCGTAGATCTCCAGGTCGTTGGTGGCCAGAATCCCGGCTTCGCCAATGGCGAGCGACTTGCCGCTCATCAGCGACATGGCCGCCACGTCACCGAGGGTGCCTACCTTGCGCCCCTTGTAGAGCCCGCCCTGGGCATGAGAGACGTCTTCGATCACCTTCACGCCGTGCTTGCGCGCGATCTCCAGGATCGGATCCATATCCGCCGGATAGCCGAGGTAGTGAACCGCCACAATCGCCTTCGTGCGATCGGTGATGCGATGCTCGATATCGGCTGGGTCGATGCAGAGAGTCTGCGGATCGACCTCGGCAAAGACGACGGTGCCGCCCAGGGAGTAGGCCTGGAGACAGGACGCCCAGTAGGTGAGGCTGGGGCAGATGATCTCGTCGCCGACGCCCACGCCACAGGCGTACATCGCCGCCTGCAGCGCCGCAGTGCCGGAGCTAAAGCCAAGGGCATACTGCGTCCCCTGCCACACCGCGAACTCCTTCTCGAAGAGCTGGGTGATGTCGCTTCCCGACATCGCCCTCCGGTGCAGAACATCCAGAATGGCCTCTTCGTCCTCCTTCGTGACGATCGGCCAATCGAACATATCGCCGGGATTGGACTGTACGGCCTTCGGCCCGCCAAACAGCGCGAGCACTTCACTTTCACCGGTTGCCATCGTCTGCATCACCTTCCTCGCTGCATGGGGCAGCGCTTCGTCGGATCACCAGCTCCGGGCAGATGATCACGTCTTCCGGGACGATCCCGGTGCGAATCCAGGAGATCAGCATGTGGATAGCGGACGTGCCCAGTTCACGCGCCGGCTCTGGGAACGTCGTGAGGAACTGCCGGCCCTCGCCGGGCCACGTGATATCGTCGTAGCCGACGAGCGAGAGATCCTCGGGCACTCGCAGGCCAAGATCCCGTGCGGCCAGGTAGGCGCCATAAGCGCGCACATCGCGAGTGCAGAAGACCGCCGTGGGCCGGTCAGGGCGCGAGAGGAGTTGAAGCGCGGCGCTTCGTGCCGCCTCACTGCATGATTTCACGTGGGCCACGTGCTCCGGGCGGAGGCTGCCTCCCGCTTCAGCCAGCCGGTCTCGGAAGCCGGCCACCATGCGCCCATAGAGGTGACGGTCACTTGGTCCCGAGAGCACCCCCAACCGCCGGTGCCCCAGATCGAGCAGGAATTCGGCGGCATGTCGACCGATCTGCCAGAAATCGACGCGCGTCGCCGGCCCAGGCATATCCTGCTCCTGGTTGATGACAACGTGCGGGATGCCCTCATCGTGCAATGCTTCCAGAACCGCCGGCTCTGAACACTCGACCAGGAGCACACCGGCCAACCGGGCACCGTGGACGATGCGCACCAACTCGCGCGCGCCCTCCGGCGGCATCGCCTGGAAATGGAACTGAATGTTGGAGCCGCTGCAGGCACAGAGCGTGTTGCCGATGAGCGCCATCGCCTCGGGGGTCAGCAGGGAGGGGGAGTGTTCTTCCACCGCCGGCGATACCAACAAGAACGTGGCGTCTGCTCCACCGCCAAAGGCGCTGTTCACCACCGTCCCTCGCCGTCCCTCGTGCCGGACGAAGCCATCTCGTGCCAGAGAGTCCAACGCCGCGCGCACGGTGTTTCGAGCGACCCCCAGATCCTCGGCCAGGACGCGCTCGGCCGGCAGAAAGCTCCCGGGTGCATACACCCCCGAGACAATCCGCGACCGGATCGTCGCTGCGATCCGCCCCGCTTTGCTCCCAGGATCCAACATCTGGAGCGCTCCCTCCGTTCACGGGATGACACCACAGGTTCGTAGGAGTGAACCATTGGTATAGTATCATGCTCACGCCGCGATGTCAAGAGGGAGAACGACCGAAGGAGATCTGGCCCCCGGCCCTCTTCCTAACCTCCAGCCTCACGCCGGACCCGGGGGAGGAGAGCGACCGCGTGGTGCTCGCGGAGGGCCGCGAATCAGTCCGACATCCTAGCCCAGGGTTTCGGGACCCTCGGGGCGGCGAGACGGTGGGAACCCATCGCGGCTAGGGCCAGAGCGCCCGCCCGTGACGGGACCGCGCAGGAGACGCGGTCGGATCGCCGTATTCTAATCAGGAAGGTGGAGCGACATCGGCTTTCGGTTGGCATCCAGGCGAGATGCTTGGGGCTGGGTCTTTTTCCTTGTAGAATAGGTGATTGATGATGAGAACTCTCTTCCCCTTTCTGCTCGCGTGCGTCTGCGGGCTCGTCGCGGTGGGCGCTGGCGCTCAGGAACCGCTGGTTCCCAACTTTGATTTCTCCGAGGGGCTGAAGGGCTGGACGGCCTGGTCGAGCAACGCGCAGCATCCCTGGTCGCTCGATGAGGCAGTGGGGCACGCTGGCAAGCCCTCCCTGCGCATCGAGGCGCGCAACCCCTCCGGCAATGTGATGGTGATGACCGAGACCGACCGCCTGAAGCCGGGCGAGCGTTACGTGATCGATGCTTGGTGGCGCACCGAGGGCGTGAGTGCCGACGCGAGCGCGGATCTGCGCATCATCTTCCGAGACGCGGCGGGAGCCTGGCTCACCGGCGATGATATCTATCCTTATGCTACCCAGACCGAGGGTGAATGGACGCTGAAGCGCTACCGCATCATACCGCCAGAGCGCACGGTCTCCGCCACCGTCGGCTTCTGGGTGCGCGAGGCCACCGGCACTTTCTGGATCTCGGACCTCTCGATCCGGGCCATTCCCAAGGGGGAACGCACTTACCCCTCGATGTATGACTATGATCCGGACGAGGTCACCCTGGGCCCGGTGCCGCTCGAGGCGTTCAACAAGCTGAAGGAGACGGACTCGCCCTTCCTGCCGCGGGCGAAGCGGTGGAATCAGCTTCTCTTCAAGATCGCTTTCTGGCAGGAAGACTTCTCGCGCACCCGGCGCGCCATCCTCTACCTGGGGCGCTCGCAGGATTCCCTCGGCACGCACGGGAAGGCGCTGAACGCGGCGCTCGCGGATCTCGACCGGCTCCAGCAGCTGTATGGCCGGCTCTACGTGGCCCAGGCTGCAGCGGAGCTTCCGACCAAGCTCGACCCGGAGCTGGAGCGCCTGGAGAAGGCGGTAGCCGCCGGGCACGCGGGGCTGCAGCGCTTCCTCGCCGGCCTGGCACCAGGAGATGCGAAGTGGGCCATCGTGCCGCGGGCGCCCACCGATCAGCCCTGGTGGGACGCCGAGAAGAAGCGCCCGCGCTACATCCTCTGGAACCGCTGGAGCAACCCGGCCTTCCACGACATGGAGGAGCTTCTTGAGATGGGGGATTGCCAGACGCTCACCTCCGGCTACCCCATCACCTTCGAGAAAGGCGTGGCTGGCTGGCAAAACTACCTGGACCAGTGGGAGAAGCTGCGGGAGGTTGGCATCCGGCGCTCTTCTCTCATCACGCACTACAGCCTGCACGATAAGGGCTACCTCGCCCCCGAGTTCGTGAAGGCCCAGGGCGACGACCCCGACCTGCGCATGTGGGACGCCGAGGGGAAGCCGATGGGCCCCAAGAGCGGTGTCACCCTCTTCAACTGGCTCAACCCCAAGGCCGGCGCGCACATGGAGGACGTGCTCACCCAGATGGCACGCTTCTTCAAGGATCGTAAGGAGTACCAGTTCTATGTCGATAGCTGGGAGTGCGCCGGACCGTATGCCAGCGGGGTCCGCATCGGCTACAACCCGTCGCACCAGGCGGCGTTCCGTGATTATCTTCGCGCGCGCTACGGCTCCATCGAGCGGCTCAATCAGGCATGGAACACCCGCTATGGCAGCTTCGAGGAGATCAAGCCGGCGCCTGAGAAGCCGGTCGCCGTTGGGGATGCCGCCGCACCCCTCGCTATCGAAAGCCAGCGCTGGGCGCAGGAAGCGTATGTCGATTACCTGAAGCGGATCCGCGACACCATCGCCGCCGTGGACCCCACCAAGCCGGTGTTTGGCGAGCACAGTGGCCTGCTGGACCGGGTGCTAAGCCCCCGAATCTGGGAGTCCGTCGATATCCTCGGCTATCACAACCGCGGCCGGACGACGATGCCCGTCCAGGTCTGGATGGCCTCGCTGCAGCGCGTGACGAAGAAGCCGATGGGCCTCTACGAGAACTTCTGGGGATGCCAGGAGGACCACCCCCAGCGCATGCATGAAGAGCGGGTGATGCGCGCCCAGATGCGCCGCTATCTCTACCGGCATGCGGTGTGGGGGCACTGCACGCAGACCTGGTGGTATGCCTACACCACCGCGCCCTACCTGAAGAGCTACAATGGCAACTGGTTCACGCCGATTTACGACCTGACCACCTTCCGCTACAGCGCGCCCGGCTTCCCGATTGAGAAGCGAAAGGTGGATCGGGTGCAGTCGCTGCTCCTGGGAAGCGAGATCGTGCCTTCGCGGGTGCTCCTCGTGCAGCCCTACGCCGAGATGCTCGCGCAGGGCCCCCGCTCGGAGGTGCTGAACGAGTGGCTGGCCTGGCACCGGCTTCTCTTCCCGCGCAACCAGCTCTACGAGGTCTTCCCCGATACCTGGTTCGCCGAGGGCAAGGTGAAGCTCTCTGGCTTCGACGTTGTAATCCTGCCGGTGGCCTGCCACCTCGAGCGCGCGTTCACCCAGCAGCTCGTCGAGTTTCTCCGGGCTGGCGGCGTCGTTATCGCCTCGGGAGCGCCCGGGCTGTATGATCAGCTTGGCCGGCCCGATGGCTCGCTGCTTGCCGCGGCGGGGCTTTCGGCCCGGCGCGAGAGCAAGCCGGACGAGGCATGGCGGTTCAGCTACGGAGCGCCGGTCAACGAGCGCGGCTGGGTAGAGGCAAAGGTGGGGAAGGGCTCGCTGCTGCTGCTTCCGAGCTCGCTGGCCGGC